>CAZAAC010000006.1:37152-44995 GCA_964483155.1 uncultured Lachnospiraceae bacterium | reverse complement strand
TCAACGACACCAAACTTTATTAGGTGCAACAGGTACTGGTAAAACATTTACGATGTCCAATGTAATTAAAGAAATTAATCGTCCAACATTAGTGATAGCTCACAATAAAACACTTGCAGGGCAATTATATAGTGAATTTAAGGAGTTTTTCCCCAATAATGCAGTGGAGTATTTTGTGAGCTACTATGATTATTATCAGCCAGAGGCATATATACCTTCTTCGGATGTTTATATTGAAAAAGATTCTGCAATCAATGAAGAAATTGACAGACTGCGCCTTTCCGCAACAGCGTCCTTGTCAGAGCGGAAAGATGTTATTGTTATTGCCAGCGTATCCTGTATCTACGGTATCGGAAGTCCATCGGATTATATTAATATGATCGTGTCATTGCGGCCAGGTATGCGGAAGGACAGAGATGATGTAATCCGTGAATTGATTGGCATCCGATATGTAAGAAGTGAATTAGATTTTCACAGAGGAACTTTTCGCGTGCATGGTGATGTTCTGGAAGTATTTCCGGCGTGGGAAAGTGAACGTGCAGTGCGTGTGGAATTCTTCGGAGATGAGATAGAGCGTCTGACGGAAATAGATGTGATGACGGCGGAAATCAAAGCACAGTTATTTCACTTATCAATATTTCCAGCCTCTCATTATGTAGTACCGGCGGAAAAAATAAAACTTGCAGCGCAGGTAATTGAGGCAGAACTAAATGAAAGAGTGAACTATTTTAAAAGGGAAGGGAAGCTATTAGAAGCACAAAGAATTTCAGAAAGAACAAACTTCGATATTGAAATGCTTCGCGAAACTGGATTCTGTTCTGGTATTGAAAATTATTCCAGGCACATGAATGGAACGGGCGAAGGAGATACACCATATACACTAATGAATTATTTTCCAGAGGACTATCTGATCATTGTGGATGAATCACATATGACGATTCCACAGGTAAGAGGAATGTATGCGGGTGATCGCTCAAGAAAAAATGTTTTGGTTGATTATGGTTTTCGCTTACCCTCTGCAATGGATAATCGCCCCTTGAACTTTGAAGAGTTTGAGTGTAAAATAAACCAGATGATGTTTGTCTCAGCGACGCCTTCTATCTACGAAGAAACGCATGAGCTATTAAGAACAGAGCAGATTATCAGACCGACAGGATTGCTTGACCCAGAGGTCATAGTAAGGCCTAAAGAAGGTCAAATTGATGATTTGATAGCCGAGATTAACCATGAGGTAAAGAATAAATATAAGGTCATGGTTACGACATTAACAAAGAAAATGGCAGAAGATTTAACGGAATATATGCGTGAAGTCGGTATTAGAATCAAGTACCTGCACTCAGATATAGATACAATGGAAAGAGCCGAAATCATCAGAGATATGCGTCTAGATGTTTTTGATGTGATTGTGGGAATTAATCTACTGCGAGAAGGACTCGATATACCAGAAATATCTCTTGTAGCAATATTAGATGCAGACAAAGAGGGCTTTCTACGTTCGGAAACATCGCTGATTCAGACAATCGGGCGTGCTGCTAGAAATGCAGAGGGGCACGTGATTATGTATGCTGAGCATATGACAGATTCCATGCAGCGTGCCATCAGCGAGACAAACAGAAGACGGGCAATACAACAGAAATATAATGAAGAGCATGGCATCACGCCACAGACAATTAAGAAAGCAGTAAGAGATTTAATTAGTCTTTCTAAAGAAGTAGCAAAGGAAGAAATGAAATTTGAGAAAGATCCTGAATCTATGGACAAGAAGGAACTTGAAAAGCTAGTAGAAGAAGTGGCTAAAAAAATGAGAAAAGTTGCGGCAGAATTAAATTTCGAGGCGGCGGCAGAGTTACGTGATAAAATGATTTCTTTGAAAAAGCTGTTACAGAGCATGGAGTAATGTGGAGGATAACGCGTGGGAAAAGTCTCAATAGTAGTACCGACCTTTAATGAGGCGGAGAATGTTGGAAATCTTGTAAATCAGATAGATTATGCGCTCAGGGGCATTGCATATGAAGTAATATTTGTAGATGATAGCACAGATGATACACCAGAGGCGATACTGGCAGTGCAGAAAGAAAATCCAAATGTGAGGATGGAACATCGTACTGGTGAAGCTGGATTGGCAACAGCAGTTCTAAAAGGATTTTCACTTGCATCAGGAGATTATATTGCAGTAATGGATGCAGATTTACAGCATCCGCCACAAATCCTGCGATCGATGTATTTTGTTCTGGAGAGCGGGGCAGATTTTTGTGTTCCAAGCAGATTTATTCCAGGAGGCTCAGACGGTGGACTTGGACCTTATAGAAAATTGGTTTCAGGTGTTGCAAGATATATCGGAAAGATTTTATTACCATGCCTTAGAGAAATAACAGATCCGACGAGTGGACTGTTTATGTTTAAACGCGCAGTGATAGAAGGCGAGTGCCATTTAGAGCCAATCGGGTGGAAAATACTAGTGGAGGTATTAGCACTGGGGACATATAAAAGTGTAGTGGAGATACCCTATAAGTTTCAGGCTAGACCAACAGGTGAATCCAAATTATCCTCAAAGGTTACGGTTGAATATATGAAACAAATCGTTAGCTTGATTAAGCGCGGGAAAAAGCAACGCAATGTCAATGTGGAGAGATGGTCTCTGGAAAGAATGAGAATGGCGGAGAGATAAAATGATATTTAGTTCGATTATATTTTTATGCTTTTTTTTACCAGTCATGATTATAGGTTACTATATTCTCCCTAAAAAATTAAGGAATCTCTTCCTTCTTTTAGGAAGTCTATTTTTTTATGCATGGGGTGAGCCGAGATACATTATAATCATGTTAGTGTCTTTCTTAGGAAACTATTGCTTTGGCTTGCTGGTCGATTTCACGCTAAGAGACAAAGACGGTCAAATGACCAGACAGCAGTGGCGCGGGAAATGGCTTATTGCTGGAACAGTATTATTTAATCTTGGGATTTTGTTTTATTTTAAGTATTATGTTTTTGCAATAGAAACAATAAGTAATATTACTGGCAGGGATATGATTTTGCCAGAAATTGTTCTTCCCATCGGTATTTCCTTTTATACCTTCAAGGGTATATCCTACGTAATAGATGTTTACAGAGAAAGTTTCAAGCGAGATGAAAACGGGAAGCAACAGAGTCTTGTGCAGAAAAATCCAATTGATCTGGCTCTTTATATTACGATGTTTCCACAGCTTATGGCTGGTCCCATCGAGAGATATGGAAATATGCGTGAATCTCTCAAAAACAGAACGACAAGCTTTCGCTCTTTCTCAAAGGGCATGGAACGATTTATCATCGGACTTGCAAAAAAAGTTATTTTAGCTGATTCTATAGGTGTTGTGGCGGACACTATATTCGCGAGTGATTATTCCATGCTTGGAACAGGCACAGCTTGGCTGGGAATTATCTGCTATACATTACAGATATATTATGATTTTTCAGGGTATTCAGATATGGCAATCGGACTAGGGAGAATCTTTGGATTTTCATTTTGTGAGAACTTTAATTATCCTTATATTTCAAAATCCATCACAGAATTTTGGAGACGCTGGCATATTTCGCTTTCCTCCTGGTTTAGGGATTATCTCTATATTCCACTTGGTGGAAACCGTAAGGGAAAAGTGAGAACCTATGTGAATCTTTTGCTTGTTTTTTTAGCAACCGGTATCTGGCATGGCGCAGCATGGGGATTTTTTATCTGGGGCTTATGGCACGGATTATTTATGGTAATTGAGCGGTTACTTCACACAAAGAAAATTCCCCGCTTGATACACAATGAAAAAATACACGCAGTCCTTTGCAGGATCTATACGATGCTGGTGGTTATGTTGGGATGGGTACTGTTTAAAACGATTATTTTGCAGGATGCGCTTAACTATATAGGCGTGATGTTCCATATGCATACACCTGCGTATGTTGCTGTTTCAGCGAGGTTCTACCTGGATAATAAATTGTTATTTATGTTAATTGTTGCAGTTTTAGCAGCGATACCATGGAAAGAACTAATTACTGGAAAAGTGGGAGACATGATAAGAAGTGCAGAACAGGAGGAGACGATAAACCTGTTCTTTGTCGTCAGAAGAGTTGTCTTGTTATTATTACTGGTAATCAGCATGATATTTGTTGTGAACAGTACTTATAATCCGTTTATTTATTTTAAGTTTTAACTATTTGAAAATATAGTGTTTTTAATATTAAGAAAGGCAGGAAAACGATTTGAAGAGTAAAATATTGAATATTGTATATTGTGCTATCTTTATGCTATTGCTCATAGTTCCTGCACTTTTCACAAATACAAAAAAAACGCAGATTTCTGCAATCGATAACAAAGCTTTGACCGAATGGCCAGTTGTCACCTGGAGACTGGAAAATCGTAATCTGATAGAGGATTATATCAATGACCGGATTGGTCTTAGGGAGCCAGCAATCAATACCTATATCGCATTAAATGATAAATTATTTAATGTTATGGTGCATCCATTATTTATGTATGGCCAGGAGGATCACATTTTTTATAAGGATGTCGATTATATTAAAGCATATCAACGTCTGAATACTGACACCAAAATGTTGGATGATTTTGTAGATTATCTGACGCTTACGAAAGAATATCTTGACAGTAAAGATATCAAATTCTTATACTTTTTATGCCCAGACAAGAAGACAATCTACAGTGAATATTTCCCGACAAGTATTTTTGTCAACAAGCAAAATATGAGCGTTACAGACTATTTGGATCAGAGATTGAAAAAAACGGACGTGGACTATATCATTCCAGTTAACGAGCTGCTTGCAGCGAAAGAGGAAGAGGTAGTATATAATAAGAAATACGATGCAACGCATTGGAACGAGTTTGGTGCTATGGTCGGACATAAACTAATTGATAAAAGGATACGGGAATGGTTTCCTGATGTTCCACCTCTTACAGAGGAGGATTATAATCTGGAACTTGTCGAGGTAAATTCTCTTGATATAGCAAAGTTTCCAATAGAAGAAAAAGTGCCAATCTACAGTTTGAAAAATGACAAGAGTAGTGATGCCACTGAATATCTGTCAGATTTTTTACAAGGCATGACAATGACCTTTTATTATCATTTTATAAATGAAGAAGTTGAAAATGGTGAAATACTACTCGTATTTGTAGACAGCTATTTTGGCAGCTACGAAAAATACTATAATAATAGATTTAAAGAGGTGTATTTTGTACATAGACAGAATTATGATTACCTGCAATATTATGTAAACTTGTTTTTCCCAAATGTCGTGGTTTTTGAAACGGCGGAGAGAAGTATTTCAAGTGAAATGCCATTGCTGGCAGATTTTTCGAATTATTACTATGAGAGCCCTTATTCTGATAATAATGATTTAGAAGAAGCGCAGAAGATGGATTATACGATTATGACGACCATCGGGGCAAGACTCAAAGATAAAAAGTTAGTTATGAGAAGAGATGATACAACAAATATCGTACGGATCGATGGGGTCCTGGATACAGATTATCCGAAAGAAACCTATAGTGTCTATGCACGTGCGGGAGATGTATTTTTAGAAGCAGATTTCTGCGAGCTTGCACGAGCAAGTAAAGCAGCAGGAGAACAGTATTTTTCTGTAAATGTACAAAGAAGGTATATGGCAGAAGGACAGATTTCTTTATTTGCAGTAAATAATGAAACAAAGGAGCTATTTAATCTGGATACATTTGAGGTGACCTATGAAAAGTAATAATAATAATCGGGATGAGAGGCAATATATACGGATTCGTGGAGCGAAAGAACATAATTTGAAAGATGTGTCGCTGAACATACCAAGAAATGAATTTGTTGTATTTACAGGACTGAGTGGCTCCGGAAAATCTTCTCTCGCATTCGATACGATTTATGCGGAAGGGCAAAGAAGATATATGGAGTCTTTATCATCTTATGCCAGACAATTTCTTGGACAAATGGAAAAGCCAGAAGTAGAAAGCATCGAGGGGCTTCCTCCAGCTATTTCTATTGATCAGAAGTCTACGAATCGCAATCCGCGTTCAACCGTCGGAACCGTGACGGAGATATATGACTATTTCAGATTACTTTATGCCAGAATCGGCATTCCACATTGTCCTGTTTGTGGAAAGGTAATTATGAAACAGACGGTAGACCAGATGGTAGATGAAATCATGCAGTTGCCAGAAGGCACCAAAATTCAATTACTGGCACCCGTGGTACGTGGGCGAAAGGGCGAACATGAGAAGGTATTAACACGAGCAAAAAGAAGCGGGTATGTGCGTGTACGTATTGATGGGAATTTGTATGAACTATCTGAAGACATCAAACTGGATAAAAATATAAAGCACACGATAGAAATTGTCGTTGACAGACTTGCCATAAAGGAGACGATTGGCAAGCGACTGACAGATTCAGTGGAAAATGTCCTAGAACTATCAGAGGGACTGCTTTTGGTGGATGTGGTAGATCAGAAGATCATGAATTTTAGTCAGAGTTTTTCATGTCCTGACTGCAATGTCAGCATCGATGAGATTGAGCCGAGAAGCTTTTCATTTAATAATCCTTTTGGGGCATGTCCTGTTTGTTCTGGGCTTGGATATAAAATGGAATTTGATGAAGAGTTGATGATACCAGATACTTCTTTAAGCATAGCGCAAGGTGCTATTACCGTAATGGGCTGGCAATCCTGTACAGATCCGAATAGCTATACATATGCGATTTTGCGAGCACTTTCTGAGAAATATAATTTTAGTCTTGATACACCTTATGAAGAACTGCCGGAGCATGTCAGACATATGCTGATTCATGGAACGGATGGAAAGGAAATCAAGGTATATTATAAAGGAATGCGTGGAGAAGGTGTTTATGATGTGGCTTTTGAGGGCGTTATGCGCAATGTGGGACGCCGGTATAGAGAAACAGCCTCTGATTTTATGAAGCAGGAGTATGAGGCATTTATGAGAATCACGCCTTGTAAGGAATGTGGCGGAATGCGTTTGAAGAAGACTTCACTTGCTGTGACAGTAGGGGATAAAAATATTTTTGAGATTACCTCTATGCCAATCAAAAAATTAGTGGAGTTCATGAAAAATCTGGAATTGACAGAACAACAGAAACTGATTGGGTATCAGATCTTGAAAGAAATCAAATCAAGAATTACATTTTTGATAGAAGTGGGATTAGATTATTTAACGCTTGCACGTGCTACAGGAAGCTTATCAGGTGGCGAAGCACAGAGAATTCGCCTGGCAACGCAGATAGGCTCAGGATTGGTGGGCGTGGCATATATATTAGATGAACCAAGTATCGGTCTGCACCAACGAGACAATGGAAAGTTACTCAACGCACTGAAGAACCTCAGAGACCTAGGTAATACACTAATTGTTGTAGAACATGATGAGGAAACGATACTTGAGGCAGACTATGTTGTCGATATCGGTCCAAAGGCAGGAGAACACGGAGGAAGAATTATCGCAGAAGGTACCGCGCAGGATATTATGGATAATCCTGACTCCATTACAGGTCAGTATTTGAGCGGAAAAATTACGATACCCGTACCTGCAGAGAGAAAAAAAGCAACGGGATGGCTGACGATTATTGGGGCAGCAGAGAATAATCTGAAAAATGTAGATGTTAAAATTCCGCTGGGCGTGATGACTTGTATTACTGGTGTATCTGGTTCTGGAAAGAGCTCACTTATAAACGAGATATTGTATAAAAAGCTGGCGAAATCACTTAACAGGGCAAAAACGATACCTGGTAAACATGTCAGGATAGAGGGGATAGAGCTGTTAGATAAGGTAATTGATATCGACCAGTCACCAATCGGAAGAACACCGCGCTCCAAT
>CAZAAC010000006.1:0-37142 GCA_964483155.1 uncultured Lachnospiraceae bacterium | reverse complement strand
ACAGGCGTATTTGATCAGATTAGAGACTTGTTTGCAGCGACAGCTGATGCAAAAGCGAGAGGTTATAAAAAAGGAAGATTTAGTTTCAATGTAAAAGGTGGACGTTGTGAGGCCTGCAGCGGAGATGGCATTCTAAAAATAGAAATGCATTTCCTACCAGATGTGTATGTTCCCTGTGAGGTGTGCGGTGGAAAACGATATAACAGAGAGACATTGGACATTAAATATAAGGGCAAGAGTATTTATGATATTCTAGACATGACGGTGGAGGATGCAGTGTCATTTTTCGAGAATCTGCCATCGATCAGTAGAAAAATAGAAACATTAAATAATGTTGGATTAGGATATATTAAACTTGGGCAGCCGTCAACAACACTTTCAGGCGGAGAGGCACAGCGCATAAAACTTGCGGCAGAGCTCAGTAAGAGAAGTACAGGCAAAACAATATACATTCTGGATGAGCCAACAACAGGGCTTCACTTTGCAGATGTCCATAAACTGATTGAAATTTTAGACCAGTTGTCAGAGGGCGGCAATACGGTAGTGGTTATTGAGCATAATCTAGACGTGATCAAGACGGCTGATTATGTCATTGATATAGGACCAGAGGGCGGCGATGAAGGTGGTAGAATCATTGCGGAAGGAACTCCGGAAAAAGTAGCAAAAGTGAAAAAATCTTATACAGGTGCATTCATTAAAAAAATGCTTGCAAAAGAATAAGGAAAAGAATAAAGTTATAAATTCTTTGCTGGTATAATTAAATTTAGCATTATGACCGATATAATAAGTGGAGTATAGGAATTCTCAATCGGTCAAACAATGAATTTTTACTAAAATATATATAAATTCATTGATAATCTACTATTATAGGTTATAATAAAATATGTATGTTTTATTTACAGGAATACATTGAATAGATATATAACCGTAGGCAATCGAAAGGGGATTTCATAGAATGGTTTATACAGATATAGGAATAGATTTGGGAACAGCCAGTATTTTGGTCTACATTAGAGGTAAGGGTGTTGTATTAAAAGAGCCATCAGTGGTCGCTTTTGATAGAGACACAAATAAGATTAAGGCTATAGGCGAAGATGCAAGACTTATGCTAGGCAGAACACCCGGTAATATTATAGCGGTAAGACCGCTCCGTCAGGGTGTTATTTCTGATTATACTGTTACGGAAAAGATGCTTAAGTATTTTATCCAGAAGGCAATTGGGAAAAAGACATTCCGGAAGCCCAGAGTCAGCGTTTGTGTACCAAGTGGTGTAACAGAGGTTGAGAAGAAAGCTGTTGAGGATGCAACTTATCAGGCGGGTGCCAGAGAAGTGACAATTATTGAGGAACCCATAGCAGCGGCAATTGGAGCAGGAATCGATATCAGCAAACCATGTGGAAATATGATTGTTGATATTGGAGGCGGTACAACAGATATTGCAGTCATTTCTCTAGGTGGAACTGTTGTCAGCACATCGATTAAGATAGCAGGCGACGATTTTGATGAAGCGATTGTGCGTTACATGCGTAAGAAGCATAATCTTTTGATTGGAGAAAGAACAGCGGAAGATTTGAAGATTAAAATTGGTACAGCATTTAAAAGACCAGAAGTAGATTATCTTGATGTAAGAGGACGTAACTTGGTAACGGGTCTTCCGAGAACCGTTAAAGTATCCTCCGAAGAGACTGAGGAAGCCTTAAGAGAAACAACTTCTCAAATCGTAGAGGCAATTCACGGTGTGTTGGAAAAAACGCCGCCAGAACTTGCAGCAGATATTGCAGACAGAGGCATTGTATTAACAGGTGGTGGAAGTCTCCTAAGAGGTTTGGAAGATTTAATTGCATATAAGACCGGCATCAATACGATGACAGCAGAAGATCCTATGACGGCTGTTGCAATTGGAACCGGTAAGTTTGTTGAATTTCTGGCAGGCTATAAGGATGATATTGGATAAGTGGATTTTATGAGACAGCGGTTTTGCCAGTGCATAAGAATGGTTTGATTTTTGATAGGAGGATATTATGGTAAAAGGATTATATACAGCCTATACTGGTATGATAAATGAACAAAACAGAATGGATATCCTGACAAATAATCTTGCTAATTCTGCAACAACTGGTTATAAAAAAGAAGGGGCGACATCTGAGTCTTTTGCAGATGTACTTGCCTATAAAATTAAAGATACTTCAGAAGCAAATATTCCAAAGGCCTTGGGATATATGAATCTGGGTGTAAAGATTGGCGAAAATTATACTGATTATGAGCAAGGCGCTTTTCGTTCTACAAACAATACATTTGATTTGGCGCTTGCAGGAAAAGGATTCTTTAATGTGGAATTCGCTGCAAAGAATGGGGACATTTCTACGATGTATAGCAGGGACGGATCCTTTACACTAAATGTGAATGGAGAGCTTGTAGATAAAAATGGAGACTTTCTGCTAGATACAAATGGAAACCACATTAAGTTAAATCCACTGGATGAGGCAGTTGTTGAGAGAGACGGCGGGATTTATCAGAATGGTGCACTGGTCGCTCAGATACAGATATCAGATTTTGAAGACTATAATTATTTGGAGAAATATGGAGAAAATTATTACCAAACAGTAGAAGGAGCTACGGAAATTGCATCAGATGCTGGCGTACGATCAGGATACCTGGAAGCTTCAAACGTACAGGTCGTGCAGGAAATGGTGGAATTGATTAACGTGACCAGAGCTTATGAGACAGGGCAGAAGATTATTCAAGCTATGGATGGAGTACTGGACACAACTGTTAATCAGGTAGGCAAAGTTTAGCAAGTAGCAAATTCGAAAAGGAGTGAAGCGTTATGGTAAGGGCATTATGGTCAGCGGCAACAGGTATGATTGCACAACAAAATAATGTGGATACAATTGCTAATAACCTGGCAAATGTTAATACCACGGGATATAAGACGGAGACGAATGAGTTTAAATCTCTTCTGTATCAAACAATACAGACAAAAACAACTACCGCAAATGGAGAAACAAAACCAATTAGTGCGCAGGTAGGACTAGGCGTTAGAAACGCATCGATTACTTCACAATTTACACAAGGCAGTATGATTGCATCAGAGAGCGATACGGCTTTTGCGATTAATGGAAAAGGATTCTTTTCTGTACAGGGCGATGATGGTAAGGTTTACTACACCAGAAATGGAAATTTCGGGTGGGCAATTGGTGCGGGCGGTGCAATGACACTGACTACTTCGGACGGAAATCCCGTTAAAAGCAGTACAGGAGCTAATGTTGTATTACCGGCAGGCTATATTGCGAATAAAATAGAAGTGGATGCGAGCGGGAAAATAATGTATCCAGATGCAAATAACAATCTTCAACAGGTAAATGGTTTGCAAATTGGATTGTATCAGTTTCAGAATGCAGGTGGACTTGATAAGGTTGGTGACAGTATGTATGAAGTGACGGCAGCATCTGGGGCAGCACTTAATGAAGCTACTAATGCAGCACTTGAAGACAGCGAGGTAAGACAGGGGTATTTAGAAAATTCTAATGTGCAGGTAGCTGACGAAATGGTTAATCTGATTGTGGCACAACGTGCTTATGAGATGAACTCAAAAGCGATACAGGCAGCAGATGATATGATGAGTCAGGCAAATCAGTTAAGGAGATAAGGGAGGTATAGATAATGGATATTAGTTCTGTTTATGATACATACTTATCGACAGCACAGACTGCAAGTAATGCAAAGACATCAAATATAGATAAAACATTGAATACAGATCTGGAAAATGCTACTGATGATGAATTGATGAGCGTATGCAAAGATTTTGAGGCATATTTTATCGAGCAGGTATTCAAAAACATGAAAGATACTATCGTATCGGCAGATGAAGATGAATCATCCTCTTCTATGCTGGACTATTTTGAAGATACATTAAATCAGGAGTATGCAAAGAATGCTTCCGAGCAAGGCGATTACGGAATCGCACAGATGTTATATGAGCAGATGAAAAGAAATTACGAACTTTAAGAAAATGGTTGCATTTTATGTGAAGGTTATGGCTGAACCAGAATGGTTACAATCTGGTTCAGCTTTTTATTCGCGGAAACGGCAGTACGACCAAGGCATAATCAATGGAGGTAACGATGGAAGTAATAGCAGGATATGTAGAGCATATTATTTATCGCAATACTGATAATGGTTACACAGTGATGCAGGTGGTTGCTGAAGGAGAAGAAATCACGTGTACAGGATCACTGCGTTTTATTGAAGAGGGCGAATTTATTGAGGCGGAAGGAACTTTTGTCAGTCATGCCTTATATGGTCAGCAGTTTGCAGTAGAGAAGTATGAAATTATGGTACCAAAAGACTGTCATGCAATTGAAAGATACCTTGGATCAGGAGCAGTGAAAGGAATTGGGGCTGCTTTGGCGGGAAGAATTGTTAAGAAATTCGGCGAGGACACGTTCCGCATTATTGAGCAGGAACCCGAACGACTTGCAGAAGTAAAAGGGATCAGTGAAAAAAAAGCAAGAGAAATAGCTATACAGGCGATTGAAAAACAAGATATGAGAAAGGCAATGATTTTTTTACAACAATATGGAATATCTAATACACTTGCTGTTAAAATATATGATAAGTATGCATTAAATACCTATCAGATCATAGCAGAAAATCCATATGCACTCGCAGAAGATATTCAGGGAGTTGGTTTTAAGATTGCTGATGAGATAGCGTCAAAGGTCGGAATCCATACAGATTCTGATTACAGGATCAGAAGTGGAATTTTGCATATATTGCTACAGGCATCTGCTGATGGACATGTATATCTTCCAGAAGATGAATTATTGTTTAAAGCGGCTACATTATTGGGCGTGGAACAAACATATATTAAGAATCAGTTACTTAACCTCATGGTGGATAAAAAAGTGGTAATAAAGGCAGTCGGCGAAAGCAAAGTCGTATATGCGACGTCCTATTACTATTTGGAGTTGAACTGTGCACGGATGTTACATGACTTAAATATTGTGACAGATGAGAATCAAGAAGAGATTACAGGCAGATTAAAAAAATTAGAGGAGAATTCTGAGATAGCGCTGGAGCAATTGCAGTATGAGGCTGTGTCAAGTGCAGCACAAAATGGTGTGTTTGTTATAACAGGAGGCCCTGGAACCGGCAAGACAACCACAATTAATATGATAATAAAGTATTTTGAAGAAGAAAATCTTGATATTCTTCTTGCGGCGCCTACTGGAAGAGCGGCAAAGAGAATGACAGAAGCGACGGGATACGAAGCAAGAACGATACATAGAATGCTAGAAATAAACGGGAATACACATGCTGATAGTAAGGGCATGATTTTTGAGCGGAATGAAGAAAATCCTTTGGAAGCAGATGTAATCATTATTGATGAAATGTCAATGGTCGATATTTTGCTTTTTTCAGCATTGCTAAGAGCGATTTCTATTGGGACAAGACTGATTATGGTTGGTGATATTAATCAATTACCATCTGTCGGACCTGGAGCAGTTTTGAAAGACATTATTGAGTCTGAAGCAGTTCACGTTGTTATGCTTCAAAAGATATTCAGACAGGCAAGCGAAAGTGATATTGTAGTAAATGCACATAAAATTAACCGTGGTGAATATTTGCATATGAATAACCAGAGTAAGGACTTTTTCTTTCTTGAACGGGAAGATGTTAATGTGATAATGAAAGTGATTATTACCTTAGTGAAGGAAAAGCTACCTAAATATGTAGGAGCAACCTATAATGATATTCAGGTGTTGACGCCTATGCGAAAGGGAATGCTCGGCATTGAACGATTAAATATAGTTTTGCAACAGTATTTGAATCCCCCGGAAACTGCAAAAAAAGAAAAAGAGTATGGAGAAGGTGTCTTTCGCGAAGGCGATAAAGTGATGCAAATCAAGAATAATTATCAAATGGAATGGGAAATCAGAAGTAAGTATGGCATTCCGATTGATAAAGGGCTTGGAATATTTAACGGCGATATGGGTATGATTACAGAGATCAATCACTATGCAGAAACGGTAACGGTTGAATATGATGAACATAAATTAGTAGAATATTCTTTTAAACAATTAGAAGAATTAGAGTTGGCATACGCGATAACCATTCATAAGGCACAGGGAAGCGAATATTCAGCTGTAGTCATGCCACTTTTATCAGGACCCAAGATGCTGCTTAATCGTAACTTGCTCTATACAGGTGTGACGAGGGCAAAGAAGTGTGTAACTTTAGTTGGAAGTGAAAAAACAATCCAAATGATGATCGATAATAGTGATGAGCAAAAAAGATATACCAGTTTTGCAGAAAGGATAAGGGAAATATGCTTTTAGAGATTTTATTTCCGCCACGTTGCCCCATATGTGGAGATATCGTAATGCCAAAGGGCGAGAAAGCTTGCCCGGAGTGTCGTATGTTAGTGAAGTATGCAGTTGGACCTTGTTGCTTAAAATGCGGAAAGCCACTTTCTGCGGCAAATGCTGAGGAGGAATATTGTAGAGACTGTTTCTCTAAAAAACACTTCTTTGATGCTGGAAAAGCAGTTTTTGTATATGATGAGATTATGAAGAAAAGTATTGCGCAATTTAAGTATAATCATAGGTGCGAATATGCAAAATTTTATGCAGAAGAGATGATTCGCTTTTTAAGCAAAGATATTGAACGGTGGAAAGCCGATGCAATGATACCGATTCCACTTCACAAATCCAGAAAAAAGTGGAGGGGCTTTAACCAATCTGAACTAATAGCAAAAGAACTGGAAAAGGAATTGTCTATCCCCGTCTGTACGGATCTTATAATCCGCCATAAAAAAACCAAAGCACAAAAACAATTAAATAGCCAGGAACGCCAAAATAATTTGAAAAAGGCTTTTAAAATAGTACAAAATGATGTAAAATTAAGTACGGTCATTTTAATTGATGATATTTATACGACAGGAAGTACAATAGATGCAGTATCATCATTGTTAAAGCAGGCAGGCGTTGAAAAAATCTATTTTATTACGATATCTGTCGGATTAGATATTGGAGGAGGAATGATATATGAACGTACGTAATTGTAGAAAATGTAACAGATTATTTAATTATATAACGGGATTACCCATCTGTCCCTCGTGTAAAGAAGAGTTGGAGAAAAAATTCCAGGAGGTCAAGGCCTTTATACAGGAAAACAAGTCTGTTCCCCTGACAGTAGTCGCGGAGGAGTGTGATGTTGATGTTGCGCAGCTTCACCAATGGGTCAGAGAAGAAAGACTGGTTTTTTCTGCGGACTCAGTAACGGGTATTGCTTGTGAAATATGCGGCGTAGCAATCTTAACAGGACGCTACTGTGACAAGTGTAAATCGGAGACAATGAAAGATTTAATGAGTGCGGGAAGACATACAGCATCAAACATATCGACCCAAAAAAAGAGCACTACTGATCCTGCCAAAATGCGGTTTTTAAATAAGGATGGAATGTAATGTTGAATGAAGAAAGAATAAGGCTAATGACTAAAATGGCCGCTTATGAAGAAAATGAGGGAAAGAAAACAATACCCATTAGTAATTATTTCAGAGGTGATTATATTAGTTTTCAAGTTGTAAAAGGTGCAATCAGTGCGACGATTGCCTTTGCTCTTGTAATTGCCATGTATGTGTATTATGACCTGGAGATTTTTTTAGAAGATATTTACAAGATGGATCTTGTTGCATTACTGAAGACGGTATTAACTACATATGCCTGTATTTTGATTGGCTATATGCTCATTTCTTATATTGTATATTCTTATCGTTATACAAAAGCAAAAAAAAGCTTACATTCTTATTTTTCACAATTAAGAGAATTATATGTTATGTATGAAAAAGAAGGCAGAAAATAGAGTTATGTACCATTACATGATTTGAAAGGACTTCAAACAATGACGCAGTTATTAGTAATAAAAGAACGTTTAATTAAGTTTTATGCAAGACTTGAAGTATATATTTTGCCGTTACTGAAGTTTTTAATGGCTTTAGTTGTTTTACTGATTATTAATGGCAATGTTGGTTATATGAATAAACTGAAAAGTCCGGCGATTGCCATTATTGTAGCTTTGGTATGTTCATTTCTGCCAAGCAACATGATTATTATATTTGCAGCAGGTTACGTTATATTACATATGTATGCTCTTTCTTTGGAATGTGCAATCGTGGTACTTTTGGTTTTTGTACTAATGTTTGTTCTATATTTTAGATTTTCACCAAAAGATGCTATGGCTGTATTGTTAACACCGATTTGTTTTGCATTAAAGATTCCCTACGTCATACCACTTTCCATGGGATTTGTGGGAAACCCAATGTCAGCGGTTTCAGTTGGATGTGGAACGATAGTATATTATATACTTAAATATGTGAAGGATAATGCAACACAGTTAGGCAATTTAGAATCTGACAGTGCGGCTTCTAATTTTAAATATGTTGTTGATAACATAACGAGTAATAAAGAAATGATATTAATGGTACTTGCCTTTGGTGTTACAATTATATTGGTATATGTGATTAAGAGACTTTCTTTAGACCATTCGTGGAAACTTGCGCTTGGAATTGGTGCAATAGCAAATATTATGATAATATTGATAGGAGATTTTTCTCTTGATTTAGATGTCAATTTTGGAGCTATCATTTTAGGAAGCATTTTTTCTGTACTAATTGTTTTAGTGCTTCAATTCTTCATTTTTAATGTTGACTATTCGCGGACAGAGTATGTGCAGTTTGAGGATGACGAATATTATTACTATGTGAAAGCAATTCCTAAGATATCTATGGCAACGCCAACTGTAAAGGTAAAGAGGATAAATCCTCGCGGAACTGAAAGAAGGACAATGGGAGAAGACTGACGATGAAACATTTTTTTGAGCAAATAGCCATATTCTCAGACAAATATATATCATGGTTATCATTGCCGAAGATCATGTGGACAGATTTAGTCGAGATTATTATCATCTCATTTTTAGTCTATCACATTTTAGCATGGATTAAGAATACAAAAGCTTGGTCATTGCTTAAAGGCATATTGGTAATTTTGATGTTTATTATGATTGCTGCCATATTTAATATGACAACAATTCTTTGGATTGTGTCTAAGGTATTTAGCGTTGCCATAATGGCTGCTGTTATTGTATTTCAACCAGAGCTTCGTAGAGCGCTTGAACAACTGGGAAAAAGAAACTTCTTTTCATCTCTATTTTCATTTGATAATATGCGAGTTGCAGGAGAACTATTCAGTGACCGTACAATCAATGAAATCATAAAAGCCAGCTTTGAAATGGGAAAAGTTAAAACAGGGGCACTGATTGTGATTGAACAGACAGACTCGCTGATGGAGTATGAAAGAACTGGAATCATGCTGGATTCTATTGTTTCCAACCAAATTATTATTAATATATTTGAGCATAATACACCATTGCATGATGGTGCTGTTATTTTACGCGGAAACCGTATTGTTTCTGCGACTTGTTATTTACCGTTATCGGATAATATGGAACTTAGTAAGGATCTTGGGACAAGACACAGAGCGGGTGTTGGAATTTCTGAATTAACAGATTCACTAACGATTATTGTGTCTGAGGAGAGTGGTAAGGTTTCACTGGCTTTTGGAGGGGAACTTTATCGAAACATTGACGCTGACTTTTTGCGTGGGAAGCTACAGTTGATTCAACACAAAGTAGTAGAAGAAAAGAAATTTGTTCTTTGGAAAGGAAGGTCGAAGGATGAAGACGAGACTAACATATAATATCGGCCTGAAAATTCTCGCAGTGTTGGCAGCAAGTATATTATGGCTGGTAGTCGTAAATTTAGATGATCCTGTGATATCGAGAACATTTTCCCCTATATCTGTGGAAGTGCAAAATAGTGATGCCATTACCAACGAAGGGAAGATATATGAAGTATTAGACAACAGTGATTCCATTAGTGTTGTTGTAACGGGAAAGCGGTCTGTAATTGATAATTTATCAAGAGATAATATTAAAGCAACAGCGGATATGATGGATATGACATTTATGGATACAGTTGCTATAGATGTGAAAACAACGCTGTATTCTGATAAGATAGAATCTATAGTACCTAAGACAAAGAATTTAAAGGTGCTTATTGAAGACCTGGCAAAGAAACAGTTCTCAATTGAGGTAGAAGCGACCGGAACACCAGAGCAAGGTTATTCCCTAGGTGATGTTTCATCTAATGTGAATATTGCCTCCATTTCTGGGCCGGTATCAATTGTTTCTAAGATCGTCAGGGCTGTTGCAACAGTGGATGCTTCGGGTTTAAGCAAAGATATATCTACAAGTGCAAAGGTAGAACTATATGATTTAAGTGATGAGCTTGTGGAAAGCGATATGATAACATGTAGTGTTGATACAGTTCATGTTACGGTAGAAATGCTACAGACAAAAGATATACCGGTATACTTTTCGATATCAGGGAATGCAGCAGATGGTTACGGTGCCACAGGCTTGATAGAAAGTACGCCTGCAACAGTTACGATAGCAGGGAAGAGTAATATTTTGAATGGGATAAATGCTTTATCAATTCCAAAGGAAGTATTATCTATTGATGGTGCGAATGCAACTTTTGAAACAGCAGTCAACATTTCAGATTATCTGCCAGATGGAATTCGATTTGCGGACCCATCATTTGGTGGAGAAGTAGTAGCAAAAGTTTATATAGATGTCTTGCAGGTAAAAGAAGTGAGTATTCCAACGCAGGGTATTACGTTTACTAATATTCCAGAGGGATATGAGGCAATCCTGACAGATATCGGAGGCGCACTACCGGCCAAGGTAAGCGGACTGGGAGAAGCATTTGATGCGTTTGACGGTAGTACAGCGACTGGCGTAATTGATGTGGGAGAAGTGATTCCACAAGGTGACCCAGACATCAAGGAAGAGGATAGTTTAACTGGTTTATACACAGGTAAAGTTACGTTTAATTATCCGGAAGGTATTTCGGATTCAGAACAAAAAATGATGAGTTTTATTTTACGAAAGATGGGAGAAGAAGTAACAGAAGAGGATTTCCCACTTAACAACGAAACGTCAGGAGACGAATGAAATGGCTAGAATGTTTGGAACAGATGGAGTACGCGGAGTCGCAAATTCAGAATTAACCCCAATGCTGGCAATGCAGTTGGGACAGGCAGGGGCTTATGCATTGACAAAACACAATTCACACAGACCAACAATTATGGTTGGATGTGATACTAGAATGTCGGGTGATATGTTAGCAAATGCTTTAATGGCAGGGATATGTTCAGTGGGAGCAAATGCAGTCTATGTGGGAGTGGTTCCTACACCTGCGGTTGCATATTTGACGCGTAAATATAAAGTGGATGCGGGAGTAGTGATTTCTGCGTCACATAATCCTGTAGAATTTAATGGCATAAAGTTTTTTAATGGAGAAGGATATAAGCTTTCTGATGAAATAGAGGATGAAATAGAGGGTTATATAAATAGCAATATGGATGGCATTTTATTTCCGACGGGCACGAGTGTTGGAAAAATAAAATACAGAAATGATGCAAGAGAAGAGTATATCAATCATGCCATGAAAGCAGTCCCTGTAGAATTAGCAGGTCTTAAGATTGTAATTGATTGTGCAGAGGGTGCTTCTTATTATACATCCACTGAGACATTAAAGGAACTTGGGGCAGAGGTGATTGCAATTCATACAAATCCGGACGGTACGAATATTAATGCCAATTGTGGTTCCACACATATGGAAGAACTTATGGCAAGAGTCGTATATGAGAAAGCAGCATTAGGACTGGCTTTTGATGGAGACGCTGACAGGGTGCTGGCTGTAGACGAGAATGGCAAGCAGGTTGACGGCGACGAACTGATGGCTATTATTGGTTATCATATGAAAAAGAAAAATAAATTAAAGAATGATACAATAGTGGCGACTATTATGAGTAATCTTGGTTTTTTCATAATGGGAAAAGAGAAGAAAATTAAAATTGAGCAGACAAAGGTTGGAGATCGTTATGTCCTGGAAAGAATGCTTGAAATCGGAGCAAATTTAGGTGGCGAGCAATCAGGTCATATTATCTTTCTGGATGAAAACACAACGGGGGATGGATTATTAAGTGCCTTGCATCTGCTGGAAGTATTAGTTGAGAGCAAAAAGCCTTTATCCAAATTGACGGATATTATGGAGGTTCTGCCACAGGCTCTCGTCAATGCAAAGGTACCCAATCATAAGAAAGAGTCTTTTATGGAGTATCCTGAGATTGCAAACGCAATAGCACAATTAGAAGAAAAATTTGCTGGGAAGGGACGCGTTTTGATTCGTCCATCTGGTACAGAGCCACTTGTTCGGGTAATGATAGAAGGAAAAGAGCAGACTGTTATAGAAGATGAGGCAAAGAAATTAGCGGAGTTAATTCAAAACGTTGTTTTATAAAATTGGAGAAATTGTATAGTAAATATGCAAAATAGAGCAAATTACTTGTGATAAAATACATAAAATGATATAATACGATAAGAAACAAGGCAAAAAGTATGTTTGCTTTGCAGAACCGCAGAAAAACAGTATAGAACGGAGGTAAGCGGGAAAATGGTAAGGCAAAAGGTGGTTATTAAAAATCCTACGGGTCTGCATTTAAGACCGGCAGGAATTCTTTGTAAGGAAGCAATGCAATTCAAGTCTTTAATCACTTTTAGTTTTAGAGAGAGTACAGCAAATGCAAAGAGCGTTTTAAGTGTACTGGGTGCATGCGTAAAATGTGGAGATGAAGTTGAATTTGTCTGTGAGGGCGAAGATGAAGATAAGGCATTAAAGACGTTAGTAGAAGCAATAGAAAACGGATTAGGTGAATAGAGAGGGAATCGATTTCAAAGAAATCGATTCCTCTTTTTTGAAAAGTTGATTTTTATTTTATAACGTGATAGTATTACCATGTCTAGATTGGAGAGCAATTATGCAATTTAATTCTTATTATTTTCTTTTATTTTTTCCAGTGGTCTTATTCATCTATTTTTTTATACCTGCTAAATTACGTTATGTTTGGCTTCTTATTTCCAGTTATTATTTTTATATGAGCTGGAATCCTCAATATGCAATTTTGATTTTATCTTCAACGATTGTTACCTATAGCTGTGGAATTGTATTGGACAAGGCTAATGGCTTAGAAGATGAAAATGAGAAGAAAAAAGTAAAAAAGAGATGCATTGTTATTGCATTAGTTATAAATTTGTTTATTTTGTTTATTTTTAAGTATACAGGGTTTGCGTTAGATACGATTAATAGCGTATTGAATAAAGTGCAGAGACCAATGATAGAAATGCCATTTGATATTATTTTGCCTATAGGTATTTCTTTCTATACCTTTCAAGCATTAGGCTATATCATAGATTTGTATAGAGGCGACGTTCCAGCAGAAAAGAATTTTGTTAGATATGCATTATTTGTATCATTTTTCCCACAACTGGCGGCAGGACCAATAGGACGTTCTAATAGCCTGCTCCCACAATTTAGAAATATGGACAAAATTAAAGTATGGGATACAAAGCGCATTACGAGTGGTTTGATACTAATGCTCTGGGGATATTTTCAGAAAATGGTAATTGCAGATCGATTGGCAATTCTGGTTGATTATGTATATACGAATCACGAATCTCACGGAGCTTCAGCTTTTATTTTGGCCACATTTTTCTTTACGATTCAAATTTATTGCGATTTCAGCAGTTATACGAATATTGCAATTGGTGCTTCCGAGATAATGGGAATTACACTTATGAAGAATTTTAATACGCCTTATTTTGCGACAAATATTTCGGATTTTTGGAGAAGATGGCATATATCTTTAAGCTCATGGTTTAAAGACTATGTCTATATTCCGCTCGGAGGTAACAGGTGCTCTAAAGGGAGAAAATATATCAATATTATGATTGTATTTTTGCTGAGTGGATTATGGCATGGAGCAGCGTGGCATTTTGTTATTTGGGGCGGGCTACACGGATTATATCAGATCGCAGGGAACCTGCTGATGCCTGTTAGAAAATGGTGTTTGCAATGTTTTAAAGTAGATACAGAAGCAAAGAGTTTTCGCATCGGCCAGATGATTATTACATTTATTTTGGTAGATTTTGCATGGATCTTTTTTAAAGTAGAAAGTGTTGGAGAGGCCATGGGAATGCTGAAAAATGCAATTAAAAACATTGATCCGTGGTGTTTATTTGACGGTAGTCTATACACATGGGGACTTGATAAAGTTGAATTTTGGATTGCAATGGCAGCGATTGCAGTATTGTTTATTATAGATTGTATGAAGATGATGAAAAAAGATGGACTTAGAAATATTTTTTTAAAGCAAAACACTTGGTTTAGATGGATAATATATATAGGCGCGATAGGAGCAATCTTCCTGTTTGGAGTCTATGGTCCTATGTATTCAGCGCAGGACTTCATCTATTTTCAGTTTTAGTAGAAAGAGGAGAGAAAATGATAAAGAAAATCGCAAAAGGGACATTTTTTATAATATGTCTGATTGCAGTGCTCTACCTTTTAAACGGTATTACCAGATTCGGATACATCCCGGGTGAAAATTCATTTGAAGAGTTTTATGCACTGGAGGAGGATTCAGTTGACGTATTATTTTTGGGAAGCAGTATCATGTACTTTGATACAAGCCCTGCAGTTTTATGGAATGATTACGGAATAGCGTCTTATGATCTTGGTTCTGCAGCGCAGTCATTGTGGTTGACATACTATTATCTGAAGGAAGCATTGGAATATCAAAATCCCAAGGTAATCGGTGTGGAATGTTACCAATTGATGGAGGAGGATGAATATGGAAGTCACACATCTCAGATTAAATCTCTTTCAGGAATGAAATGGTCAAAAAATAAGTGGGATGCAATTCAGGTTTCTGTGCCAGAGGAAGACAGAGTTGAAATGATTTTAGGTTTTCCAAGCTATCACAACCGATACAGTAATTTATCGAAAACAGATTTTTTGAAATTCCCATGGAATGTTGAACAGCATTACTTAAAAGGTGCCATGAGCTTTCAGGCAGGTAAAAAAGTATATCCAAATAATGAATTAACTGACACACAGGTAATCGGGACGATAAATCCTAAGGTGGAAGAGTATTACAGAAAAATAATTGCATTAGCAAAAGAAAATAATAGTGCATTGTTTTTCTATACAATGCCGCGTCACTATTTATCTGAGAGTGATGTAGCCCTTGTGAATGCTGCAAAGAAGATTGCTGAAGAGAATGACGTACTATTTTTGGAAATTTATCGCAAGCAGGAGGAGCTGGGGATTGATTATTCTACGGATACGGTCGACGGACAGCATTTAAATGCATCTGGCGCCGAGAAAGTCACAAAGTATTTGGGTGAATTTTTGAAGTCGAACTATGATATTCCTGACAGAACAGGAGAAGCTGATTACAAATCATGGGAGCTATGTGGCGAATTATGGACGCATAATATACTAAATAATGAATTAGAGATAATTGACAATGACAGTGGATATCTAGAACTTGTGTCACAGATGCAGAAAAAGAATTACACGATTGTAATAAATGTACAGGGAACGGCTGCAACTTCGCAAATGAATGAGCTTTCACGTAAGGCTTATACAGAAATGGAGATATCAGATGTTGCCCTGATGACAGAAGGTACCGTTATTTTTAGCGGCGGGAAAATATTAAATTACTTTTTGGAGGATACTTATCAGGAAGAAATGAAATTGGGTAAGGAATCTGAACTCGTCATAACAAAGACGGTAGATGCAAAAAGTGTATCAATAAAGCTAGATGGTACGGAATACAATACCGATGATGAAGGAATTAGTATTTTAGTGTATGATAATTTATTGCAGAAATATGTAGATGCAGCTTATTTTAAGGCTAATGATAATATGAGATTAAATAGAATAGCTTTACCAAATGAGGCGGCGGAAGATTTGTGGTAAAGGAAAGTTCACAAAGAGGAGATCTTTTGTTTAAATTGCATTTCTATATGAAAAATGCTATACTAAAAAATAAAATTATTGCTTAAACAAGAAAGAGGTTGATTAAATGGGGCTAAAAGAGTAATCAGCAAGAAGTTATTAATTATAGTGAAATATAGTGTGATTTATCGACTCCAATGCTTATGAAAGCATCAGGGGGCGCACATGAAATACGGGGTTTGTGCACCTTTTGCTAATTTGACCCGAGAAATACACAACATAAGCAAAATGGAGGAATAGAATATGTTAAATTACAGAAGATATCAGAGAGTTCCGGTTATAAAATATCCGGAAAGAGAGTGGCCAAATAAAGAAATTAGTAAAGCACCTATTTGGTGTAGTGTTGATCTTAGAGATGGAAATCAGGCATTGATTGACCCAATGATTGTAGAGGAGAAAATGGAATTGTTTGCGCTTCTTATCAAATTGGGATTTAAGGAGATTGAAATTGGATTTCCAGCTGCTTCACAGATTGAGTATGATTTTTTGCGTCAGCTGGTAGAGCGCAAGATGATACCAGATGATGTTAAGGTTCAGGTCTTAACACAATGCCGTGAAGAATTAATTGATAAGACCTTTAGTGCAGTACAAGGAATCAAGCAGGTTATTGTACATATTTATAATTCTACTTCGACCTTGCAAAGAGATGTTGTATTTGGAATGTCTAGAGAAGAAATCATTCAAATTGCTGTTGATGGAACCAATATGGTGAAAAAGAGAGCAAAGGACTTCCCAGGCAAGATAACACTTGAATATTCGCCTGAAAGTTATACGGGAACGGAGGATGATTTTGCGCTTGCTATATGTACAGCAGTACAGGAGGCATGGGAGCCTACAAAGGAAGAACCTATTATTATTAATCTCCCAGCTACTGTTGAAATAACAACACCTAATGTATATGCAGACCGTATTGAGTGGATGAATAAGCATTTTAAGGATAGAGAAAAAATCATTTTAAGCGTGCATCCTCATAATGATCGCGGCACAGGAATCGCTGCTACAGAACTGGCGATGCTTGCAGGAGCTGACAGGGTCGAGGGTACATTGTTTGGGAATGGAGAGAGAACGGGTAATATTGATATTTTAAATATTGCATTTAATATGTTCTCGCAAGGAATCAATCCAGAATTAAATATTGAGCATATTGCCGAAATTGTTGAGGTATATGAGCGTTGCTGTAAGATGCCGGTTCATGAAAGGCATCCATATGCTGGTAAACTGGTATTTACCGCATTTTCAGGTTCTCATCAGGATGCTATTAATAAGGGCGTAAAAGCAATGCGAGATAGAGATAGCAAAACCTGGCGTGTACCGTATCTTCCTGTTGATCCGGCTGATATAGGCAGAGAATATGAGCCTATTGTCCGTATTAACTCACAATCTGGTAAGGGCGGGGTTGCTTTTATCATGGATACCTATTTTGGATTTAAGCTACCGAAAGGAATGCATAAAGAATTTGCAAAGGTGATACAGGCTTTATCCGAGAAGCAGGGAGAAGTTTCACCAGACCAGATTATGGCCGCGTTTAAAGAAAACTATATTGATATGAAAGAACCTTTGCATTTCAGAAAGTTAAAAGTAGACGATCGAAGTGATGCAAACGATTCTGAGTTAGATACACAGATAACACTAAGTTATGTTTATTATGGAGAAGAAAAATCCTTTGAGGCAGTTGGTAATGGACCTATCAATGCAGTGCAGAGTGGCTTGAATGAAGTGCTGGGCATTAACATAAAAGTATTAGATTATGAAGAGCATGCTTTGCAAGGTGGTTCGAATGCACAGGCAGCAGCATATATACATCTTTTAAATGCTGAAGATGGCAGTACGACATATGGTGTCGGAGTAAGCTCCAATATTACCAGAGCATCGGTAAGAGCAATCTTTAGTGCGATTAATCGATTGGGTCTATTAAATAAGTAAAAAATAAAAACGAAGTATGATAAAAGGCGCATGTACAACATGTGCCTTTTTGAATCAATCAGTATATGTTTATAAATGTTCATAAATCATGAAAGAAAATTGATTGTACTTTCTTTATGTCTATAGTTATATAGCGTTTGCAGAGCAATTAGGAATAGGTAAAAATAGGCTATTATGTAGACTGGAAAATAATATTTGAA
This sequence comes from uncultured Lachnospiraceae bacterium, assembly GCA_964483155.1. Lineage (GTDB taxonomy): Bacteria > Bacillota > Clostridia > Lachnospirales > Lachnospiraceae > JAAYYM01. Next base: position 19,030 of record CAZAAC010000006.1, on the reverse strand, counting down.
ATAGGAGGCAGGTGCGAGAAGAAATACGATAAACCAATGCATCATTAAACCGCCTGACACAAAAAAGGTAAACCATCGTTTCTTTATAAGCGAATATACGAAAAGAGCAATCATAATCATACAGGGAATGAACAGATTATATGCTATGGTTTTTATAATACTAATGCCTAGATGCGCAAGGGATTTAATACGGAAGCCTTCAAAAGTGATATGATATGGCTGTGCAGCATAACAGAAAACACCCCATCTTGTTCGAAATAAGACATCTGGATTATGAAGGCAGATACGTTTTATTGCTGCTGCATAATCAAAAAATTCTGCAACAGTTGCCTCCGGACGCACGCCAACAAATCCTTCTTTATATAAAATAAGCACGTCTTCATAATTAATATCTCCATAATACTCATTTATTGATTGTATCATAGCAAGAGAAAGATATTGGTCTACGATATCCAAGTCTTCTTTATTTGTTTCATAATCCAATCCATTTCGATACATGTTGGTTATAGTATAAGCATAAAATGGCTTCATTCTGTCATCGGCAGCGGCGCCCATTTCACTTGCAAAGAGTCCGTTTTGCGGAATAGAAATAATATATTGTAAGAGTAATGCTCCAAGAAGGATAGTAAAAGCAGCTTTTTTGGAACGTATATTTTTATATACAAGAAATAAAAGTAAGGGAATAAGAACCACCAAATATATGCCTTCAGTTCGCCATTGTGTCAGCACGGCACATAAGAAAAGCAGCCAAAAAGAACGTGTTTTTGTTAGTGAGACATGTTCAAGTGAATCAAATAGCAGTGTACTAATAAGAACTAAATAGAGCAGAAAATAAATGGGAAGTCTGTGAGCAGATGTTGTATAGGCAATAACAGGATACATCAAAAACAGCAAATAGGAAAATTTGCCATATTTAATACCCAGATATTTTGTAAGCCGATAGGTAACATAGCCAACAACAATTACTTGAATCAAGACCTTTATAATAATAGGCCCAATCCAACTGGGAATTACCATTAAAGAAACAATATAATAATAGGTAGTAATATAGTAGAACCATGTGTAGTGCTGCAAATTAACAGCGGATTCAAATATCAGATTCTCGTCATTGCTTAAAAAACCTTGCGGCAACTTAATGACCAGTATCAATATAACAGGGATTAAATAAACCAGAGCATACTTGATTATTTGATACTCTGGATACTCTTTTCTGTTTTTATCAAAAAAAGCACGATATAGAGTTCTATATAGAAAGAAAAGTAGAACAGATAAGAGTATCTTACATATTATATAATCAGAGAGGTTAGTAAGAGGAGAAACAACAAAAATAAACTTATCGGTATAAAATGTAACCAGCAAATGAAGAAAGACAATTGCAAAAATAATTAGTGTTTGTTTATTGTTTAGGAATTTTTTCATTGACATAGACCTCATTTATTAGATTTTAAATAATTTACTAGAGTATAGCATATTTTATAAAAGGAGTCATTACGTATTGCAAAATCTTACGACTGTTATCCTTGAAAAAAAGTATGAAATTCGATATACTATATAAAGTAATACTATGAATAGTGAAAGAAGGTGTAATAGTGAAAAAGATTATTGTAACAGGCTGTAATGGACAATTAGGCCGTGCAATTAATAAACAGTATGAGAATAGTAGCGAATTCTCGCTTATCAATACAGATGTGGGGAGTGCGGATGTAAAGGAATTAGATATTACTAATATAGAAGAAGTATTAAATTTCGTAAAAAAAGAAAAGCCATATGCTATCATAAATTGTGCAGCATATACGGCGGTAGATGCATGCGAAACACACAAAGATACTGCATATATGATAAATGCAGTGGGAGCACGTAATTTGAGCATTGCCGCAACTGAAACAGGTGCAAAGCTAATGCATATTTCTACAGACTATGTATTTTCTGGAGATGCAAATTCGCCATATACAGAATTTGATCAGGTGAATCCACAAGGAGTTTATGGTGCGACTAAGCTGGCAGGAGAAAATTTTGTAAGAGAGTTTGCGAAAGACTATTTTATGATCAGAACGGCTTGGCTGTATGGAGAAGGAAAGAATTTTGTAAAAACGATGCTTCGGCTTTCCGAGACGAACGATGTAGTCAGGGTGGTGGGAGATCAGTTTGGGACACCAACCAGCGCCACAGAACTTGCCAAAATGATAGCTTACCTTTTACCAACTGAAAACTACGGACTATTTCATGGAACATGTGAAGGTCAATGTTCATGGGCTGATTTTGCAAAAGAGATATTCAGATTGTCAGGCAAGAATACTATGGTCAATGAAATTACATCAGAAGAATATATTTCCCCAACGAAGCGGCCTGCCTATTCTGTATTAGACAACTATATGCTACGGTTAACCAGTGATTTTCAAATGGCTGATTGGGAAACAGCCATTGCCGAATATATTAGAGATTTTCAATAATCTATAATAAGGGATACATAATTAAGGCAATTAAAATTCCTAAAACTGCACCAGCACTAACCTGCAGGGGGGTATGACCGACTAGCTCTTTTAACTTCTCTTCTGTAAATTGTTCCGTAAATGCATTATCCATATGTGCGAACATATCTAGGAATTTGTTGAGAACAACGGCTTGTGTACCAGTCTCTCTGCGTACACCCGCAGCATCGTACATTACAATAATAGCTAACACTGCAGTAATGGCAAACTGAAATGAGGAGGCGCCATATTGTAGAACTGTTGCGGTTGTTAAGGCACATACGGTAGCAGAATGGGAACTAGGCATTCCACCTGAACCAAATAATCTCTCAGGGTCGAAAGATTTTGTAAAGGCAAGGTTAATAAAGGTTTTCAAAACCTGGGCAACAGCCCAGCCGGTAACGGAAATCCAGAATAATTTATTGATTAATAACTCTTGAATGAAATTCATAAGAAAAATCCTTTCCTTTCATATTGTGAAGGCGCTTTAATAATCAATTTTACTATATTGAATCATAATATGCAATAATGTTATTGTTATTAAGTGAGATTTTGATATAATAATTGAATGTATAACAAACTGATAGAAATAAATTACGATAATAAAGAATATGATAAACGCAAAGAATAAGGAGATAAAACATGAGAAATGTAGCATTAATAACGGGTATTACAGGGCAGGACGGTTCATATCTTGCAGAACTACTTCTAGAAAAAGGGTATGAAGTACATGGGATTATTCGCCGTCATAGTAGTATTGCGACCGAAAGAATAGATCATTTGTACTTTGACAGAGAAGTCAGGGATAAGACACTTTTTTTACATCATGGAGACTTGACGGATTCCAGTAATCTAAATCGATTGATTGAACAAATTCAACCAACAGAAATATATAATCTGGCAGCACAATCTCATGTGGCCGTATCTTTTGAGGTTCCAGAATATACAGCAGAAACGACAGGTATTGGAACACTGAGATTACTGGATGCCATTAAAAAAAGTGGTGTGAATTGCAAATTCTATCAGGCTTCTACTTCGGAGCTGTTTGGAGGACTTCCTGAGACAGCACCGCAGAGCGAAAAGACACCTTTCTATCCAAAGAGTCCATATGGAGCAGCTAAGCTTTATTCTTACTGGATTACAATTAATTATAGAGAGGCGTATAATTTATTTGCTTGTAACGGTATTCTTTTTAATCATGAATCACCACGTCGCGGAGAGACCTTCGTAACACGTAAGATTACGAGAGCTGTTGCGGCTATTATGGCTGATGAAAGAGAAAAATTGTCGCTTGGAAATCTGAATGCAAAGCGTGACTGGGGCTTCGCAGGTGATTATGTGGAAGGCATGTGGAGAATGCTTCAACAGGATAAGCCAGGCGATTATGTTCTTGCAACGAATGAAACACATACAGTTCGTGAATTTGTAGAGCTTGCATTTGCAGAGGTTGGAATAGAAATTGACTGGAAAGGTGCAGGTGTTGGCGAGAAAGGTTATAATAAGAAGAATGGAAAACTTTTGGTAGATGTTAATCCTAGATATTTCAGACCTGCCGAGGTTGAGTTTTTGTGGGGCGATTGTTCTAAGGCTGAAAAAGAACTCGGATGGAAGAGGAAAGTTGATTTTAGGAGTCTTGTGTCCATGATGGTAGACGCAGATATGAAGGAAATCGCTGGTATGAGCGCCGAAGAATACAGAAACAGTAATCAGTAAAAGAAGCAGAGGTTAATTATGGATAAAAATGCAAAAATTTATGTGGCGGGACATCGTGGACTAGTGGGTTCTGCTATTATGAGAAACTTAAATCAAAAAGGATATCAAAATATAGTATGCAGAACACATAGAGAACTGGATCTCATATCACAGGCAGACGTTCGCGATTTTTTTGAAACAGAAAGACCAGATTACGTTGTGCTTGCAGCGGCAAAGGTAGGTGGAATCCATGCAAATGATGTAATGCCGGCCGAATTTATCTATGAGAATATGCAGATTCAGAATAATATCATACACAGTGCACATGTTTATGGTGTTAAGAAACTTCTTTTTCTAGGAAGCACATGTATTTACCCAAAAATGGCACCTCAGCCAATTCCAGAAGATGCTTTATTGACAGGGCTACTGGAGGAAACTAATGAGGCATATGCAATTGCAAAAATAGCAGGTCTTGAGATGTGCAAATTCTATAAACGACAATACGGCGATGATTTTATTAGTTGTATGCCAACAAATTTGTATGGTCCGCATGATAACTATGATTTAAATAACTCGCATGTTATGCCAGCTATGATTAGAAAATTTCATGAAGCAAAAGTAAACAAGGCATCGACAGTAGAATTGTGGGGAACAGGTACTCCTCTTCGAGAGTTCTTATATGTAGATGATATGGCAGATGCCTGTATTTATTTATTAGAAAATTATAGTGGTGAGCAGCATGTAAATATAGGAACAGGTAAAGAAGTAACCATTAAAGAATTGGCAGAGACGGTGAAGGCGAAAGTTGGTTTTGAGGGTGAAATTGTATGGAATCGTGAGATGCCAGATGGAACACCGAGAAAGCTTACTAACGTTGATAAACTGCATGGATTAGGCTGGAGCCATAAAGTGGATTTGGTGGAAGGCATTCAATTAGCGTATCAATGGTTTGTTGAAAATGTGAAGGAAGCGAAATTGTGACATTCCATTTTTGTGGAGCGAAGGTTTCTGCTTTTAGGAAATAGTATTTACCTTGTTATAGGGAGTATTGTTATGGAAAACGATGTAAAAAAGAGCGTTCTTGCGATAGTGGTTTGTATTTTTTTGCCATTTTTTTTACTAAATTGTTTTACACCGATGATGACAGATGATTATACATATTCTTTTGTGTATGGAACAAGTACAAGAATTGCGGGCCTAAGAGATATGATTATTTCTTTAAGTCATCATTATTTTAATTGGTCAGGACGCAGCGTGATTTTCTTTTTTCAGCAACCGTTTTTATTGATTGGAAAGCCAGTTTATAATGTGGTAACAAGCTTTATATTTGTGTTTTTGGTGATACTGATTTATAGAATGGCATTTGCGGATAAAAAGATCAATGTATATCTGCTATTTTTAATTAGCATGGGATTATGGTTTTTGATTCCAAGTTATGGAGAGACGATGCTCTGGATGTCAGGCGCATGTAATTATCTGTGGGTAACAGTGGTTGCTTTGATGTTTGCCTTACCTTATCGATATCTTTTAAACGGGAAAGATGTATTGCAACAAAGAAAAGTTTGGATTCTCTGGTTTATTTTTGGTATTATTGCCGGGTGGTGCAATGAGACAATATCTGGTGGATGTGCGCTGTTTATTATTTGCGTTGTGATTTTATTAAAAATAGAAAAAGAGAAAATACCAAAGTGGGTATATATTGGCTTTTTAGGAATCGTAATTGGACTATTTATTCAGATACGTGCGCCAGGTAATGCAATCAGGACTGCTGCTATGGGTGGAAACGCGTATGATTTGATTACACTAGAGGCAAGATTTACGAACGCAGTGGATTTGATGTATCATAACAGTATGATGATTTATGTGGCGTTTGTTACATTATATGCATTGTTTATCTTTATGAAATTGAGTCGCAGAGAAATAGTATTACCATTCGTTTTTATTGCTATTTCAATAGCTTGCCATTTTGTCATGATTTTTTCTCCATATTTCCCGATACGAGCAATGTATTCGGGTATTATCTTTGCGCTAATTGCATGCGTGGCATTGTTACCCCCTTTTATAGAAAAACTGAAAATCGATAAGCTCCGTGCATTATGTGCAGGAATACTGGTTGTTTTTGCATTTCAATATTACTTGACATTATTAGATACCATGCACATATATATTGAGAATTCCCGCAGAGAAACATTTATAAAGCAAGAATATGAAAAAGGTAATAGGGACGTAGTTTTAGATGAAATAGTAAAAAAAGCGGATAGAAGTGCGTGGGAAGATATGAAAGAGGAGCCAGATAATTGGCCAAATAGGGATATAGCAATGTATTATGGTTTAAATACGATTTGTATTGAGCCTAAAAAGAATATGACAGAATAAAAAAGATTTTTTTAGTATAATTAAGTCAGTATATGAGGAGAGTCTTAATGAGAGATATTGTTCTATTTTTAATTGCAGTTCTAGTCATTTTTTTGATAGAGAAGGAGTATAAAATCAGAAAGCTTTTTTTATACCCGTCGCTTTTGCTATACTCATTTTTTCCTGTAGTCGCTTTTGCTGGTATAATAGCTATAAAAAAATCGATAAAAAAGGCTGACTCAAAAAGAATCAAATTCGGAAAAGAATGTGGTATCACGTGTCTATTTGTTTTAATGATTATATTTGGAAGCTCGCGAAGCGTGGATGGAAACTTTCTTTTGATTACAAATGCGATTTTTCATTTTACATTGCAATCAGCAATATCTCTGTTCTTAATTGTAATCTCATTTTTTCTTTATTATCGTATTGCAAAAATATTATTTGGTGAAAGTAAAAAAAGCTGGGTATTTTATTTGCTTTTTGTGCTACTGCTATACGTATTTGGTTATCAGTCATTTGAGGCAAAGGATACAATATTTTTATTTGACTGTATTTCCATGACACTGATTATAAAACAAGTAATAGTGCCACTTATTCTTTTAGTAGTATTGATAAAAGGGACTGACAAACCACTTATGGTGGAATTGGCAATAGAAGAAGAGGAGAAGGATACCATGGGTAAATTTATTAATGTAAAAACACTTGCACTTGTTATTGTAATTTATGCTTTATTATCAGTTTTTTCTATTTATAAGTTGAATACAAAAATAAATAATATGTCAATTTATATGCAAAACATGCAGGAGAGTATAGACGAATTAAAGGGAACAGAAAATACAGATGCGGTATCGGAAGAAGAGATAGAGGCTGAATAAAAGGAGATATAGCTATGCTTCAGGTCATAACTGGGTTTTTAGGTGTATGTGCAAATTTTATTATTTATATCGCTTTTGGTTCTTTGATTACAGTAAGAAAAAAGGATGAGAAATGGTCCTTAGCTCTGACAATTGTAATCGGCTTTTTTTTGTACTACAGTATCTTCTTTTTCTTTTGTGTTCCTATGATGCTTAGATTTCAAACATTGACTTCTCTGGCATACCTTTGGCTGGTAGTTATTGCTATCATGGTGGTATTGTCTGGAATATTGAAAGGCAGAAGATGGTATGCAAAAGCAAGGGAGATAGCGAATAAGCTTAAAGCAAACCCGCTTTTTTATGTGGGATTTATAGTATTATGTCTGGTACAGGTTTTATTAATTACAAATGCGTATAATTTTACACTAGATGCGACTTATTATGTGGGAAATGTAGCAACTTCGGTATTAACAGACACTATGAATATATATGATCCCTATACAGGAATGTGGCAGGATCATTTTGAAATGCGTTATTTCTTTGCGACCTATTCCATGAATGATGCTGTTATATGCAGATTATCAGGGTTAAAGGCTTTGATACAGACAAAGACGATAATGACAGCAAGCATTATTATGATTATTCAATGTATTTATTTTTTAGTCGTACAGGAATTATTTAGAGAAGATAAAAAAGCCCAATTCATAATGCTTTTTCTTATGACATTTGTAAATTTTACTTTTATTACAATATATACTTCTCACAATTTCCTACTTACCAGAACTTTTGAGGGGAAAGCGGTAGTAGCTAATTTGGTACTTGTTATGATTGCTTATTTGTATATGCTATTGCTTAAGGAACATAATGGAAGAAGAATATGGTGGTATTTGTTTATTGTATGCTTTGGCTCCACCACTATTTCTTCATCAGCTAATATGCTTGTGCCAGCGGCATTGTCGGTTTTTATGCTACCTCTTATTTTTATCAAAAAAGATATTAAAATTTTACCCAAATATATCGCCTGTATCTTGCCGGGTTTCGTAATGACATTGATCTATGTAGCATATGTTAAGGGCTATTTTGTAATTCATACCTATTAAATAAAAAGGAGAAATGGCAGATGCAGACGCTGAATGTAGTTGACACTGGCTTACGTTATTTACAATTATGTTTAGAATATTATACGGACGGCTGTGCATATTTTTTGCTCTATATTGCAGCATTGTTTTTTGTCGCGGTTGCAGGAACGAAAAAAGAAAAATTAATGTTTCTACCGAGTGCAGCTTTGCTGTTTCTGTCTGTTTATAATCCGATTTTTCCAATTATTCTGAATCAGATATTTGATGTGAATAAGGAATATTATCGCTTTTTTTGGCTCGCTCCTATTAGTATAGTAATTCCTTATGTATGTACAAGACTCTTAATGCTACAGGAAACGAAAGTAAAAAACGGAATTGTGGCAGTCGTTATTTTTGCAATTTTATGTTTGTCAGGTAATTTTATTTATGCGAATGGATACGAGCAGGCACCAAATATATATAAAGTGTCTGATGAGTTGATAGAGATATCAAATATTATTCACGAGGATTCTGAAGTAGAGTTTCCTAAGGCTTTAATGGAGTATTATTATAATATGGAGATGCGCCAATATGATCCCTCTATTCTTTTAACCATTAATAGAGAAGATTATATCTATGCAGTCAGTAATGAATACACAGAAGAAATGCTAGAAGATGAGACAAATCCACAATATATACTATTGGCTTTACTAGTCAGATATCAGGATATTACGGCAGAGAATTTTAAAAGGGCACTAGATATGACGAATACAGAGTATATGGTGATATCATCTGATAATGCTATTATACCCTACTTTAAGCAAGCAGGGTTTCGCGTGGTAGCAAATACAGAGAATCATACAATATTTCATTATGATTTATTAGAGCCTGTCACTTTTGAACTGATTGATTATTCTGGATTGAGATAGGGGGAGAATATGCTTATAACAGTATTTACACCGACCTACAATCGAAGAGAATTGCTTACGCGTGCTTATAATAGTCTATTGAATCAAACCAGCAAGAATTTTTGCTGGTTAATTGTCGATGATGGTTCGGAGGATGACACCAGCGCATTTGTCAGGCAATGGATGAAAGATGAGAAAATTGCAATTCAATATATATACTGTGAAAATGGAGGTAAAATGCGCGCACATAATATTGGAGTCGCGCATGCAGCAACTACGTTGTTTTTTTGTCTTGATTCAGACGACTATCTAGTAGAGAATGCGATTGAGTTGATTGCAGAATCGTGGGAGGACATTTTGAGGTGTGGTCTGACAGATAAAAATAAGGTTGCTGGAGTAGTAGCCCATAAGGGAAAAAGCCCTTTGGACACGTTATCGGGCTCGCAATTTCCAGATGTTGATTTTTCCACACTAAGGGGATTATATCAGAGGGGATTCAAGGGCGAGACTACTCTTATATTTCGAACAGATATTTTGAAGTCTTATCTGTTTCCTGAAATCAGCGGAGAAAAATATGTACCGGAAGACTACATATATGATAAGATAGATGAAGAATATATCTTAAAGGTTATGCCAAGGATATTGACGATATGTGAACTTAGAAATGATGGTTATACAGATTGTGTTCAGAAACTGCGTGACGAAAATCCTGTTGCATGGTATCTTTATTATGAGCAGAGAGCACGAATTACGGAAGTTTCACTTTTAAAATTAAAATACATTAGCCACTATATATGTTTTTCTTGGCGATTAAATAGAAAAATATTTGCTGAGACAACGCTACCCCTCGTATTTTTGATTTTGGGAATGCCGGGTGCTCTATTATTGCGTTTACTCGGTAAAAGATGAGGTGTCAAATGAATAAACGAGAATGGTATAAAAGAATATATACATTTTTAATGGCTTTGATTATTGTTACTGTGGAAACAGTTGCTGTAGGGGTAGCATGGGTCAATTTCTATAATTTGCAGCTTCCTAAGCAATATTTCTTTTGGGGACATGTATTTATTTTGGCAGTCTATATGTTGATTTTGTTTTTCTTTTCAAGAATGTATGGCGGCTTGAAAATAGGCTCTTATCGCATGATGGAATTATTATTTTCCCAGGTATTTGCAACAGCCTGTGCAGATATTCTACTTTATGCAATTGCATGTTTACTGGCATATAAATTTCCTTCATCACTACCGATGCTAATAGTACTTGTAGTACAATGTATCTGTATCGGGCTTTGGATTATGGGATCTACTCATATCTATAGGGCATTATTTCCCCCATTGGATGTGCTGTTGATTTATGCTGGTAGTACAACAGAGGTCTTTGCGGAAAAAGTAAAGACGAGAAAACATCAGTTTTATATTCAGGAAGAGATAGAAGCAAATAATGATATGGCTGTAATCTGTGAAGCGGTTGACAGGCATGAAGCGGTTATGATGTGGGATGTACCCACATCCATTCGCAATAAAATATTTAAATATTGCTATGAAAAGTCGGTAGATGTTTATGTCATGCCTAAAATATCTGATATAATATTGAATGGTTCGCAGACACTACATTTATTTGATACGCCTCTTTTGCTTACTAAAAGTACGCCAATGGAACCAGAGCAAATAGTAGTCAAAAGAATTTTTGACATTATATTTGCAACTATTATATTGGTCATAATATCGCCGGTCATGCTTTTAGCTGCTATTTGTATCAAATTATATGATGGTGGACCAGTATTTTATAAACAGATTCGATGTACACAAGGCCAAAAGTATTTTACCATGTATAAATTCAGAAGTATGATAGAAGAAGCCGAGCAAGACGGAGTAGCAAGACTGGCTACAAAAAATGATGACAGGATCACCCCCATCGGTAGGATAATCCGCAAAGTACGTATTGATGAATTACCGCAACTGTTTAATGTGATTAGTGGTACGATGTCATTTGTAGGACCACGCCCTGAGAGGCCAGAGATTATAGAACGTTATACAAAAGCAATGCCTGAGTTTGTGTATCGAACAAAGGTGAAATCAGGGATTACTGGATATGCACAAATATATGGAAAATATAATTCCTTACCATATGATAAATTAAAATTGGATTTATATTATATGGAACATTATTCTATATGGCTAGATTTAAAACTAATTATACTAACGCTGAAGATACTATTGACGCTGGAAAGTACAGAGGGTGTGGATGACGGTAATTTGACACCTATTGAGCGGGGAAATAATGATGAATGAGAATGGACCATTGATTAGTATAGTGGTACCTGTGTACAATGCAGTTAAGTGCATAGAAGACACAATTCAGGCAATTAGAAGCCAGACTTTTTCAGACTGGGAATTAATTATGGTAGATGATTGCTCGACAGATGATAGCATTGAAATCATGAAAAGCTACGAAAGTAAAAGTATAAAATTAATCCGACTGAAAGAGGGTTCTGGTGCTGCGTTTGCGCGTAATGCTGGGATTGATGCTGCAAGAGGAAAGTATATCGCTTTTGTGGATGCAGATGATTTATGGTCACCAGATAAATTGGAAAGACAGCTGGCATTTATGAAAGAAAATAATTGTGCTTTTAGTTTTACGGGATATGAATTTGCTGACGAAAATGGAATAGGCGTACAAAAAATAGTACGTGTGCCTAAAAATATAGGATATAAGGCAGCATTGAAAAATACGACTATTTTTACAAGTACCGTTATGTTTGATATGACTAAAATAACAAAGGAAGAGATCTATATGCCAAATGTGCCAAGCGAAGATACGGCAACATGGTGGAGGATACTGAGGAGTGGCTATATAGCATATGGATTGGATGAGGCACTTACTCTTTACAGGAGGAGTATGGGGACACTATCTTCTAATAAGGTGCTCGCAGTTAAGCGCGTATGGAATTTATATCGAAACATAGAAAAATTGTCTATTATAAGGAGTATCTATTGTTTTTGTTTTTATGCGGTCAGAGCAGTAATCAGAAGGCTATAGGAGAAGTATTATGAAGTTGCAGGTGCTATTATCGGCGATGTATTTAGATGGATATGATTACATAAACTCTCTACATATATCTGGTGATTGTCTTGTTATTAATCAATGTGATAATAATTGTACGGAACATATTCCTGAAGGATTCAGGACCATCACATACATTGAGACAACAGAACGAGGATTGAGCAAAAGCAGGAATATGGCGATTGAGAATGCTACTGCGGATATTTGCATTCTATGTGATAATGATGTAGAATATGTGGAGAATTATGAGTCACTCATAGGTAGTGCTTTTCGTGATTATCCTGATGCTGACATCATTATTTTTTTTATCAAGAGAAAAGAGAAACCTACGCCAAATTATTCATCTATACGCAACATGAATTATTTATCAGTGATGAAGATTTTTTCACCAGAAATCGCTTTTAGGAGACAGATTATCAAGGAGAAGCAGATTAAATTTCATGAATTATTTGGTGCGGGAGCACATTACTATATGGGAGAAGAAAATATCTTCTTATATGATTGCCTGCGTGCGGGTTTAAAGATTAAATACATTCCTGTTAAGATTGCAGAACTTCGCGAAACGCAGTCTACGTGGTTTACTGGTTATGAAGAACATTTTTTTGTTTCAAGAGGCGCAAATTATTGTGCAATGACAAAAGGTTTTTCATGGTTTTTAATCCTACAATTTGCGATTAGAAAAAAAGCACTCTATGCAGAAAAAGCTTCTGTGTGGAAGGCAATTAGGTTGATGTTAAAAGGCAGAAAAGAATATATAGTTTTATGTAAGGAGAAACAAACCAGATGAGAGTCCTTATGATTGGTGATTACCGTACTGGAACTGGACCCGCGAATGTTACTTATAACTATTTAAATTGTTTACCAAAGCAGACATTGAAGCTCAATGCAACAAGTAAATGGCAGCGCGCTGTTGAAATCTTTATTAAAACGCCGCAGGCGGATGTCGTGTTATGCTCGGGGTATTCAAAACAAAACATACTTGCTTTGAAATGGGCAAAGATATGCCATAAGCGTTCTGCATACTTGATGCATGGGTGTGTGGAACATGAAAATGCCATTAACGGTGTGCCAGATGCGGAGATGAATAAGGTTGAGAGAGAGACTATTCGTCTCACAGATGCAATCCTGGCTGTGTCAGAGCATTTTGCAAATTGGTTGCGTGAACACTATCCAGAATATCTTGAAAAAATAGATAGTGTGCCAAATGGAGTAGATTGGGATGAATTGCAGAAATTTGATATCATTACAACGAGAAATGAACGTCAATTGATATCAATCGGCGGTGGAATGCCTAGAAAAATGATACGCTATATATGTGAAGCTATCGAAAAACTGAATCGTGATACAGGAGAAAAATATACTTTAGTTGTCATCGGTGATGTGGGGTATGATACAAAAGAAATCAATGCGTATCCCTTTGTCAGGAATAGGGGCATTGTTCCTTTTGATGAAGTGATAAGACTGCTACATGCGTCTAGATTATACATACAAAATAGTTCCTTTGAAACATTTGGACTTGCACCACTAGAAGCATTGGCGTGTGGCTGCGATTTATTGATTTCAAATGAAGTAGGAGCGAAAGAAGTATTCTACGAGATAAAAGACGAAGATATTATCAAAGATTACAGTGACAGTGATGAAATTGCAGAGAAAATAATAAATTTACAACAACAGGGAAATTATGCAAGATTGTTGAGAAACCTTGATAAGGAGTCAACTTCATGGGAAGCACGGACAATACTGTTATTAACAAAACTGGATCAAATCAGAGAAAAGAAAAGATAAACGGAATTGTATTTCTTGTTATGTTTGCGGGATATGCATTAACTTTTTTAATACCTAAATTCTATGGATTGACAGATAGATATGCAAGTCTGTTTATTTTTTGTGCATGCGGAATTCTGTTTTTTAATAATGTTAATTGGATAGCACTAATAAAAAATAAAGATAAAGATATCTGGATACTGGCAGGCGTTATTGTTATAACGGGAATCAATCTTATTATTATTGGCTCTAATAAAGGAGCGTTTTTTGTGGCAACCGATTTTGTATTGATTTGGTACTTAAGTGATAAGATTATCATGAGTCAAAAACAGATTATGCGCATAGCTGTTTTATATGCGCTATTGTTGGGGTGCTGGTTTTTTATAGCCTATCCCGCTTTTTTTGCAGATTATGAGGCAATGGCATATAACACAAATAATGCAGCAACCTTTACAGTGTATACATTGCTGTGTGCATTTGTATTTTTTAAAAAATTGTCTATTCGGTGGGAAATTATGGGATTACTCATAGTCACAGCATTAGTGAGAACCTTTCATCTTGTAGTGTGGCATAGAGCCCGTGGTGCTTTTATTATGCTTCTTATGTTCTTAATATTATATTATGTTGTACCGCGTAAATGGTGGGATAGCAAAAAGTTATATAAAGCCTTTATCTTAGTAGCAACATTAGGATCACTTATATTTGTTGCAGGGTATACGATTATTGGTCAGACAGGTGTAAACTTTAAGCTGCCATTTTTTTATAAAAACATCTTTTCAGGAAGACAAAAAATATGGTTGGAAATCGGTAAATTATTTGTAAAAATGCCAATTACTGGTGTGGGTTCTGGATATGCACTAGATTCCTTTATAGAATACAATCTGCATAATGCAATGTTTGATTTACTGGCAGTGCATGGAGTGCTGGTATTCATCGGAATCATGTATTTTGTATGGAAGAGATTGCATGTGTTTAGAAAAAATATTAATAAAAACACTTTGGCGTTGTGTGCTCTATGCGTTATACTTGCGGTATTTATTGAATCATTTTTTGATATCGATTTAATATGGGCTGACTATGCACCGAATTTGATATTTTTATTGGCAATCGTGAATTCTGGACGTGCAGAGGAGAAAAATAAACAGCCTGTGCATGCAATACTAGAAAACGAACAGGCAGAATAAGGGTTAAAGGCTATGGTGAGTTTATGGGAAAATACAAGTATTTAGCAAATAATATAGCATTATTCACGATCAGCAATTTTGTGTCAAAAATATTGGTTTTTTTGTTAGTTCCCTTTTATACAAGTATATTGTCAACCAAAGAATATGGTATTGCTAATTTAATGCAGGTAACGCTTCTATTATTAGTGCCTGCGCTTACGGTTAATATTGGGGAAGCAGCTCTGCGTTTTGCGGTGGAGCGTAAGGATAAATGTGGGAGCATATTGTACATAGGTTTGAAATATACGGGAAGAGCTACTCTTTTGGTATTGTTACTGGCAGGCACTGCCACTTTTTTTGTCAGTTTGGAAATCAAACAATACTTATGCTTTTTTATTATATTATTTGCAGCAAATGCATTATATGAGTTTTTGATTTTATATTTTCAAGGCTCTGAAATGGTGCCTGTGGTTGTAGGCGGAAGTATATTCTGCACAGTAGTTATGTTAGGATCAAATCTATTTTTTTTGTTAGTATTAAAGATAGGATTAAGCGGATATTTGTTGGCGCAAATCCTTTCTTTTGCCTTTGCATCTATTTTCATGATATTGTTATCTTTGAAAAAAGCTTATAAAAGGGAAATAGACCAAGATAATGAATTAGAGACAGAAATGCTTGCCTATGGTAAGCCTATGATTTTATACTCCACCGGTAGTTGGATTAATAATGCAAGTGATCGCTATATTGTGACTGCAATTTGTGGTTCTGCTGTTAATGGAATATATGGAGTGGCATACAATATTCCCGCTATTCTTAGTGTTTTTCAAAGAATATTTGCACAGGCATGGCAGCTTTCGGCGACAAAGAGCCATAAAGATGAGGATAGTGGAGATTTTTTTTCAATGATGTATAAATCTTATAATACTTTTATGGTGCTTGGTAGTTCATTTCTGATCATCACTGTAAAAATATTTGCAGGATTTTTATTTCAGAAGGATTTTTATAGTGCATGGATTTTTGTCCCACCCTTGCTGATTTCAGTTATATTTGGAGCGTTGACGGGTTTTTTAGGTTCGATTTGCTTGGCCCATAAGGATAGTAGAAGCATGGGAATTGCAACAGGTATCGGCGCTGCCCTCAATATTATCCTAAATCTAATCAGTGTGTGGTATATCGGCGCAATGGGAGCTGCGATAGCGACAGCAATCTCTTATTTTGTAATGTATTTTATGGCATTCCTATTTACCAAAAAGCATGTAAGCCTATCCATAAATTTGAAAAAAGACTATCTGGCTTATTTGATTGTAGTGATACAAGCAATATTAGTAATGCGGGAAGTGAAAAATGTTTATCCTATCACAAGTGGGCTATTTATTTTACTTTTGCTGCTTTATTTGAAGGAAGCAACAGTAATTGCAAAAAGACTTTTGGTATATGGAAAGAAAAAACCATGATAAAGAGGAATAGATATATGAGCGAAGAAAAGAAAAGAAAAATTGGAAACATCAGCATACTAGTAGTGCTATTTTTAATAATAGCAATGTCATGGGTAAAACATTCTGTATACGAGGCAACAACACCGTATGGAACATTACTAACTGGTGCGGCGCTTGGAATTGCATTTTTGTGTTATGTGGATTTGAAGAAGGCGTTTAGAGACCCATTTTTTTACCTGATGATTCTTGCAGATATGTTAACTCTCATAAATTTATTTGTCATTCATTCTGATAAAGGCGCGCTATTAACGGTCGTTGATCTATTACTTGTAATGTATCTGGCAAGTAAAATAACAATCAATCGTAAGCAGATGCTGACGGTATGTGTTGTAGAGCTTTTCTTTTTCTTTTATTGGACAGTAACGCCGAAGGGATATTATCAAGGATTTAATATTAATTATGGCGGGCTCGTTCTTTTGACGGGATTAATGTTTGGTATGATTCTGATAGAGAAAATAAAGCAAGAAAAGAAATGGAACTATATGTGGATCGTGCAATGTGTACTGATGCTCATTGGATTCAAAATTATTTCATACTATTTATCTAGATGTGCACTGATAGGCGCTGCAGTTTTTACAATATTAATACTCATTCCAAAAAAATTCTGGGTCAAAACAGCAGGAAAAGTATTTTTTTATATTATGAGCATTGGAGTAACAATTGGAACAATCCCGTTTTCTGTTTTTCTCGTATGGTTAGGAACTATGCGTGAACAAATTGATACAAAGATTTTATATAAAAGTATTTTGTCAGGAAGGGAAGAAGTATGGGCCGAACTATGGGGTGTATTTCTCAAATCTCCAATTACGGGAATCGGATCTTCTTATAAGTTGCATGTAGTTGATTTGGAGGGAACTTTTGAGGTCCATAGTGGATTGCTGGACATTTTATTTGTACATGGGCCAGTTGTATTTATTATTGTATTATGTTTTTTATTACCCTTACTTTTGAAACTGCGTGAGAGTATGGCACAGAGTGAAATCTCCAAGTATGCAGGTGCAACGGTTTTTGCAATGCTGGCAACTTCATTTTTTGAAAACTATTTCATTGTACCTCCATTTTTGCTATTATTCCTGCTATTATTCACTATTGTAAGCATGCAAAACCAGACGAACCAGATTGATTGCAATATTCCTGAAAAAAAGTTATAATATTTGCGAAGAAAATTTTGAGGATTGAGGTAAGAGCATGAGCCGCGAAGAAATATTTGAACATATAAATATAGTATTTAAGGATGTTTTTGATAATGATGATATTTGCATAGAGGAAGAAACAACTGCCGCGGATGTCAAGGGGTGGGATAGTCTTATGCACATTACGCTCATGGATGCTATCGAAGAGGAATTTGATATTAAGTTTGATATGAAAACGATTATAAAGTTAAAAAACGTGGGTGAGATAGCTGATATTATTGAAGAAGAAATTTAGCATAGCCCGGAGGATGGATTTTGGCATTTGTATCATTTCGCTTTATTATTTTTATAAGTATTTTATTAATCACATATTTTTTAATACCAAAAAAATACCAATGGTGTTTGCTTTTGCTCGGCAGTTATGTTTTTTATGCATTTGCGACACCTTATTTTCTGGTATTTTTATTTATTTCTACGATAATTACTTATATTTGTGGTATTAGACTGGAGAAATTGAGTGATGCATGTAATGAGAGACTTAAGGTGGACGCTGAAGTACTAAACAAGGAAAGCCGAAAGGCTCTCAAAAACATATTTATGAGGAAAAAGAGATTAGTACTTATAATATGTCTGGTCATGAATATCGGCGTGCTTGGCGTTTTGAAATACTTCAATTTTTTTATGGATAATGTTTCCGAAATACTTCACTTTTGTGGCATTTCCTATGAATTTCCTGATGCAAACTGGCTGTTGCCACTAGGAATTTCTTTTTATACATTCATTACGGTAGGCTATTGTATTGATGTTTATCGTGAAGTGAGTGAAGCGCAAAATAATATATTTAAGTATGCATTGTTTGTAGCATTTTTTCCGCAGATCTCACAGGGCCCAATTAATCGCTATAGCGAAATGAGCATACAGCTTTATGAGGAACATGCATTTGACTTTGTTCGCATTCAAAACGGTGGGTATCGCATTCTAATAGGTGTTTTCAAGAAAGTTGTAGTAGCAGATAGGCTTGGTATCTATGTAAATAGAGTTTATGGTGCGCCCATCGATTATAATGGGCTTAGTTT
>CAZAAC010000005.1:39236-86571 GCA_964483155.1 uncultured Lachnospiraceae bacterium | reverse complement strand
CATATGAGAATATATGCTTAACGTTTGAAAAAGGCAAGATTATAAAAGCTGTTGCTAATGATACGGAGAGAATTAATAAGATTTTTGATACAGACGAGGGAGCTCGTTATGTAGGAGAGTTCGCCATTGGTGTCAATCCGTATATTAATAAGGCAATGAAAGACACGCTATTTGATGAGAAAATCATGGGTTCTATACATTTTACGCCGGGTAATTGTTATGAGGAAGCCCCAAATGGAAATGAGTCAGCAATTCATTGGGATTTGGTATTAATTCAGTCTGAGGAATATGGTGGTGGAGAAATCTATTTTGATCAAGTGTTGGTTCGAAAAAATGGGAGATTTGTAGTATCAGAGCTTATGTGTTTAAATCCAGAAAATTTAGTATAATTATATCATACATTTTAATGCATCAAAGGAGTGCATATGTTTAACATTGAGGAAGAGTTAAAAAAATTACCAAGGAAACCTGGTGTCTATATTATGCATAATGCAGATGATACAATTATTTACGTGGGAAAAGCCATCAGTCTGCATAACCGAGTACGCTCATATTTTAGAGAGAGTACTACTAAGACTCTCAAAATACAAAGAATGGTTTCAAAAATAGATAGATTTGAATATATTGTTACCGATTCAGAATTGGAAGCATTGGTACTTGAAAATAATTTGATTAAAGAACATCAGCCCCAATATAATACAATGTTGAAAGATGATAAGACATATCCATATATAAAAGTGACAATGGGAGAAGAATTTCCTAAGGTTATCATAACACGTGAAGTCAGGAAAGATAATGCCAAATATTATGGCCCATATTCATCAGCAGGTTCTGTTAAAGATACTGTGGAATTATTAAGAAAACTATATAGATTACGAACTTGTTCGAGAAACTTTTCAAAAAATGGAGGGGAAGGTGACCCATGCCTCTATTATCATATCAATCAGTGTAGTGCTCCATGTATTCATGCGATAACAGCAGAAGAATATGATGCTGTTATAGAAAAAGCACTTGACTTCTTAAATGGAAATCATAAGTCAATTTTGCAGGAACTTGAAGAAAAAATGAATGAGTCATCTGAGAAAATGGATTTTGAAAAGGCAAAGGAGTATAGAGATTTGCTGTTTAGTGTAAAAAACATTGCACAGAAGCAGAAGATTACAGATAATAAAGGCGAAGACAGAGATGTCATCGCACTTGCAGCAAAGGGAGAAGCATGTATTATTCAAATTTTCTTTGTACGTGATGGAAAAATAATTGGGCGTGAACATTTTTACATGGCAAATACTGCAGAAGATAGTAAGGGCCAGATTATGCAGAGCTTTGTTCAGCAATTTTATGCAGGAACACCATTTATACCAAAAGAGATTATGATTCAGGAGAAGATAGAGGATGCCGAAATAATTGAGAAATGGCTAAGCGAGCGAAAGAGTCAAAAAGTAAGGATCGTTGTACCCCAAAAAGGAAAAAAGGAAAAATTAATAGAATTAGCAGCAAAAAATGCAGAAATACTATTGAATCAGGATCTGGATAAAATTAAAAGAGAGGTAAGCAAGACGACAGGTGCATTAGAGGAATTAGCACAGTTACTTGATTTGGATAGATTAGGTAGAATAGAAGCATATGATATTTCTAATATTAGTGGTTTTGAAGCAGTTGGATCAATGGTAGTATTTGAAAATGGAAAGCCTAAACGAAGTGATTATCGTAAGTTTAGAATTAAATCAGTGGATGGGCCTAATGATTATGCAAGTATGGAGGAAATACTAAATAGAAGATTTGAGCATGGACTGCGGGAATTAGAGGAATTAAGAAACCAAAAGAAAGAGAGTTCTGACTATGAAGAGTCAGGGGATCTAAACTTTGGGAAGTTTACAAGATTTCCAGAACTGATTATGATGGATGGTGGAAAAGGTCAGGTTAATGTTGCTACAAAAGTGTTGGAAAAGCTACAGTTAAGTATTTCTGTATGCGGATTAGTAAAAGATGATAATCATAGGACACGTGGATTATACTATCATAATGTGGAGATTCCAATCGATAAGGCATCGGAAGGATTTAAATTAATTACTAGGATACAGGATGAGGCACATAGATTTGCAATTGCGTATCATAGGACACTTCGGAGTAAAGGACAAGTGAAGTCTGTGCTGGATAATATATCCGGAGTAGGGAAGGTCAGAAGAAAAGCAATCATGAAACATTTTGAATCTATAGAAGATTTGCGAAATGCGACCTTGGAGGAAATTGCGCTTATACAAGGGATGAATTCACGCGTGGCAGAGGATATATATCAATATTTTCACAATTCTTTGGGTTGATGTTAATTAATTGGTATGCTATTATGAAGAAGATGAATTTTGCTAGATATATTGATACTAGAAGTTATTAAAGGAATATCTTTATAAAGTAAAATATGAAACAGCGTTAGAATTTTTACAAATTAATTGATATAAGGGAGAACAAAAAGATGGATAAAGTAGCATTAACGGAATTAATTGATAAAATGAAGTTAAAAAATCTTACTCCAAGTATTGATATTTCAAATACTAAGATTTCTCAGCCTGATATTAACCGACCTGCATTGCAGTTGGCAGGTTTTTTTGAACATTTTGAGAGATCTAGAGTTCAGATTATTGGTTTCGTGGAATATACGTACATGGAGGATCTGGAGGAAATAAGAAAACGAGAGATATTTGAAAAGCTATTTGACGATGAGGTTGCCATTCCATGTTTTGTTTTTTGTAGAGACTTAGCTCCAGATGATATCTTTATTAAGATTGCAGAAGAACACAATGTACCTATACTCAGTACATCTAAATCAACTTCATCTTTTATGGCAGAAATTATCAGATGGCTCAATGTTAAACTTGCACCTTGCATTTCTGTACACGGGGTCTTAGTTGACGTTTTTGGGGAAGGTGTTCTGATCACTGGAGAAAGCGGCATTGGAAAAAGCGAGGCAGCACTTGAGTTGATTAAGAGAGGACATCGCTTGGTTACAGATGATGTCGTTGAGATTAGAAAAGTAAGCGATGATACATTGATTGGGTCGGCACCAGATATTACGCGTTACTTGATTGAACTGAGAGGTATAGGAATCGTGGATGTAAAGACGCTCTTTGGTGTATCTAGCGTTAAGGATACACAGTCAATTGACCTTGTTATTAAGTTAGAAGAATGGGATAAAGAAAAAGAATATGACAGGATAGGACTTGAGGAAGAATATACGGAATACTTGGGAAATAAGATAGTATGCCATAGTATTCCGATTAGACCAGGTCGTAATCTGGCAATAATTTGTGAGTCTGCAGCAGTAAATTATAGGCAGAAAAAGATGGGTTATAATGCAGCAAGGGAATTATACAGCCGTGTGCAAAGTTCGTTGGCTAAAAGAAATGAAGAAGAGTAAAAAGAAGGAACGGTAGGGAAATTATATGTGCAATTATTGTTTTGGTATTGACATCGGAGGCACGTCAGTTAAGATGGGATTTTTTAATGCGGAAGGAACACTTTTAGAACATTGGGAAATTCCGACAAGAATAGAGGAAAACGGGAAGTATATCCTGCCAGATATTGCAGAGGCAGTTTTGACAAAGATGAAAGAAAAATCAATTGTCAAAGAGAATATTATAGGAGTTGGAATAGGAACGCCTGGCCCTGTAGATGAAAGAGGTATTGTGCATAAAGCCGTTAATTTAGGCTGGGGTGTTATCAATTTAAAAGAAGAATTACAAAAATTAGTTGGTGTAACTGTAAAAGCTGGAAACGATGCTAATGTGGCGGCACTCGGTGAAATGTGGCAAGGCGGTGGACAAGGCTTTGAAAATGTTGTTCTAGCAACAATTGGTACCGGTCTTGGTGGTGGTATTATTATTAATGGCAAGATATTGACTGGTTCAATTGGGGCAGCAGGGGAAATCGGGCATATTCATATGGTAGATGATGAAGAAGAAGAGTGTGGATGTGGTAATTATGGTTGCTTAGAACAATATACTTCAGCAACAGGCATTGTAAGACTTGCTAAGAGAAAGCTGTCTTCTTCAGATAAATCTTCGATACTCAGAAGTGTGACCGTAGATTCTAAGGTTGTATTTGATGCGGTTAAAGCAGGCGATGCTCTTGCAATTGAAGTTGCAGAGGAGTTTGGAGAATATTTAGGAAAAGGACTTGCGGCTATTGCAGGTGTCTGCAATCCAGAGGTATTTGTAATTGGCGGAGGAGTTTCTAAAGCAGGACCTATTTTGATTGACTTTATACAGAAGTATTATATAAAATATGTATTTCATGGAAGCAGAGATGCTAAATTTAAAATGGCAACTCTTGGGAATAAAGCAGGCATATATGGCGCAGCAAAATTGGTTTTGAATTAAAGGGAGATGCCAGTTGAAACAGATTTCTATTGAGCAGTTGGATAAAGTAATAGAGAAAAAGGATATTTTACTTGATGAATCGATGAAAAATCACACCACTTTTTGTGTAGGTGGAAAAGCAGCATGTTTTCTTATGCCGCGGAGTGAAAAACAGCTTATTCGTGTGATGCAAATTCTGCGAGAAAATGAAGAAAAATATTATATTCTTGGACACGGAAGCAATTTGCTAGTAAGTGACAGTGGGTTTGATGGCTGCATTGTTCAAATTGATAGTAATATCAGTAACATTACAGTGAACGATAGTATAGTGAAAGCGTCGGCAGGTGCTTTGCTTTCTCAAATAGCATCTGAAGCTTGTAAGAATGGATTATCGGGTATGGAATTTGCTTCTGGAATACCAGGAACGCTTGGTGGAGCTGCTGTTATGAATGCAGGAGCCTATGGCGGAGAAATGAGCCAAATTATTCAAACGGTGGATGCATTAACAAATGAAGGAGATATTGTAAAATTAGATTGCAAAGAAATGGAATTTGATTATCGCTCCAGTATTGTGAGAAAAAAATCGTATATTGTTTTATCAGCAGAAATCATCCTGCAGCGAGATAGTATTGAAAAAATAAATGCGCGAATGGAAGAATTGCGTGCTAAGAGAGCGGAGAAGCAACCATTAGAATACCCAAGTGCAGGAAGTACCTTTAAGAGACCGGCAGGTTATTACACAGGAAAATTAATTGCGGATGCGGGACTAAGGGGTTATAGAATCGGTGGTGCTCAAATATCAGAAAAGCATTGTGGATTTTTGATTAACAGAGGGGATGCTACAGCGGCTGATATACTAAATTTGATTAACCACGTAAAAACAACGATACTACGAGAAAATGGTGTTTTATTGGAACCAGAGGTTTGCTTATTAGGAAACTTTTGATGGGTTATGTATTTTTGCAAGAGGAAAGGTAGAAGATGAGATTTGTAATTGTAACGGGTATGAGTGGTGCAGGAAAAAGTACTGCTTTAAAAATGTTAGAAGATGCAGGCTATTATTGTGTTGACAATTTGCCTGTTCCGTTAATTGCGAAGTTCTCGGAATTGGTTACCACACCTAACAGCGAAATCATGAAAGTAGCTTTGGGTGTAGATGTCCGCACGGGACAGGCTTTTGAAGAATTAGAGAAAGTACTTGACAGCATGAAGATGGCGGGATTTCCGTATGAAGTGCTGTTTTTTGAATCCTCAGATGAAGTACTGATAAAACGATATAAAGAAACGCGTCGTATGCATCCATTGGCAGGAGATAACCGCATTGATCAGGGAATTGAAAGAGAGAGAGAAAAACTCATTTCAATAAAAAAGCGAGCAGATTATATATTTGACACCAGCCAGTTACTCACAAGAGAGCTAAAGGCAGAAATAGACCGCATTTTTGTTAAAAATAAAGAGTATAATAGTTTGTATGTCACAATTCTATCCTTTGGCTTCAAATATGGAATTCCAACAGACTCTGATTTGGTCTTTGATGTAAGGTTTCTTCCTAATCCCTATTATTTTGATGAAATGAAACAGAAGAATGGAAATGATCAACTTGTGATAGATTATGTGCTGGAATTTGAAGAGGCAAATGTTTTTTTAGACAAACTGGAAGATATTTTATTATTTTTGATTCCAAACTACATTTTAGAAGGGAAGAATCAATTAGTAGTATCAGTCGGGTGTACGGGTGGAAAACATAGAAGTGTAGTTTTGGCAAATGAGTTATATGCACGTATGAAAAATAAGGGAAATTACGGATTGAAAGTAGAACATAAGGATATTTTAAAAGATTCGGGTATAAAAAAAGGGTGAGGTTTGGTATGTCTTTTTCTGGAAAAGTAAAGGAAGAATTATCAAAACAAAGTGTTCCATCTAGGCATTGTCAGATTGCAGAATTAGCAGCTATTATTTTAAGCGCCGGAAAAATATATACAGATTCGGACGGTAATGGCAGAGTTGAAATAGAAACAGAAAATTTGCTGGTTGCCAGAAAGTGCTTTACATTATTTCGAAAAACCTTTAATATAAATACGGATGTTCGTATTAGAGTATATCAGAAGCAAAAAAGGGTGAAATACTATAGTATTTTTGTTTTGAATGAAGAAGACGCAGAGAGAGTAATTATGGCTGTAACTGGAGTAACAGTCGTACAAAAGGCTTGCTGTAGAAGATCATTTATCAGAGGCATGTTTTTGGCAGCAGGTTCTATTAGTAATCCTGAGAAGTCTTATCATTTTGAGATAGTGTGTTCTACATTACAAACAGCAGAACAGTTGAAAGAAGTAATTAATTCTTTTTCAGCAGAAGCTAAGATAGTATTACGAAAAAAGCATTATATCGTATATATTAAGGACGGAACACAGATTGTAGAAATGCTAAATATTATGGGAGCACATTTGGCACTTATGGATTTAGAAAATCTGCGAATTGTAAAGGAAATGCGTAATTCGATTAACCGAAGAGTAAATTGTGAAACGGCGAACATAGGAAAAACTGTTTCTGCATCAGTAAAGCAGGTGGAGGATATTCAATTTTTAATGGATAGAGCTGAATTCAAGAATTTGCCAGTATTATTACGTGAAATTGCTGAAGCAAGACTAGATAACCCAGATGCGACGCTTGTGGAATTAGGACAAAAATTAACACCGGCTGTAGGAAAGTCAGGTGTAAACCATAGATTGAGAAAAATGTGTGAAATAGCAGATAGACTAAGAGGTTAAAGGAGGAGTAGTAAATTATGATTAGAAAGCCTATTACGATTCAACTTAAGAATGGTTTGGAGGCAAGACCAGTAGCTATGCTTGTACAAGTGGCCAGTCAATATGATAGTGCAATTTATATTGAGACAGAGGACAAAAAAGTCAATGCGAAAAGCATTATGGGAATGATGTCACTTGGAATGGCGAATGGAGAAATCGTTAATGTTTCTGCAAATGGTAATGATGAAGATGCGGCGATAAAAGGAATTGAAGACTATTTAAGCGAAAAATAGAGAAATGTATGGGGACAAATTTGCTTTGTCCCCATAATAGATTACTTATTCTTATAATAAAAAATAGCTAATTGTGTTCGGTCACGTAAATCTAGTTTTTCTAGAATAGTACTGATATAATTACGAACGGTTCCTTCACTTAAAAAGCTATTATTAGCGATTTCTTTATTACTTAACCCTTCTGCAATTAATGTAATCATATCAATTTCCTTATCAGTCAAACTATACTGTTCAAAAGAAGTTCTGTTAAAATCTATCATCATTCCTGGAATCTTACTTATAATTTCATCTCCAAATACACGTTGACCAGTCGAGACTGCATGAATAGAAGGAACAATGCTTTCAAAGTCTTGCTTTAAAAGATAGCCCTTAGCACCAAGCTTCAATGCATCAATAATATATTCATTATCTGCAAAAGTAGTTAAATACAGAATTTTAGCATTAGGATCTTTTTCAATTATTTTCTTGCCCGCCTCGATACCTGTCATGGTGGTCATGCGGATATCCATTAATAGAATATCTGGTTTATATCTGAAATATAATTCAATAGCATCCGTCCCATCATTCCCAATTGCTGATATTTCAATACCTTCTTCTGCTTCTAAAATGGTCTTTAATGCTTGACATACAATTTTGTCATCATCTACGAGTAAGATTTTCATTTATAAATACCCTCCTTCGGAATAGAAATATAAATCTGGTATCCCTTTCCCTTATCTATGTGCATAGTACCATTAATTGATTCAATTCTCTCATGCATACTGTTAATACCCATGGAACTTGTACTCGTGTTAGAAGTCGGAATAGTTCCGTTATCAGCGATTACAATCTGATATAAGTTTTGATGTTCCATAATAGATACGGTCACTCTTGTAGCATTAGAATGTTTCATAACATTATTAAGTGCTTCTTTCACTATATATAGAATAGAGTACTTTGCTTTTGTTGTAAAGTCATTGGTAATATTATAATCAAAATAAATGCTACAAAAATTAAACTCATGAATTAAAGCATTTAGTTTTGTCTTCAAATCAATGGAGTCTTCATGGATATTATGGATGCTGTTGCGTATGCTATCCATGCCCTCGGTCAGGGAGTTTTTTATGTTTCCAAGAGTTTCTTTAGTGGTAACATCCTTGGTGATAGCAATTAGTGCACCAACTTGAAGAATAGAGCGGGATAACATATGTCCTACATTATCATGTATTTCACGGGCAATGCGGTTACGTTCATTTAAAGTAGCCAGATTTACCTCATAATCTTGTTTTTCAAGAAGATCTTTGTTTTTTTTCTCAAGAATATCTGCCATACCAGCTGTTTCATCACGCAATTTTACATAATTGTCTTGAAATACCTTTAATTTATATGCATTATGCTTTAAAATGTAAGAAAGCATACAAAGTATAATTATGATAATTAATGTAGTTCCATTCACCGTCTGATACTGAATAATCAGAGGAATACATATAAAACCTACGGCAAACTGATATTGTGTAAAAAAAACCTCATAACAGACGATAGGCAGAAAATAGAGTAAAATAGGGTAAAAGCAACAAGCAATTATGTAAGACAATAATAAGATTAAATTCAGTAAAGGTTTTTTTAGTACAGTAGTAAGCGCAACCAGAATAATTACGACCAGCATAGGAAGAACAACATAGGAAGCATCACTTTGGCTGATTGCATATCCGACGCAACATAAAAGCAAAATGGATTTATTAAGAATAGTAGTCATTGGAATACCCCCGTATATCAGTATATCATAAAAAATAAAAAACTTACATGGAGAAGTAGTATGTCAATAATAATAAAGGATTTGGTAAAAAGATACAATAACAAGTTGGTGCTGGATTATTTCAATCTGCAAATGCAAGAGGAAGAAATACTCGGCTTGCTTGGCTCGGATGGATCAGGAAAGTCAACAGTAATAGGGTGTTTATTGGGCTTACTTGCTTATGATAAGGGCGAAATAACTATATTTGGACAAGAACTTGATAAAAAAAGTCTTGAATACAGGAGAAAAATCGGAATTGTACCACAAAATATTACAATATTTGATGGACTTACGATATATGAGAATGTAGATTTTTTCTGTGCATTGTATATAAAAAATAAAGCGGAGCGAAAAAAATGTGTGGAAGAGGCATTAGTGGATTGCGATTTAGAGAGGGTATCGAGAATGTATCCTAAAAATTTAGATTTTGGGACATTACGGCGGGTCAATTTTGCTTGCGGCATTTCACATAAACCCAAACTGCTCATTCTGGATGAAGCGACACTTGGTGCAGACTCTGTAAGTAGAGAAAACATATTGCTGAATATCAGGAAGAGGAATGCTGACAAAACAACAGTATTTTATGCTTCAAAGAATATGGAAGAATTAGCAGGTCTATGTGATAGAATTGCTATTATGGACAAGGGAAAAGTTATTATTACTGCAACAGTAGAAGAACTAAAAACATTCATTTCTGTCGGAGAGAAAATTGTTATTGAAGTATTTAGGCTTAGTAGTAGAGAAGAAGAAGAACTTAGTAAACTGCACGGTATTATGTTTACAAACTATACGGGAAATGAATTGGTAATAAAGTCAGAAAAAGGAATTAATAATCTCGCAAATATACTACATTATCTTGAGAACCATAAAATTCCTTTTGGAAAAGTATATTCAGAAGTTCCAGTGCTAAAGGAAGCATTTTGGGAAATCACGGGAAGGGAGTTATAATTTTGCTCACGACAATAAAATACAGAATGAAGTGTATCATTAAAAGTAATGGTTTATTTGCATGGGGACTTGTATTACCCATTGTTTTGGCAACTTTATTTTTTCTTTCCATAGGAGAACTCTATACAAAAGCGAATGAGGAGAAGATTCCAATAGGTATTGTTAGTGAAGAAAAAATAAATATAAATAATATCTTTGATAAAAATATATTTAATGTATATGAATTAACCGAAACTATGGCAGAAAAGTATTTAGAAGATGGTGTTATTGCAGCATATGCAAAAATCGGAAAATCGGCCGAGTTAATAGCAATCAATAGTGAGAAAGAGCAATTAATAAGTATGCTTTATTTAAATGCTTATATGACTGGAATCGAGCAAGAAGAGATCAAACATATTGTGAAAGAGATTCAAGCAGCAGACTATGTGTCTTCGCAGAATTTTATCTTTATTTATTATAGGTTACCAATTGTTGTGTTGCTTTGTATAGCATTATCAGGATTGCTACTTATCTCTGCGGTGCGTGCTAATCGAAAAGCAGTCAGTATAAGGACCCACATGGCACCTATTTCACCGAATTACATTTTGTTTTATGATATAATTATAGAAGTAATTATAGTAATAGTACTTGCTACATTGATTTATTTATATCTTTATTTTATCCTACTTTGGAAGATATAGGAGGGGAAGCCATGGAATTGTATTGTGCATTTTTTAAAATTCTGAAACACAATATTAGAAATGTCATTATTTACATATTGATATTACTTGGCTTGATTATTTTATTAACATTCCAAATTCAAAATATAAAATATGCTAATGCTGTCAGTATGACTGAAGAATATGAAAAAATATGGGAAGACTATATCGAGAAAGAGCCAGCAGGTGTAACTTTTCATCTATATAGTAGTTTGGATATTACAGACAGTAGGGAGTTGAAATTGTATTATTTTTTTAATTACGTTGCCTTTTCCATTATGAGTATAACTGCAACAGGAATTGCAATTATGCTTGCGGAATTTCAAAATGATAATACAGATAGGAGAATTCGGAGTGCTTTAGTACAAGAGAGAAAACTTCTTTTTCTATATATTTCTGCGGGATTAATGTTAGTGATAGGTATTTGGTTTATTCATATACTTGCAGCTATATTTTTATTAGGGCAGATTGTTTTTAGTATAAAAGGAATGCTGGCAGCACTTAATATGTTGGCACTTGCGGTCTCAGCACATGGTTTTGCAAATTTGATCATGCAATTTATTAGAAATAAAAAAAGAATTGGGATAACTATAAATATGCTAATATTGATTATGTGTCTGGTCAGTGGCGTTTTTACACCTCAATATTTATTGGGCGATACTGCAAAAGCGATTGCTGTTTTAATGCCTACATATTGGTATGTTAAGGCGGGAGATATTATATGCAGTAATCAATTTATAGAAACATTTAATTATGTTGAAATAATACGTTATATAGTGATTCAATTTTTATTTGCAATCGCAATGTATGTTATTGCGCTTGTTATCAATAAAGCTAGAGAGGATGAGGCAGGAGGTGTATTGAAGAATGTATAAAAAGATGTTGTTTATTTATAATCCACATGCAGGAAAAGGACAAATTAAAAACCATTTAATAAAAGTGATTGATATATTTATTAAAGGTGGTTATGAGGTAACGATACACTCAACACAGTATATAGGGGATGCAACTGTGACAACGCGAGAGCGTAGAAAAGAGTATGATGTATTGGTGTGTTGTGGAGGAGACGGCACACTGGATGAGGTTGTGACCGGCATGATGGATAGTGAAGAAAGAATACCTATAGGCTATATTCCAGCGGGAAGTACAAATGATTTTGCTAAAAGTCTAAAAATTCCGAGAATAATGTCGAGAGCGGCGGAAATTGTTATGAAAGATAAGCGATTTGCTTGTGATGTGGGTTCATTTAACGATAATATATTTATTTATATTGCCGCATTCGGAGTATTCACAGATGTATCTTATGAAACCAAGCAAGAAGCCAAAAACAGGTTAGGATATTTAGCATATATTATGGAGGGAATGAAGAGGCTAACAATTGTCAATAATTCATACAGACTCCGAGTAGAGTATGGTTCTAAAGTAATTGAAGAGGAGTTTCTATTTGGCATGATTACGAATTCCTATTCTGTAGGTGGTTTCAAGAGTATTACCGGGAAAAACGTAAAATTGAATGATGGATTGTTTGAAGTAACGTTAATCAAGAGACCCAAAAATCCATTAGAAATACAGGGAATTATGGCATCACTAATAGCAAAAGAGACAGATGAAAGGTATATGTATAGCTTTAAAACAGATCAGTTAAAAATCACCTCAGAGGGAAAAATACCATGGACATTAGATGGAGAATTTGGTGGAGAACAGAAAGAAGTATTGATTAATAATCATAAAGAGGCTTTAGAGATTATTGTACCTCTCAAGAAAAATGAGTAAAAATATTCCTAATAAAAGGGAGGATGCCAAGTGAATTAATTCACTTGGCATTTATTATGAAAAAGTATTTAAAAATAGTAATGTTACTATCGATAATGGCTCTTTGTATTTCTATATTCTTAGTATATTATAGAGAAATGGATAAATAATGTTATGTAAATGAAAGTTTCTTTAATTAAATATGAACAAACCATGAACACCAAACTTAAGATACTTGGGGTTCAGGATACGTAACACCAAAGGTTTCGATCGACATGGACTTAATTTTCTGCTCAACAATAGGTCTGTCAGAATAGTCAACCTGCGTAGACGCAATTCTATCTAAAATATCGAGACCTTCTGTTAGTTTTCCAAAACCAGCATATGCGTTATCAAGATGTGGAGAAGTTTTATGCATTAGAAAAAATTGAGATCCAGCTGAGTCTGGATGTGCACTTCTTGCCATAGAAAGAACGCCTGGTTCATGCTTCAAGTCATTTTTAAAATTATTCTGTGAAAACTCACCTGGAATATTGTAGCCAGGTCCATCATAACCTGTTCCTGATGGGCATCCGCCTTGAATCATAAAGCCTTTAATAACTCTATGAAAAATAAGACCATCATAATAACCTTTCGATACAAGACTGATAAAGTTGTTAACAGTATTTGGCGCGATACTTGGATATAGCTCCGCCTTCATTGTGTCTCCATTTTCCATTACAATAGTAACAATAGGGTTTTGTGTCATAGTATTTATTCCTCCGTATTTTGTTTTATAATCAAAAAAGCAGGTAAAGAAGCAAGAACAATACAGTTGCATTTTGATCAATTTAAGTATTATTATAATAAATTCATGATAGTTCGTAAAGAATAAGATATTAAAACTTAAAATAAACTTAAAACACATTCAGATTGACATTTTTTAGCCACAATGGTATGTTTATTCTGAGTAAATAAAAGGGAGTAGTCAGTGTGGATTCTTGAAATTGAATCATGCAAGTAAATTAATAGGCATACTTATTTATAATGGATTATCATGGTGTGCTTTTTGTTTAATTTCAATGGCGAGACCTAAGCTTTTCAAGCGGAAAGCAATGGTCTATTTTTAAGTCATCAATGTGAGATTGTAAGCGAAGCAGATTATATCCTTAATCAATTAAACAGCAGGAGGAACGGGCATGGATTTTTTATTTGCAAACATAGCAATAATTACTTGGCAGCAATGTGTAATGTATGTAGTGGGAATAGTACTAATTTGGCTGGCAATCAAGAAGGAGTATGAGCCAACTCTGCTTTTGCCGATAGGATTTGGAGCAATATTGGTAAATCTGCCAAACTCAGGTGTGCTTAACCAAACGCTTGCAGGTATTGGAGAAACAAATGGTATTATTGAATGGTTATTTCAGGTAGGAATTGAATCTTCCGAAGCATTGCCAATACTTCTCTTTATAGGAATTGGAGCGATGATTGATTTCGGTCCTTTATTAGCGCAACCGATTTTGTTTCTATTTGGTGCAGCAGCACAGTTCGGTATTTTTGCGGCAGTTGTATTTGCAACATTAGTTGGATTTGATATTAAAGATGCAGCATCCATAGGTATTATTGGGGCAGCGGATGGGCCGACTTCTATACTTGTATCGCAGATGCTAAGATCAAAATATGTGGGAGCGATAGCGGTCGCTGCCTATTCTTATATGGCATTGGTGCCAATCATACAACCTTTTGCGATTAGATTAGTAACCACAAAAAAAGAAAGGCAGATAAAAATGCCTTATAATCCAAGAAGTGTTTCAAAGACGACAAGAATTATTTTCCCAATAGCGGTTACTTTTGTAGCTGGTTTTGTAGCACCAGCTTCTGTAGCATTAGTAGGATTCCTAATGTTTGGAAACTTAATAAGAGAATGTGGTGTGCTCACTTCATTATCTGATTCTGCGCAAAATGTACTTGCAAATCTGATTACATTATTGCTAGGAATTACGATTGCATTTAGTATGAATGCGGAAGCTTTTGTTAACATTAATACTATTATGATTATGGGAATAGGATTACTAGCCTTTGTGTTTGATACAATTGGTGGTGTATTATTTGCAAAACTGATTAATTTATTCAGAAAAGAAAAAATCAATCCTATGATTGGTGCAGCTGGTATTTCGGCATTTCCGATGTCTTCCCGTGTGGTACAAAAGATGGCATTAGTAGAAGACCCTACTAATATATTGATTATGCATGCGGCAGGCGCAAATGTAGCCGGACAGATAGCGTCAGTAGTAGCGGGAGGTATGTTAATGGGATTGGTTGCAAATTACATGTAGGCTGATTTTACAGATAATTATTTCAAAAATACTTTAAATGTTAGGCAGACGTTAATGCGTGACTAACCTAGGAGGAAATAGGATATGAATATGGGAAATACTATGATTGCTTTGGATATGATGTGGAAGGGAATGCTTGGGATTTTTGTAGTAATAGTTGTTATTATGTTGTCTGTTATATTTCTTTCAAAGATAACAAAAGAAAAAAATGATAAAGAAAATGATATCGCAGATAATAAATAGTTTTTAAAAGGAATATTGTGCCGAGTTTTATTAGGTTAACCATTTCGAGAGGAACGACAATAGATGAATACAGTTTTGAAAGTTCTAATTTCGATAGTTTTAACAGTACAGTGTTTTGCAGTTACAATCCATGCAAAAACAGTCTCAGAAGATGTAAAAGCAACTGAGGAGAAAGATATTCCTTGTTATATGATGGATTTTTCAACGAATACAAATGGTAATCAGGTGTCGGAGAATGCTCTTAATTCTGATTTGGATCAGAATTATAATTGGGATAACACATATATATACTTTGGGAGCTATGAACAGGATAATGATGTGTTGACGAAAGAAGAACCAATATTGTGGCGCGTGATT
Organism: uncultured Lachnospiraceae bacterium; assembly: GCA_964483155.1. Lineage (GTDB taxonomy): Bacteria > Bacillota > Clostridia > Lachnospirales > Lachnospiraceae > JAAYYM01. The sequence goes on along the minus strand of CAZAAC010000005.1, from coordinate 71,092 downwards.
AATAGGGAAGACAATTCCTTGATTTTAGTATCGGATAAGGCACTTGAGATGAAGCCATTCCATATTGAGAATGAAGCTGTTTCATGGGTAGATTGTTCGTTACGTGCATGGTTGAATGGATATGAAGACAATCCGTGGAAAGACAGTTTTTTGCACAATGCTTTTGATAAAAAGGAGCAGGCTTATTTACAAAAGGATGCTCTAGGTGATTATATTTCGCTCCTTTCAATTGAAGATATTAATCAATATACAACGGGAGAGAGTCGAATTTCTATTAATACAGAGTATACTCGCAAACTAGGAGCAATAGACTATAACGGTTATAGTTTATGGTGGACTAGACCATTAACGGAAAAAACAGACAAGATTTCGTTATGTGGTAGTGATGTGGATTATGTTGGCATGCAGGTGAACCAGACAAATTATGCAGTTCGACCAGTAATACGAATAGACTTATCCAATGTACTTTTTGTCTCAGCGGTTGAAAAGGGAAAGGCTTTATATGTTCCTGATGGTGATATGGCAATTGTAGATCGTAATATTGAAAATAGTTACAAATTGACGCTCAGAGGAGATACTCAGACACTACAGGTTGACGCGCCAGAAGAGATGGAAGTTGAGCAGGGACAGGTGATTACATTTTCTTATGGCAAAGCTTCAACGGGATATCACAATTATATTTCATCCATTATTACTTATAATACAGAAGATGGTGGAGAGAATATTGCATACTATGGGAAGCTACAACAAGGGCGTGCGGAGACGGGAGTGTTCTCAGTGCGTATTCCAACAGATATAAGCGCGGGTGAGTATCAGTTAAAATTGTTTATGGAAGAGTGTCAAGCGAACGAAGAACAGGACTATGGTAGTGACTTTCAAATCATAAAAATAACCGTTCCAAAATATACAGGTGGTTTTACCATACAGGAAGTAGAACCACAAACATATTCGGGAGAAGAAATAAGACCAGCAGTTATTGTGACTGACAATAAGGGACGTCTTGTGGATCCCTTAGAATATGAAGTTTCATACAATAATAATATTGATGCAGGGCTTGCCGAAATTACTGTATCTAGTAATGAATTAAACTATGATAAAATTTGTAATACAACAAAGAAATTTCCTATAACAGGGAAGATAATGCCCGTTATACTAACATGTAATGCACAGGGAGGCAACAGAATATATGCTGGACAGGATTTTCATTTGATTGCACGTATTGAAATGCAAGAGGGTGAAGAGGCAGCAGCAGGAGGCTTGATGGAATTCTATATGAACGGGGAACTTCTAAATAAAGAAGGTGCACCTGTTGATTATGGATTTGCCATATATGAAATAGCGGGGCCACAATTAGAAGAGTATGGAACAAAAACATTTTATGCAAAATACATTCCGGCGGCAACTGATATTTATGGAGAAAATAGATCAGAGGAAATAGTTGTCTATTATAAAGAAAACCAAAGTGAAGATCAAAAAAGAACATATCTGCTGATGGGAATAGGTGGTAGTGTACTATCTATGCTAGTGATACTTTTGATAATAATGATACCGAAAAAAGGGCAGAAGAAAAAGCAAGAAGGATAAGCTTGCTGGATGGTTTGAGATAGCATCTATAATTTTAAAAGTCAAATGTGACAAAATAGAATATGATTCGTATATAGTTACGATATCAAAAATCTTTAGGAGGAAGAATGTATCGATTGGCAATCGTCGTACCTTGTTATAATGAGGAACCAGTAATTAAAGAAACAATAAAGCAGTTATCTGAAATAATTCAGACAATGATTAGGAAGGACAAGATTACGAAGGATAGTTTCATTCTTCCAGTAAGTGATGGCAGTAAGGATGATACTTGGAGATTAATTGAACAGGCATATCATGAGAACCCATATGTATATGGGATAAAGCTTGCAGAGAATGTAGGACATCAAAATGCTTTAGTTGCGGGATTATTGGCAGCAAAGGATTTGGCAGATATATGCATTTCTATTGATGCAGATTTGCAGGATGATGTTAGTGTGATTGAGGAAATGGTAAATCAGTATGCGAGTGGACATGATATTGTATATGGCGTGCGTAGCGCACGAAAGAAGGATACCATTTTTAAGCGAGTAACAGCAGAAGGTTTTTATAAGGTTATGCGTTTTATGGGTATTAAAAGCGTATATAACCATGCAGACTATCGATTGATGAGTAAACGAGCAATTGAGCAGCTTGCAAAGTATAAAGAGAGAAATCTGTTTCTCAGAGGAATTATTCCACTAATTGGATATGAGACGACATGTGTATATTATGAGAGAAAAGAGCGTTTTGCAGGAGAGTCAAAATATCCGTTGCGGAAAATGGTGAGTTTTGCATTTGACGGAATCACATCTTTCAGTATTAAGCCAATGCTATTTATATTGGGAATCGGATTGATTATGATAGTGCTAAGTATTTTAGCGGCTGTATATGCTTTAATCTCTTATACATCTGGTAATGTGGTAGGGGGATGGACATCTATTATGCTATCGTTATGGTTTATTGGTGGCATTGTACTATTTTCTCTAGGTTTAATAGGACAATATATTGGAAAGATTTACATTGAGGTAAAAGAAAGACCAAGGTATAACATTGAAACATTTTTGAAACATGAGGAGTAGTAATGAGTCAGCAAGAGGAATCTAGAGTTGTAGGTGGTCTTAATTTCTTAATTAAGATACATAAGCGATTTTGTGAACTGCGAGAAAAACTGAACAAGAAAATGGAAAGCAGGTATTCTCCGGGTGTAATTGCATTAGTGGTAATGTGTTTTTCCCTAGTACTGCTAATTCTCATGCTATTTGTGCCGAATTATCTTGGTGTAGCAGATGATGGTTCTATATCTAAGATAATGAATGGTGCAGGAGTCAGTTATTTACAGAGTGATGTAGATGAAATTTACAACAATTATTTTGTAAGAGTATATTCTAATGTGCTGACAGATTATCAAAAAGCTAGCGGAAATTTGTCGAGTCACATTTTGATCATTCGGGTAGCAGTTGCATTAGATAATTTAATAACGCGTGATAAATATTTTGATATACGTTTTCTAGGTCTGATATATGGAATATTGTATGCCCCTGCTTTATGGTTATTAGTCAGACAGGCATGTGCGAGAGTAAAAAAATTCTCCGAGGGGGTTGTAATTGGTGCCTTTGGAGTTTTTATTTTTGCTGATGTCTCGTATATCACATATTTTAACTCATTTTATCCAGAGGCATTGTGGTTTGTAATATTTTTGTATTGTATAGGTGCGGGGCTGGCGTTTCAGGAACAAAACACGGCGGGTAAGGATGTGGCATTACTTTGCTTACTAATGTTTTCAGGTTTGGTTTTAATATCATCTAGGCAGCAAAGTGCAGTGATTGGCATTATAGTAGCGGTATACATATTAAAGCTAATGTTTATCAGAAGGCATTGGTTATGGGTTGCATTATGCATTATAATGTCCACTTTTTTGACATTTGCCTCTTTACTTTGTATGCTGAAACTGGAGAGTGATTTTGACGAAAGAAGTAAATTCCATGCTATGACAAGAGGCGTACTCTTTCAGTCAAGCAACCCTGCAGATACGCTTGAAGAATTTGGTATTGAATCTTCCTATGAGATGCTAACGGATGCATCTTCCTATGATTTTCTTCCGTTCGTACAGGCTGAGAATGTAGATGTTTTAGAAGATGGCTTTTATCAAAAATATACTATTCAGGATATTGCAGTTTATTATGTCAGACACCCAGGGAAAATGCTAGCTATGCTCGATGTTGCTGTCAAAGCCTCTTTTTCAATTAGGAGAAGCTATTGTGGTAATTATGAAATTAGTGTTGGTTTACCAGAAAAAGCAAAGAGTTTGTTTTGGTCTGGCTGGAGTACATTTAAGAGTCAATCTGCCCCGAAAACTGTGGGGTATTTAATTCTTCTTGTTGTTGGAATTATTTTGTTATATGGAAAGTCCTATAATCTGAGACCGGAGAAGAATAGGAGAAGTACGGTTATTCTGGACACCTTGATAGTTGTTTTATTTGTATGTTTATCACAAGCTATTATTGCTATTGTGAACAGCGGTGACGCCGAATTAACACAACACTGTTTCTTAATGGGTATGGGTATTGATATAATATCTTATTTTGTTTTAGCAGAAGTACTACATAAACTTAATATTTTATAAAAGAGAGATGAGGTAATAGCTATGGTTGAAAAGCGGGCTACAGGATACTTGTTTCAAGATGTCGGTATATTTTTATTGTTGGGCACGATATTGGCAAGTGCACTTGCTGTTGTAAATGCAGACAAAGGAATGTTGATGGAAAGTACCATTATGATGTTGGCACTTTTTGTAGCAATTCTCTTTGCTGCCTTTAAAATGAATGGAATTGCAATTATTGTAGCGGGATTTCAGATATTAGCATATTCAGCATATAAGTTATTTGTACTATATGCTTATGGTGTGAGTATTGAATGGATCTGCTACGTATGGATTATATTACCAATTGCAGCCGTTGCTTCAATGATTATGTTTGTAAGTGGAAGTCATCGTACGGAGACGGAAAATGATATTTTAAAAGAGCAGGTTGAAGAACTTGTTATGGTCAATGCATTGACAGGTTTGTATAATCTTAGAAGTTTGTATAACGATATGAAAAAGCAAACCGCATATACAGATAGAAATCATTTGCCACTGTCCTTGATGATTGTCAAGTTAAGATATGAGCCGGAATTAAAAAAGATATTATCAAGATCACATTATGAGACATTAATTCAGAAGCTATCGGTTTTGGTTACTGATGCAGTAAGGGTCGAAGATAGAATTTATTCGATTGATAATAATGGTTCTATTGCAGTTCTTCTGACCTGTGATAAAAAAGGTACACAGTTTGTAGCAAGTAGAATCAAGGCAGCTGTAAGTAGCAGAGAGTCATTTGCGGGAATTACGGAAGAGGCAATCAAGGTAGATGTTAAAGTGGCAACTATGCAATATAATAAAGAAGAGTTTGGCGATGATGTTATTCTATTCAAACAGAGGGTAGAAAATGAACTTCAATATGATGTTTAAACACAGTATGTTATGTATTGCTGTATCAGGAATAATATTGTGTACTTTTGCAAAACCTGTCTTTGCTGCTGAAGAGGCTGTGGTGTTAGAAAGTGCAAATATGGAAGTGCCGGATGGAGATATTCTGGTGGTTTATTCTGATGCCGCTTCTGAAGCGGAAGTAGAGGCAGTATCAGATATTGTTGAAGTATTAACTTATCAGGCATTTCAGGTTTCTTTTGGTAAAGCATCAGAATGTACAAATGCATTACAGCGATTTAAGTATATCATTTGTTATGATATTGATAAAAGTCAGCCTGCATTTTTACAGGCAATCATGGAGAGAAAAAAAGCAGGAGCCAAAATTATGATTATTGGCAACTCCTTCATGAAAAGCTATATGGATATGCAAAATAAGCAGGATAACTATGTGATGGATGATAAGAAAGTGGGAAAAATCACATACTATTTTGATTCACTTACAGTAAAAGAAGGATTGGTGGAGGAAGGCGAGTTTCTCTTTTTAGTAAAAGGGGTTAATAACCAGGAGGGAATACTTGAAGTAGGAACTACAAAAGGGTACGTTGTGGCAGACATCGGAAATATAACACATATGCCGGTCAGTGATATGCAAAATAAGTTAGTTAAGGCTATATTTGCAAGAGAAGTGGCTTATTGGAAATGGATGTATGCGGGTGAACCACATGCATATGCACAATACATTGTTTTAAATGAAGTATATCCTTTCCAGGAACCAGAAAAACTCATGGAAGTAGTTAATCTTATGGTAGAAATGCAGGTACCATTTGTCATTTCCGTTATGCCGGTCTATGTAAATGGAGATTATCCTGCAATGCAACGTTTTTGTGAAATATTGCGATATGCGCAGGATAATGGTGGCACTATTATTATGCATAGCCCAATCAATCAGAAAAACGAGATTGATGCAAAACTAATGGATGAATATATTACAATGGCAATTCAGTATTATATTAACCAAGAAGTTTATCCTATGGCACTACAAGTGCCTAGTGCTTGGATGTATGACGAAAATGCAATCGAAATATTAAGTCATTTTGGGACTATTTTTACAACAAACGAGGAAGACAAGCTAGTAGAATTTCCAGAAGATAAACACACAAATGAAGTCTATGCGGACGGCCATCAATGGGTGGGAGCTACTGTGGCATTAGATTATTCTGGTGTTAGTTATACGAAAACATATTCTACAGCCGTATATATAGGGATGGAAGAAGATAGTGATATTATCAGAGAAAAAATTAATGCTTGTAGGAATTCATTTGTTCCATTAAAGAGTTTATGGGATATTGAACACAATTTCTGGACAGAGGAAGATCAAATGAGTTACGATAACAGAATTATTACGCTAAACGGGGAGAGAAAAGAAAAAAATTATCAAGCCACTGTGTACGAAGAGGAATATGACTATCATAGAAATATGTTGAAGAAATTTTCGAAGGATTTAGCAGAGGAGAATAGAAAGCTTGTTATTGCAGTTGTTATTGTATCATCCATTTTTCTTATATTTTTGCTGATTGCAAGGTATAACAATAAACGTAAGTTTTTTATTAAAAAGGATAAGGAGTAATAAAATGACATTAGTAGATATATTATCTCTTTATGCAATTATTGCAATATGGGGATTAATGTTCCTAAATATATTCCTTTCTATTGGCGGTTTTATTTATATGATCAGAGTAAATAAAACAGACGGGCGAATTCCATTGGCTGAATATCCAATGGTTAGTATCATGGTGCCTGCTCATAATGAGGGTATTGTTCTTCAAAAAACAGTAGAAGCCTTATTAGCATTTGATTATCCAAAAGACAAATATGAAATTATAGTAATTAATGATAACTCAACTGACAACTCTGCGGAGGTGTTGAAAAGTATTCAGGATGAAAATCCAGACAGAAAATTAATAGCAATTAATACAGACAATATTGTCGGAGGCAAAGGCAAGTCTAATGCTTTGAATATTGCTTTGTCGGTTGCTTCTGGTACAATCATTGCTATTTATGATGCAGATAATACGCCAGCACAGGACGCTTTAATTATTTTGGTAGAGAACCTAATGGCAAATGACAAATTGGGTGCTGTGATTGGAAAATTTAGAACTAGAAATAGAAATGCTTCAATTTTAACACGTTTTGTGAATATAGAGACATTAGCATACCAGTGTATGAATCAGGCAGGCAGATTTTTCTTTTTCAAATTATGTACAATTCCAGGAACTAATTTTGTAATTCGCAGAAGTATTATTGATGAAATGGGCGGATGGGATACGAAAGCATTATCGGAGGACACCGAAATCAGCTTTAGAATTTATAGAATGGGTTACTATATAAAGTTCATGCCATTAGCAGTTACATGGGAACAGGAGCCACAATACCTGAAACAATGGTTTAAGCAAAGAACCCGCTGGGCCAAGGGAAACATCTATGTACTGCTAAAAAATTTCAAATATGTATTTGATAAAAAAGCAGGTTCAATGAGATTAGATGTATTATATTATGGGTTAGTATATGTATTGATGCTGACTTCATTGATTTGTTCAGACGCTATATTTGTTTTAGGAGTATTAGGTTTTTTTCATAGTACGCTCGGAGGGTTTTCAACATTATTGTGGGGTATGGCAATTCTTTTGTTTGTACTAAATGTATTAATTACACTTTCAGTGGAAAAGAATGAATTTGGGTTTCAAAGTGCGTTACTAATTTTGTTGATGCTGTTTACTTACTCAAAGCTATGGGTTGCTGTGGTTGTCAATGCGGCATTTTTGAGTATGCAGGATAAATTATATCATAAAGAAGTTGTCTGGGATAAAACGGAACGAGTTGATGAATCTCTAAACCGTAAGCAGAAGAAAAAACATAACGAAACAAAATAATGTGAAACAGAGGAAAAGGTGGTAAGGATGAAGAAGATGAAAAAAAGGATAAAAATGTTGCTTTTTGCAAGTTTGTCAGTAGTCTTATTATTTAGTGGGACAACTAATTTTGCAGCGGCTCCTGAAACGGCGGAGGATGCAACCGTATCAGAATCAGCAGTAGTCAAAAGCGATATAGAGACAGATGGTTTGATCGGTAATATTGAAGATTCTGATGTGAGCCAGGATGAAGCGATTGTATCAATCCTTTCAAAGAGTCCTGAAGATGCAGAAGAACCGAATACAGTAAAACCCGTTTTAATGGATACAAAATATACCCAGGATATTACATTCCCAGAGACAACGCTACACGGCATCTTTTCAAGTACAGAAATATTTTTTGATATTCCTGATTACTGGGAAACGGATTATGTATATGCAGAAATCCAATATGATGTGAGCCAATTAGTGCAAAGTATAGCGTCTTCCATGACTTTCATGGTTAATAATGTACCAATCGATTCCTGTCGGATTTCATATAAAAATGGTGATACGCAGGTAGTTTATGTGGAAATACCAATGGAGTTAATCAATAAGGGTGACTATAATTCGTTCGGAGTAACGGCTTATGCAAGGCTGTATGATGAAGATGGTTGTCTTGATGATTTTTCCGGAGCTAATTGGTTGACGATTTCAGATGCTTCTTATATTAGGAGTGGTTATGACATAAAGTCGCATGACCATAAAATATCCTATTATCCGTATCCATTTATGTCCACAACCGATGACACTGGCAGCGGACTTGCAATTTTGGTCTCAGATAATGCTGATAACAGCGAAGTGGCAGCTGCTATGAATCTTATGGCAGATTTATCTACTTCAACCAATGATAATAATAATATCCAATTTGGTTTATTGTCAGATTTACCGGCAATGGGAGCAGATAGAACAATTATAGTAGCGAATTATATGAACCTTCCAGATGAATATAAAGCTATGATTTCGGATACAAGCCGCCTTGGAGAAGGCGCTGTTGTATATTTTTCAGATGATGCAAAAGGGAATCCGCTTTTATTAATCACATCGACGGATGATGATTGTTTGTTGGAAGCAGCTTATATGATTATGGATGAGGATCGTGTAAATCAAGAAAAAACCAATCAAGCATTTGTGAAAAAAGGAAGCGCTGATATTGCTATTAATTCAACAGCTTTAAGTCAAATGGTTGCTGGCAATTATACAATAAAAGACATTATTGGAAAGGGTTTAACTTATGTTGGTCCATTTCATCAGGAGCAATTAATTTACTTGCCGTTTTCTGAGGATTATTTCTTATCAGACGCAGGAAAAGTGACTTTAAAATTTAGATATAGTGACAATCTTGACTTTACGCGCTCTTTGGTAACGGTGTTTTGGGGGGACATCCCAGTAGCAAGTAAGCGCCTGTCAAAAGAAAATGCAACAGGAGATGAATTAATATTTACGATGCCGGCAGATGTTGTTGGTACATCCGCAGGTAGTATTAAAATAGCCTTTGATTTGGAAATACAGGATATGATCTGTACACCGAGGCAGGAGCAGATGCCCTGGGCTTATATATCCGAAGAATCTATTCTTTACTTACCAGCATCTACTGGAATTGTATTAACTTTTGATTTAAAGCCATCACCATTTAGAACAGATGGAAAGTTTAATGATCTAATGCTAGTAATATCCGATCATCCGACAACAAAGGAGCTGAATTTGTATGCACAGATTATCGGTATGTATGGAGAAGGTGTTGATCCTTATGGAACCTTCTTTGTGAAAAGATCAAGGGAGTTTTCCGTGGAAGATGCAGATTATAATATTATAACCGCAGGAAATTTTGCAGATAATAAGCTAATGCAGGAATTGAATCCAAACTTATATTTCCCATATGAAAATAACGGAAAACAGTTTGCAAGTAATGAGCGATTGATATTGTCAGAAACATATGCAAAAGAAATTGCAATCTTGCAGTTACTGCAATCTCCATTTGCCGCAAACAGAGGAGTATTGGCGGTTACTGGGATTAATGAAGGCACATTTGATACCGTGACTGAATTTATGCGTGAGCAAGAGAAACGTCTCAGCCTCTCTAAGGACTGCGTTATTATTGATAAAGAATTTGAGACGAAGGCATATCAATTTATATCTGTTTTGGCAGAGGACCAGGAGCCTACTATACTAGGCGGATTAAGCGCAAACCAGCAATCACTTATATTTACCATTGTTGCGACTTCAGTTATGCTTATGCTCTTAATTGCAGTTATTTTAGTATTAATCAGAATCAGGATGTATCATAAAAATAAAGAAGACTAAATATAGGAGACAGATAATGAAAAAAATAATGGTGGTATTTGGAACCAGACCAGAGGCTATAAAAATGTGCCCATTGGTTAAAGAACTGCGAAAACATGAGAATATTGAGACAATCGTATGTGTGACAGGACAACATCGTCAGATGCTGGAACAAGTGTTAAAAGCGTTTGAAGTGGTACCCAAGTATGATTTAGCCATTATGAAGGATAGGCAGACGCTGTTTGATGTAACAACTAATGTATTACTCGGTATGAAAGAAATTCTTGAAAAGGAAAAACCAGATGTTATATTAGTGCATGGTGATACATCTACAACATTTGCGACAAGTTTAGCTGCATTCTATCTGGAAATGCCAATAGGACATGTGGAAGCGGGACTAAGGACATATAATCTGGCAGCACCTTTTCCAGAGGAATTTAATCGTCAGGGAGTGGGAATTATTGCAAAATATCATTTTGCACCGACTACGACGGCAAGAGATAATTTAATCAGAGAAGGCAAAAAGGCTGAAGGCATCTATGTGACAGGGAATACGGTAATAGATGCTTTGCAGACGACGATTTTTCCTTCCTACACACACCCGATTCTTGATTGGGCTAAGGGATCAAGACTTGTTATGCTGACAGCTCATAGACGGGAAAACTTAGGACGTCCGCTATACAATATATTTGAGGGAATTAAAAGAACAATTGACGAAGTAGAAGATGTTAAGGTGATTTATCCGATTCACTTAAACCCAATTGTCCGTAAGACAGCAGAAGATGTATTTGGAGACCACCCAAGAATGAAAATGATTGAGCCGTTGGACGTATTAGATTTTCACAATTTTATGTATCGTTCCTATATGATACTTACGGATAGTGGTGGAATTCAAGAGGAAGCACCTGCACTTGGAAAACCAGTGCTTGTTATGCGTGACACAACAGAGCGTCCAGAGGGAATTGCAGCGGGGACACTAAAATTGGTAGGAACTGACGCTGATGTCATACATAAGGAGTTCTTGAAATTACTGACAGATCAAGAGGCTTATGATGAAATGAGCAGAGCATCTAATCCTTATGGAGATGGAACTGCCTGCAGACAAATTACGGAGATATTGTTAAGATGACAGCTTTATGGAAACGCATACGTTTGCTTGACAAGAATATACGTGAAGATAAAAAATTTGCGTTTGCATTTACAGTGCTTGCGGGATTTATTCTTGTTGGTGTTCTTTTTATAGGAAAAAGACCGGGTGTTGTAGATTGGGGAAATTACAATACAAATCTGCGTGCAATGGATTTAGTGTATACAGAGGAAGAACTTGAAGAGCCTGAAGATTTGTATTATACGGAAGTAATAGAAGAGTTTGAATTTGAAACACTGGATTTAAACAAAATTGTGCAAACAACGCCTGGTGTCAGTCTGATTTATCCTGTTGCAGTCGTATGGGTGGTCTGTACGGTTTTAGGCATTTCATTTTCCACAATGTATTTATCAATTATCTATTCTGTCATAACAATGATTTCATTTTACTATATCATGCGTGCATTATACAGACTGATAGGTTATAGAGCAGCATTCATCGGAATACTGATTCCCTTTTTGTTTTTTGGTAGTGAATTTTTATCCTGGTTTAATTCACTTGAACTGGAAGCATGTACTTTTGTAGGGTTATTTATGTTTTCAGCGGCGATTCTAACGTCAATAGCCGCCGAGAAGGAAACGGGCAGGTCTGTTTACTCGGTATTGTTTACAGGTTGGTTTCTTTTAAATTCTAAGGCACCATATACGATATTTATGTATGTCCCTATACTGATAATCATTATTGCTCTTGCATATTATCATAGACCAGATAAAGAAAAGCAATTTCTATATGGGGCAAAGCTTTTTGGTATTCTTCTTTATATGGCTATTTCAGTAATAGGATTAAGTAATAGCGCAACCACTATTTCGGAGCAGGCTAATCGATACGATGCAATATATAATGGATTATTAACCGTCAGCGAAAATCCAAAAGCAGATATTGAAACATTAGGATTACCAAAAGAGTCTATTGAGGATGTCGGGTTATCGTTTTATCTTGATGAAGAGGAGTATGCATATTTTCCAAGAAGCGAAGTAGCAAAAGAAGAAATGTTTGCTAAAATCACTTTTTCAACATTAGTGGGCTATTATTGCAGGCATCCACATCAATTATGGTTAATGATAGAAGAGGCCGTTTCCAAAAGCGCGGTTTATTCTGATAACCGTTTTATGTATGTAGGGGAAAGAGCAGATGAACCACATTCTACAGTATCGAAATTGGGATGGTGGAACGATTTAAGAAAAGCAGTATCTGCAAAGAATACTTCTATTTATTTCCTGTTTTATGGGATGGCAATGATAGGGAGCGTTTTTGTTTTTTGTCGAAAGAAGAATTCATCAAGGGCAAAAATTTTAGCGCTTCTATATTTCTGTTTTATCATGATTTCTTTCACACAATTAATAGCACCTTTTATAATAAAGGGTTGGGGATATATTGAAAAAGAACTTTTTTGTTATATGATGATTACGGATTTGCTTCTTATATTTGGTGGTCTTTATTTCTTCTACAAAATATATCTTTTATATGTGGATATACAGGAAGGCTCTTATGCTGTCAGACAAGAAATGAGAGTGTATGACTATTCTGTACGAAAACAAAATGGGAGAATTAAGTCAATCATAGAGAGAACTATAATTAAGACAAAGAATTTTTTTAATAATAGAGTATTTGCATTTAAGTGGCGCGCAGCACTATTTTTCACAGTACTTGCAGCTTTGATTATTTGGTACGTTATGTTTTCTGATCCACGTATTGGTTGCCGTAATAATGGTGATTATGGGCGAGTTATGGATTCGATTGACATCAGCTTTAAAACAGTTGCAGATGATGAATTATCAGTAACTCGTATCACAGAAGAATTTTATTGGGCAGATTTTAACTGGGCAGATTTTATGAATCTAAATCCAAAATTGAGTAATGTATATGTTGCATCATTGCTACGAGTTTTTTGTGAACCGAGGGGAATTCCATATAATTCATTTTATGCGGCAATTATTTATGCAATAATATTGATTTTTAGTTACTGGATTATTTTTTATAGCTTATATGGACTATTTGATAAAAACATATATATGGTCATGTCAACAACAATACTAATTGTATTTTTGGGGAAAATGCATTTAGGATGGATTAATTCACTTTTTGGAGAGGGTGTAATTTATGTTGGGATGGTAGCCATGATTTCATGGATACTTAGTTTAATTGCCTCGCCGCAAGGTAAGGGAATGTGGAAGTTCATACCTTTCTTTATTGCGGCAAGAGTCTTTTGCGGCGCAAAGGGACAGACCACAATTTCATTTCCAATTGTTTTGGGGCTTGCTTTGGTTTTATTTATTTATCATGTCAGAAAAGCAAAATGGATGGTTAAAATACTGGCAACAGTAGCAGTGATTGCCTTATCTGGTTTTTTAAGTATAGAATGTGTTAGGTTATATCAGCAAAACGATACAAACAATGCCGCTATGAATGTTTGGCAGTCAATGTTTACAGGTCTTTTAGTTATTGTTGACGATCCTGTCCAAACTTTATTGGATTTTGAAATGGATCCTAATATGGTTGTAGACATCGGAAAGCATGCATATTATAAGGATGAGGAATACTATATTGGTCCGTTGACAAAAGAGGCAGAGACAGCACTATGGGCAAAAGTAGATACCATGAAATTACTAAAATATTATATAATGCATCCTAAGTATTTATATAGAACGCTAGAACATGCAGCGGGTTCAGCTTCTTTGCGTATGCCCGACTGGTTGATATTCTTAGGGCAAATTGATAATGAAGAGAATGAAGAGGTAAGCAGATTTTCTTTTTGGGAAGAGTTTCGTATTTCATTTGCACCAGATCATTTTATGACTTATGTGGCTATCTATCTGATTATTATTACCTATGTTTTTCGAAGTTTATGGAAACAGAGAAAAAAAACAGATAAACGAATGCAATTACTGAAAGTTCTCTATCTTGCAGTAACTGCTATTGGCATATTACAATACCCATTAAGTGTTATTGGTAATGGTTTTACCGATAATACAAAGCAAATGTATTTATTCATTTTGTGCTTTGATTTTAGTATTGTGTTTATGGCGCTAGAAGTATATAGAAGAATTATGGAGTATGATAAAAAGAGAAAAGAGGATTTAGTATACAATGGAATTGAGAAAGAGCTGGTTTAGTTATGTAACAATAAGTATATATCTATTGGGTACTGCACTTATCCTGATTTATGGAATTATTGAGTTTGGTGGCGCATATTATTATTCAGGTTTGGCGCAGGCAGGGCTGATAGTTTCGATTGGTTTGGCATGGCTTCTTTTTATAGCATTATTTAAAGTAGGGACAAAATTGCGTATAGATAAATTGTTTGATGCTTCGAAAAGGCGGGGACTGATAATAGAGGCAATCATAGTAATTTTTGTGTTGGCAATAGGAACGTGGTTGAGAATATATATTATTCAAATCATTCCAATGGATATGGAATCAGATTTTCTTTATTATTATAATATAGCAACGGCATTGGTAAATAATACATTGGCGGAAAGCGGGCAGATAGATTATTTGGCAATGTCTCCTAATGGATTTGGTTATCCATATCTTCTTTCACGCATTATGATTTTGTTTGGAACGACAAGTGACTCTGTCTGTTATATAACAATGACTGGGGCACAAATGTTAACGACTTATTTTTGTTATAGAATAGCACGAAAATTAAACGGCAGGGTCAGTGGTCTTGCGGCATTAATCATTGTTGCTTTTTGGCCTTCACAAATATTATATAGCGATTTTAATGGTACAGAGGCAGTCTCCACTTGTTTGTTATATATGGCAATTTTGCTATTTGTACATATCATAAATGATTTGGATGAACACGCAAACAGACCTATTTGGACATATGTATCGCACATCCTATTGGGGGTATTACTGGAGTTGTCTGCAGCAATCAGGCCAGTTGCAACAATCTTTATGGTCGCAGCTGTGCTTTGCCTATTGCCATCGAGGATGAAACTGAAATACAGAGATTATAATAATGTTCCAATTTGCACAAGATTTTTAGCTAGGGGCTGGATGAGAGCAATAGTTGTACTTATAAGCTATATGATATGTACAAATATAATCAATGCTAATATCGCTTATATTCTTGATAGAGATATAGGTAGTGGAGGCGTTACGTATGGTTATAGTTTGGCAACTGGACTGAACCGTGATACGCAAGGAGGATATAGCGAAGAAGTTTCACAGATAATGAAGGATGTATATTATGAGACAGGTTCTTCCTCCGAAGCAGGAAAAGTAATGCTAGACAGAGCCGTGGATACGATTAGGGATTATCCAGTGGAAGTATTGAATCTCTTCTTTGAAAAATACGATGCCCTTTGGGCAAATGATGATTATGGAGTTTCCTCTAATATTCATTCTCTGAATGCGCAGGGAAAATTGACGGAGGAATGGGATAGCTGGTTAAGCGGGCAGAAGATGTTCCATAACTTCTACTATTTTACTTTTGTTGTGTTTGCTGGAATTGCAGCTATTTATTTATGGAAAGAAAAATCAAATACAGCACAGGTTCTGGTACTTTTCTTTGTGGGTGCAATCGCCTTGCATAGTTTTATAGAGGTGCAGAATAGATATCATTATTATATGCTACAGACATTTTCTATTTTGTCTGCGGTAGCGTTAGGCTATTTATATAAGAACTGTAAAGCAAGTGTCTATGCCGTCGAAAGAGAAGATGCAAAGAAGCTTAGAAGAAAAGAAAAAAAGAAGCTTCAAAATGAAAATATAGGACAAGAAGAGTTTTTGCTCTCAGACTGGGTGAATCAACCAACAGAAGAAGAATTGGAAAAAGAGGAACAGATTGACGCAATAGCAGATGCGGCATGGAAAGAAGTATATCGCGAGCGGACCAGGAGTGATTATATAGATGATGGTGTAGAAGGAGAAGCAAACCATGCTAACTTTAATATAGGGGAAGCAATTGTTGGCGGACATATTCGTGTGACTGCAACAGAGATGTCCGAAAATAACGGTGGACTCACAAAGATAAATATTCACGCAAATGAGGGGGGGAAGTAAATATTGGAGCAGAAAAAATGGAGAAGGATTGAAAGAATTTTAATTGTTATATTGATTTTACTCGCGGTTGTTGTAGTGGGTGGTATTACATTATTTGTGTATTTGGATCGCGGTGGGAAAATAGAGAGTGTTGAGGAAAAGACAGAACAAACAGGGCTGGCTGATGCAACTACTTTTTTGCCAGATTACTGTAATTTGTATGAAACCATGCCAGACGTGATGTTTTATGATAAAGAAGGGAAAGAAGTTAAAATATCTGATTTTAAAGGAAAGACATTAATTATTACATTTTGGGCAAGCTGGTGTCCAGATTGTCATGAGCAAATGGAGATTATTGATGAATGTGCAGCGATGGTGGAGGCAAAAGAAGATGCAGTATACATCCTATTAAATAAGCTAGATAATGATAAGGAGACAAAAGAAAAGGCATTTTCTTATCTGGATGAAAATGATATTCCACTGCAGACCTATTTTGATGATGGACTTAAGGTTTATGATGCACTTGGAATGCATAACGTGCCAACGACTTTTTTTATAGACAAGGAAGGAATACTTCGCGCATGGTCTGGAAGACAGATTACGAATGCAGCAGTATTTGAAGCAATGTTAAATAACTGTATTGAAGGAAGCGAAACCGTGACAGAAGCATTTGTATTATCTGAGTTGACAGATGAAAAAGGCGGTGTTCACAGTAATTATGATAATGCTTCCATGCAGACGACACTTGATGGTGATGTATTGAGCGAGTCTCAGGGTGCTTTGCTAGAATACGCACTGATGCGTGAAAATAAAGAATTATTTGATCACACACTTTCTTATATAATGCAGTATATGTGGAAAAACGGAATGATTGCTTGGCGGACACAGAAAGACCAGCCCGATAAGGTGAATGCATTGATTGATGATCTTAGGATTTACGAAGCACTGGTGAATGCTAATAAAATCTGGGGTGGCTATCAGGAGGAAATCAATAACTATAATGCCAATTTTAAGGATTACGGAATCAATGAGGAACATTATATTGATTTTTATGACTTTCAATATAAGGAACCAGCAAGTCGATTTACGTTATGCTATGGAGATTTGAAAGCAATGTCCTTATTAGCAGAGGAAGATGCCGTATATCAAACCGCATATGATAAAGCGTATGCAATTGTGACCGGAGGCATAATCAGTAATGATTTTCCGCTTTATTATAGTTGGTATAATTATGACACAGAAAAGTACGAGAATACGGATTTGAACATGTCAGAAGCAATGGTAACACTGTTACACTTGGCTGAAATCGGAGAATTGCCAGATAAGACCGTCAAGTGGATAAAAGATGAATTGTTTGGTGATGGGATCAGGGCAAGGTATGATGTAAGAGGGAATGTAGTAGTGGGATATGGATATGAGTCTACTGCAACATATGCATTAGTAGCCATGCTGGGAAAAGAGATCAATGATTCAGAGATGACTGGAAAAGCACTTAAAAAAATGGAAAAAATGCGTATTAATAATACTTCCTACAGCTATAATGGCGCATTTGGAAATGAGGATGGCACCGGAATCAGTTCCTTTGATCAATTGATGCCAATGCTGGCTTATCAATACAGTATAAAAAAGAAATAGTAGCAAATATGTTGTAGAATGGGTTATAAGGATATGATATACTCATTAATATAAGTTAAAAGGGATAAAACATTTGAAAGGTGGGGAACAAAAAATGAATCAATACAAAATGTCAGTTGTTGTACCAGTGTACAATGAGGAAAACGGAATTGCCCCGTTTTTGGAAAGAACAGAAAAAGTGATGGAGCAATTAGGCTGTGATTATGAAATTATTTTTAGCTTAGATCCGTCTAAAGATAGAACCTATGAAGTGATAAAGGAGAATATGGAGCGAAATAAGCATATTCAACTGATTACGATGAGCAGAAGATTTAGACAGGCGGCGGCCACGATGGCAGGGGTGCTGAATTGTACAGGTGATGTGTGTGTTGTAATTGATGTGGATTTGCAGGACCCTCCAGAAGTCATTATTGATCTTGTGGCAAAGTGGAAGGAAGGATATGATGTTGTTTACGCACAGCGTATTGACAGGCAAGGAGAAACAAAGATACGAAAATTTATTGATGCCACTGCATATCGTGTAATTAATTATTTGTCTACCGTTGATATACCAGTGGATACGGCAGACTTTAGATTGCTTAATAGAAGAGTCATTGAGGAACTTCGTGGAATGAAAGAAAGTAACGCTTTTTTCAGAGGCATGGTTTCTTTTGTTGGTTTTAAGCAGACAGCAGTCAGATATCATAGAGAAGCGAGAGAGGCGGATGATAGCAAATATAATAAATTGTGGGGAGAGTTCAGAATGGGCTTCCATGGCATCTTCTGTTTTTCGTCAAAGCCTCTTGAGTATGTTACATTTCTTGGTGCATTTGTGACTGGAATAGGTGCTCTGATTTCAACAATTTACATATTCCAGAAAGCAATTCTTAAAAAAAAGAAAGCATTTGTATCTGGTGTAACGGCAGTCGTATGGTTTATTGGTGGTCTTCAGATATTTGTGTCAGGTCTCATGGGCGAGTATGTAACACGCATATATGATGATGTAAAAGGAAGACCGCTATTTATTATTGATGAATTTGATAAAAACCAACAGGAAAAGGAGAAATAAAATGAAGTACTTTATAACAGGTGGTGCTGGATTTATTGGTTCTAATATGGTGGATAGATTACTTTCGGAACCGGAAAATGAAGTGGTGGTATACGATAATTTTGTAACAGGTAGAAGAGAGTTTCTTGAAGATGCATTGAAGAACGATAGATTTAGGCTGGTAGAAGGAGACACGCTTGATCTCCCGACAATGACCGAAGCAATGGCAGGTTGTGAGTTTGTATTTCATTTTGCGGCGAATGCAGATGTTAGAATGGGTTGTGAGCATCCAAGAAAGGATTTGGAACAAAACACGATTGCAACCTATAATGTGCTAGAGGCAATGCGTGCTAATGAAATCAAGAGAATTGGTTTTTCATCAACAGGTTCTGTATATGGTGAAGCTGAAATGATTCCAACACCTGAAGATGCACCATTTCCAATACAGACATCATTATATGGAGCATCTAAGCTAGCCTGTGAAGGCTTAATTGCCGCATATGCGGAGGGATTTGGATTTCAGGCATACATATTCAGATTTGTGTCCATATTAGGCGAACGCTATACACATGGCCATGTTTTTGATTTTTATCATAGATTAGAAAAAGATCCAACAAATTTATATATACTAGGGGATGGAAAACAGAGAAAATCATATTTGTATGTGGGTGATTGTATGGAAGCAATTTTGACTGTTATCCGTAATGCTAATGAAAAGGTAAATATTTATAATTTGGGAACGGATGAATACTGCGAAGTCAATGATTCCATAGGATGGATTACGAGCAAACTTGGGATAGCACCTACACGTAGCTATGAGGGTGGTAAGAGAGGCTGGGTAGGCGATAATCCTTTTATTTATCTTGATACAAAGAAGGTTCGTTCTCTTGGCTGGAGGCCGCAATACAGTATCTCGGAAGGCATTATTAAGACGGTTGAGTATCTGAAAGCAAATTCATGGGTATTTGACCGCGAAGACTGATTACTATATAGTGCAGGAGGAAATAGAGTATGATTATATCTCGTAGTCCACTTAGAATTTCACTTGGTGGAGGTGGAACTGATTTACCATCTTATTATGAAGAGCATGAGGGGTTTTTGATTTCAGCGGCAATTGACAAGTATGTTTATATTACATTACATCAGACTTTTGAGAAGGAAATACTGCTTAAGTATTCCAAGTTCGAGAAGGTGAAAAATGTCGATGAGATTCAACATCCTATTGTCAGAGAGGCATTGAAGATGCTGGACATCTATTCTACAAATCTTGAAATATGCTCTATGGCGGATATTCCGGCTGGAACAGGCCTGGGATCTTCAAGCAGTTTTACGACAGCTTTGCTCAAGGCATTGCATGCTATGAAAGGAAATATCGTCAGTACCCGTACACTAGCAGAAGAAGCTTGTGAGATAGAAATGAATAGACTTCACGAGCCAATTGGAAAACAGGATCAATATATTGCTGCTTATGGGGGCATTACTTGTATGAATTTCCATAAAGATGGATATGTATGGGTTGACCCATTAAATGTAACAAATGAGACATTATATAATCTTGAAGACAATCTGATTCTTTATTTTACAGGATTTTCACGCTCTGCAGGCAGTATTTTGGAAGAACAGGATAAGAAGAGCAAAGAACATGATTCCGATATGATTCAGAACCTTCATTTTGTAAAAGATCTTGGTTATCAAAGTAAAGCAGCTTTTGAAAAAGGAGATCTGAATACATTTGCAGATATAATGAATATACATTGGGAGCATAAGAAAAAGCGTTCTGGTGGTATGAGTAATCCCGTCATTGATGAGTGGTATGATCTTGCAATGAAAAACGGGGCACTAGGTGGTAAAATGATTGGTGCTGGTGGTGGAGGCTTTTTAATGTTCTACGCGAATGATAAGGTAAAATTACGTCAAGCAATGAGCAAGACAGGGATGACAGAAGTAAGATTCAGATTTGAAAAGGAAGGGTCAAAGATTTTATGATAAAGCCGAAAGATATGCAGGTTGTTGTGTTGATGGGTGGTCTCGGAACGAGGCTAAAGGAATTTACGCAGGAGAGACCTAAATCACTCGTAGAGGTGGCAGGCAGACCATTTTTTGACTATCAATTGGATTTAATGATGCAATGGGGTTTTTGTAAATTTGTTTTTTTGATTGGTTATCGTGCAGATATGATAGAGGACTACTATCAAGATGGCATTACACGAGGCATTAATATCCAATATTGCTATGATGGAGAGACGTTACTGGGCACGGGTGGTGCAGTGAGACGAGCCTATGATTATCTAGAAGATGATTTTATTTTAATGTACGGAGATTCCTTTATGGACATCAATTTTGAAGAGACGCTCTATCGCTACGAAAAAGGCAAACAGCAAGGGATGCAGGGTCTTATGACTGTATTGAAAAATAATAATCAATTTGACAAAAGCAATGCACATGTAGAAGACGGACAGTTAGTCTTATATGATAAGCATCATCCTACTCCAGAGATGGCGTATATTGATTATGGAATCTGTTTATACGAGAAAAAGTTATTCTCGGTATATGAAAAGAATGTTAAGTTTGATGTTGCAGAAATACAAAACAGTTTATCTGTCAGTGGAAAAATGGTGGCACATGTTGTTACGAAGAGATTTTACGAGATTGGAAGTCCTTCCTCTCTCGCAGAGTTTCAGAAATATGTGTGTAAACGTTTTCATGAATATCATCCAGCGGTATTTTTGGATCGGGATGGTGTGTTAAATGAAATTGTATTTAATGAAGATACCGAGCAGATGGATTCACCTCTGAAGATTTCAGAGTTCGTGCTATTTGATAAGGTTTCCGATGCACTTAAGATAATGAAAGAGAAGGGCTATCACATATTTATAGTAACTAACCAGCCGGCAGCAGCAAAAGGTAAGACGACACTTGCAAAATTGTATGATATTAACACTTATTTTATTGAATTATTGAAAGAACAGGGGGCAGAGGTAGATGACATTTTTATGTGTCCACATTTTACAAAAAAACTACCTATGACTAAAGAGGAATTTTTGATTGCTGATTGTGATTGCCGAAAACCTAAACCTGGTCTCCTTTTAAAAGCAAAGGAAAAGTATCGGATCAATTGGGAGGCATCCTATATGATAGGAGATTCCTATACAGATATAGCAGCAGGTAAAACAGCAGGTGTGAATACGATATTCATCGGGAATTTTAAATGTGATTCCTGTAAACAGCTCGAAGGTAATAAGCCAGACATGATATTTTCTGATGTTTATTTATTTGCAAAATGGTTGCCAATATATGAGGCTAACGATAATGGAGCAAGATGCAATTAACGATATATTTGTGCGAAGAGAAAAGGAGGAAGCAAATATGAACACAAAGAGTTACATTGAGCAGTATCTGAAGGAAACGATGGAAATAGTTGAAACAGTTTCCAAAGAGGAAATCGAGAAAGGGGTAGAAATACTCAAGGAAACAAGAACAAATGGAGGTCGCCTGTTTATATTAGGTGTTGGAGGAAGTGCAGCAAATGCCTCACATGCAGTAAATGATTTTCGAAAACTGGGTGGGATTGAGACGTATGCACCAACAGATAATGTATCAGAACTAACAGCCAGAACAAATGATGAGGGCTGGGAAACGACTTTTACGGAGTGGCTAAAAGTATCAAGGATTAACAAAAATGATACCATTATGGTATTATCGGTTGGCGGTGGAAGTGAGACGACTTCTTTAAATATTGTAAATGCACTGAAGCTGGGTAAAGAAAGAGGGGCGAAGGTTATCTCTATCGTATCGCGGACAGGGGGATATGCAAAGCAGGTATCGGATGCATGTGTATTAATTCCGGTGGTTGCAGAAAAGAGAATCACACCACATGCTGAAGGTTGGCAGGGCATTGTATGGCATCTGATGGTAAATGCCATAAATGAGTAAAGTTAAAAAAGAAAGCACTGTAAATTTTGACAAAACATAGGAATCATGAAGCAGATGGGAGAGAGGATTATGGAATTTAAAAATTTGAAAATAAAAGTATTTGCTGATGGCGCTGATATTGATGGCATGATAGAGGAATATAAAAAGGGTTATGTAAAAGGTTTTACGACGAACCCGACATTGATGAAAAAAGCTGGGATAAGTGATTATGTGACTTTTGCAAAAGATGCAATCACGGCGATTCCCGATTTGCCACTTTCACTGGAGGTGTTCGCAGATGATTTCGATACAATGGAAAAAGAGGCAAAAGTGATTTCAACATTAGGAGATAATGTTTATGTGAAAATTCCAATTACGAATTCAAAGGGAGAATCAAGTATTCCTTTAATAAAAAAATTATCTGCAGCAGGATTAAAATTGAATGTTACTGCAATTATGACAATGAAGCAGGTCGAAGAAACAGTAGCTGCCTTTTCACCAAACACACAAAATGTGGTATCAGTATTTGCTGGCCGGATTATGGACACTGGTGTGGATGCCATGTTACTTATGAAAGAGGTTGCGGCACTTTGCAAAACAAAGCCAGGTACAGAATCGCTTTGGGCGAGTTGTCGTGAGGTCTATAATATCATACAGGCGGATGAGTGTGGAACAGATATTGTAACTGTGACGAATGCAATACTTGCGAAACTTCCTATGCTTGGAAAGGATTTAACACAACTATCACTTGAAACAGTCCAGATGTTTGTAAATGATGGACAGAGCTTGGGATTTTCAATTATTTAATATAGATGATAAAATAATTTGACTAAGACAAAGCAAGTTGAAAGGAGACTGTTATGGAAAAAGCAAAAAAAGTAGCGACGCCAGCAAAAAAAGTATCTTCATCAGTAAAAAAAGAGGTAGTATCAGCAAAAAAAGTAACGTCAGCGAGCAAAAAAGAGACAGCAGTTATGAAAGAGAGGTTCTATATTCAATTTCTAGGTAAGGATTTTGAGAAAGTGGACTTAATGGATCGCGTAAAAGCAGCTTATAAAGAAGCAGGTAATAAAGCAGCAATCAAAAGTATTGATGTTTATGTGAAGTTTGAAGAAAGTGCTGTTTACTATGTAATAAATGAAAAAGTTAGTGGTAGATTTGAAATATAGAAAGCAGATATAGAGACAAAGAATGGGAGAATGTGTTAAGGCACATTCTCTATTCTTATTAAATTGTTTATACTAGAAAAATATAGATTTGTTGTAATAGTCAGAGTATGTTTTAGGAGATGATAGAAACATGAGCACTTTTGTCAAACTTAATGATGTTAAAAAAATATACCAGATGGGCGAAGTTGAAATACGTGCAGTAGATGGTATTGATTTTGAAATTGAAAAAGGAGAATTTGTTGTAATTGTGGGGCCGTCTGGCGCAGGAAAAACAACAGTTCTCAATATGCTTGGCGGTATGGATACCTGTACGAGTGGTACCATTATTGTTGATGGAATAGAGATTAGTAAATTTAAGAATAAACAATTAACTTCTTATAGAAGAGAGGCAATTGGATTTGTTTTTCAATTTTATAATTTGGTACAAAATCTTACGGCACTTGAAAATGTTGAACTGGCAATGCAAATTAGCAAAAATCCGCTGGATGCTGTTTCTGTCATGAAAGATATTGGACTAGGTGAGAGAGTAGATAACTTTCCTGCACAGCTATCTGGGGGTGAGCAACAGAGAGTTGCTATTGCACGTGCACTGGCAAAAAATCCAAAGTTGCTTTTATGTGATGAACCAACAGGTGCACTTGATTATAATACAGGGAAAGCAATTCTAAAGCTTTTACAGGATACATGTAGAGAAAAAGGTATGACGGTAATTGTAATTACGCATAATTCTGCAATAGCGCCGATTGCCGACCGCATGATTAAGATTAAGAATGGAAAAGTAAGCAGTATTATAAAAAATGAGAGTCCAGTTTCTATTGATACAATAGAATGGTAAAAGGGTATGAAAAAGAAAGCACTTAGAAAAGATTTTTATATAGAAATAAAAAGAAGCTATAACCGGTTTTTTTCGATTTTATTAATCGTTACACTAGGCGTGGCTTTTTTTTCGGGAGTTCGAGCAACAAAACCAGATATGCAATTATCAGCAGATGCTTTTTATGACGAAAGCAGATTGATGGATATTCGAGTATTGTCAGATTTAGGACTGACAGATAAAGATTTAAGTTCTATTACTGCAATAAAAGGTGTAGAAGATGCAATCGCTTCTTACTCCCAGGATGTTTTGTGTGACACGGAAAGTGCGCAATTGGTTGTAAAAATGATGTCTTTACAAGACAATATGAATTTAATATCTGTTAAGGAAGGCAGGATGCCTAAAAAAACAGGGGAATGTCTAGCGGATGTCGTTTTTATGAATACGACGGGATATCAGATCGGAGATGTAATTACAGTAAAAACGGGGACAGAAGACCCGCTGGAAGAGTCGTTGAAATGTGAAGAGTACACAATTGTAGGAACAGGAACATCTTCCTATTATTTATCCTTTGAACGGGGCAGTTCCTCTATAGGAAGTGGGGAATTGAACAGTTTTCTAATTATTACGCCATCTGATTTTACATTAGAAGCATATACAGAAATATACGTAAGAGTTAAGGATGCCTTGATATTAACCAGTTACTCAAACGAATATGATCAAAAAGTAGAAGAAGTTGTTGATAGTATTGAAGCGATTTCTGATAAACGCTGTATGCTTCGTTATAGAGAAGTCGTAAAAGAATCAAATCAAAAAATAGAAGATGGAGAGAAAAAAGTAGAAGATGCAGAGCAGGAATTAGATGATGCAAAGCAAGAATTGGATGAAGGGAAACAAAAATTAGAAGAGGGAAAAGTTGAACTTGCCGATGGAAAACAGAAGCTGTCAGATAGCGAAGCAAATGTGGTTGAGGGAGAAGAAGAGCTTTTGGACGCAAAGAAAGAACTCATCGACGCAAAAAAAGAATTAGATGATGGACGTGTGGAATTAGACGAAAATTGGAAGAAAAGTGCTGACGCAAGAACCGAGGTCATGAGTCAAAAACAAAAATTAGAAGAGGGTGAAAGAACACTTAACGAGGGGAAAAGCAAAATTGCTGTTAATGAAGCAGAGTTAAGTGAGGGTGAGAAGCAATTAGTTACGCAGGAGAATACGCTCAATTCACTAAATAATGCAATTATTAATGCATCAACTGCAGGAAATGATGCAGCGGGATTGACAGTAAAACGTGATGCATTAGTTGCAGTAGCCACCTATTTTAATCAAACTGGAATTACACAGGGAAAATTAGAGAGTATGGGAGTAGCAGCTTCACTGGCAGCATTACTCGTAAATGTAAGTGCAATCCAAACCCTACCTGATACAGAAGTGGCTACGATTAATGGACTGGTAACTGCAGACATTGGAATCATATCGGCATCTCTTTCGACTGTTTCTATCAAAAAAGACGAAATTGCTGTAGGATGGCAAAAATTAAATTTATCCAAGAAAAAAATAGAAGAGAAAGAAGCAGAAATAAAAGAAGCATGGGATAAAATTCATACTGCAGAGTATGATATTATTTATGGAGAACAGGATTTAGCAGATGCAGAAAAAGAATGGCAGGAGGGTCTGATTGAGTATAGTGACGGACTACAAGACTATGAGGAAGGGATTCAGGAACTGACAGATGGGAAAAAGAAATTAGAAAAAGCAAAAGTGGATCTGGCTGAAGCAGAACATAAATTAGCAGAGGCGGAATATGAATATAAAGATGGTGAAAAAAAGTATTATGAAGCAAAGGAAGAGGCAGATATTAAACTGTCGGATGCAAAAGTAGATATTGCAGATGGCAAAAAAAAGGTAGCGGAGTTAGAGATTCCAAAGTGGCATGTGCTTGACAGAGACTATATAAGGACATATGTGGAATACGGGCAAGATGCAGACAGAATAGGAGCAATAGGAGAAGTATTTCCATTCCTCTTTTTTCTGGTAGCAGCACTTGTATCTTTAACGACTATGACGCGTATGGTCGAAGAAGAGAGAACGCAAATCGGTACGCTCAGAGCACTTGGCTATAATAATATGAGCATTGCAGGGAAGTACTTGCTATATGCTTTATTGGCAAGCTTACTAGGAAGTGGTTTAGGTCTGGTTTTAGGACAGAAAATTTTACCACCGATTATCATAAGTAGTTATGCAATTTTATATGATAATTTGCCAGTGATCATGTCTCCTCTGAATGCATGGTATTCACTCAGCTCGACTTTGGCAGCAGTATTTTGCACTACGGTTGCCACATTATTTGCATGTTACAAGGAATTTGCTGTCATGCCATCTGTTTTAATGCGTCCTGTCACGCCAAAGGCAGGAAAAAGAGTGTTTGTTGAACGTATTGTGTTTATATGGAAAAAATTAAATTTCACACAAAAATCAACAATACGTAATCTTATTAGATACAAAAAGAGATTTTTAATGACAGTATTTGGAATTGGCGGTTGCACAGCACTATTGCTAGTGGGGTTTGGAATTAAAGATTCAATTGTAGCAATTGGTGATCTTCAGTTTGGAGAAATTCGTACTTATGATGCCGATATTGCAATAGAAGAAAAAGCTACGGATAAAGAGAAAGAGCTTTTATACCATACTCTTTTGGAGGATAAGCGAGTCGACAGCCAAATGTATGGAAAGCAGATAGCAGTAGATGCACAAGCGAGTAATATTATAAAAAGTGGCTATTTAATTATACCTGAAGACAATGATAAAATTTCTGATTTTATTATTTTTAGAAATAGAGTGACACATGAAAAGTATAAACTTAATGATGAGGGTGTCATTATTACAGAAAAACTAGCAACACTGCTCGATGTTAAGGTAGGAGATTTGATTACACTTAAGGAGGATGATAGTGCCGACGTACAGGTAGAAGTTTCTGCAATTACCGAAAACTACTTTATGCATTATATCTATATGAGCAGCAGTCTTTATGAGCAGACATTTAAAAAATCAATAGAATATAGTGAAATTTTATTAAATAATGCTTCTAATGAAAAGAATATGGAAATGCAAATGGGAGCTGACTACATGGAACTAGATTCTGTAGCTGGCATTGCTTTTTATAGTGGTACGGCAGAGAGAGTTCGCAATATGCTTAAGAGCATCAATATGATTATTTATGTGCTTGTAGTATCTGCTGGTTTACTGGCATTTGTTGTGCTTTATAATCTGAACAGCATTAACGTCAATGAGCGTAAAAGGGAATTGGCAACTTTAAAAGTATTAGGGTTTTTTGATAGTGAAGTAAGCGCATATATGAATCGTGAAAATATTATCCTTACGATATTTGGAACAATTGCAGGAATTGTAATGGGACTGATACTACATCAATTTGTCATAATTACGGCAGAAATAGATATTATGATGTTTGGCCGTAATATTAATTTTATGAGTTATCTATATAGTATCATGTTGACATTTACCTTTTCAGTTATTGTAAATATTGTCATGCATTTTAAACTGCGCAGGATAAATATGATTGAATCATTAAAAAGTGTGGAATAATTAAATATAAAGCATTTGTGAAAAAAATATGAAAAAAAGAAATACTATGGAATACTGCTTGACAAAGAAAATGGCAGGTGGTATTTTATGTATAGGTGTTAGCACTCGATGAACTAGAGTGCTAACAAAGCAGGGAAGCAAAACCGCCGAAATCCCGAAAGGAAGTGGTAGAGTGGCTTTAGAACTGAAAATGCAATTAGATGAGAGAAAGAAAAATATACTTTATGCTATTATTAGAAATTATTTAGAGACAGGTGAGCCTGTTGGCTCTAGAACAATTTCTAAATATGAAGATTTGAATTTGAGTTCAGCAACGATTCGTAATGAAATGGCGGATCTCGAAGAACTAGGGTATATTGTGCAGCCACATACCTCAGCAGGTAGAATTCCTTCCGATAAAGGCTATCGTTTTTATGTAGATGCCATGATGGAGGATAAAGAGAGGGAAGTTGATGAAATAAAAGAAATGTTGCTGGAAAAAGCTGATAAGATGGAAAGCCTACTCAAACAAGTCGCAAAGGTTCTGGCAACAAATACAAATTATGCCACAATGATATCTGCACCACAGTATCATCATAATAAACTAAAATTTATACAATTGTCGAAAGTGGCTGAAAATCAAATTGTTGCGGTTATTGTTGTAGAAGGCAATATCATTAAGAATCAGATAATAGATATTGAAGACACACTAAATGATGAAACACTCTTAAAACTTAATATTCTGCTGAATTCAAATTTGAATGGATTAACAATTGGAGAAATAAATCTGGGAATTATATCTAGGATGAAAGAACAAGCAGGGATACATAGTGAATTAATCAGTAGTGTCATTGATATGGTAGCAGAAGCAATTAAAATAGATGATGATTTGGAAATTTATACAAGTGGGGCAAATAACATTTTTAAATACCCAGAATTGTCTGATCATCAAAGAGCAAGTGAGATTATTACTGCATTTGAGGAAAAGATACAGCTTACAGATTTAGTGCAGAAGACGCTTGCAAAGCAAGATGGAGAAGGAAATAAGGGAATTCAGGTATACATTGGAAGCGAAACGCCAATTCAAAATATGAAAGATTGTTCGGTGGTAACAGCAACTTATGAATTGGAAGAGGGTGTGCAAGGAACGATAGGTATCATTGGACCCAAGAGAATGGATTACGATAAAGTGGTTTCAACACTAAAGTCGCTAACAAATCAATTAGATACATTGTATAAGAAAGTATAGTGAGATAATACCATCAGAAAGGAGTCAGGAAAGTGCAGGATATGGAAAATGACCTCATGGAGGAAGTGGTTGAAGAAACTGCAGAAGATACTACCATAAATGAAGCTACTCAAGGAGCCGAAGAATTGCTAGATAAAGGGCAGGAATGCACACAGGCAGAGGTAGAAATACAAGGAGAGGCTGAAAATGATACGGTGGATGAAACCCAACCAGAGGAAAAAGTAAAAAAAGGGTTAAGAAAGAAAGAGAAGAAAGACAAGAAAGATGAAAAAATCGAGGAATTGACTGATCAGGTAAAGCGTCAAATGGCGGAGTTTGATAATTATAGGAAACGTACGGAGAAAGAAAAGCAAGCAATGTACGAGGTTGGTGTGAAAAGTGTGGTAGAGAAAATGCTACCGATTGTAGACAATTTTGAACGTGGTCTGCAAACGATATCAACTGGAGATATAGGTACTCCTTTTGTAGAAGGCATAGAAATGGTTTATAAACAATTGATGACAAGTTTTGAACAGATTGGAATTAAACCAATAGAGGCAATAGGGCAGGAATTTAATCCGAATCTTCATAATGCTGTTTTGCAGGTAGAATCTGAAGAATTTGAAAGTGGAATCGTGGCTCAGGAATTGCAAAAAGGATATATGTATAGAGATTCCGTTATACGACACAGCATGGTGGGAGTCGTTCAGTAATAAGAAGATGCAGAGTTAAAAAACAAAAAACAAAACAATTTCAGGAGGATAAGAAAATGGGAAAAATAATAGGTATTGACTTAGGAACAACAAACAGCTGTGTAGCTGTTATGGAAGGTGGAAAACCTACCGTTATAGCAAATACAGAAGGTGCTAGAACAACACCATCAGTAGTTGCTTTTACTAAAACAGGAGAGAGACTTGTTGGAGAACCAGCAAAACGTCAGGCAGTTACAAACTCGGATAAGACAATTTCTTCTATCAAAAGAGACATGGGTACAGACAAAAGAAGACAGATTGATGATAAGAAGTACTCACCACAGGAAATTTCTGCAATGATTTTGCAAAAAATGAAAGCAGATGCAGAGAGTTACTTGGGCGAAAAAGTGACAGAAGCTGTTATAACAGTTCCAGCATATTTTAATGATGCACAGCGTCAGGCAACAAAGGATGCTGGTAAAATAGCAGGTCTTGATGTAAAACGTATTATCAATGAGCCTACAGCTGCAGCACTTGCATATGGACTTGATAATGAAAAAGAACAGAAAATTATGGTATACGACTTAGGCGGCGGAACATTTGATGTATCTATTATTGAGATTGGAGAAGGTGTTATTGAAGTTCTTGCAACATCTGGTGATAATAGACTCGGTGGTGATGATTTCGATCAAAAAGTAACTGATTATATGCTCGCAGAGTTTAAGAAAAATGAGGGTGTTGATTTATCAAATGATAAAATGGCACTGCAGAGACTTAAAGAAGCAGCAGAAAAAGCAAAGAAAGAATTATCATCAGCTACAACAACAAACATCAATTTGCCATTTATTACCGCGACATCAGAAGGTCCAAAGCATTTTGACATGAATTTAACACGTGCGAAATTTGATGAACTAACACACGATTTAGTAGAGAGAACAACAGTTCCAGTACAGACAGCACTTAAGGATGCAGGACTGAATGCTTCAGAGCTTGGGCAAGTGTTGCTGGTAGGTGGCTCAACGCGTATCCCAGCAGTACAGGATAAGGTAAAACAGTTAACAGGCAAGGAGCCTGCTAAATCACTTAATCCAGATGAATGTGTAGCGCTTGGGGCATCAATTCAGGGAGGAAAGCTGGCAGGAGATGCAGGAGCGGGAGAAATCCTTCTATTAGATGTAACACCTTTATCATTGTCTATTGAGACAATGGGAGGCGTGGCAACTAGATTAATAGAGAGAAATACAACGATTCCAACAAAGAAGAGTCAGATCTTTTCAACAGCAGCGGATAACCAGACAGCAGTTGATATCAATGTTGTACAGGGTGAAAGACAGTTTGCAAAAGACAATAAATCGCTAGGACAATTTAGACTTGATGGAATTCCTCCAGCAAGACGTGGAG
>CAZAAC010000005.1:0-39226 GCA_964483155.1 uncultured Lachnospiraceae bacterium | reverse complement strand
ATGCAAATGGTATCGTTAATGTAACCGCAAAAGATAAGGGAACAGGAAAAGAACAGCATATTACAATTACAGCAGGTTCTAATATGTCAGATAATGATATTGATAAGGCAGTAAGAGAGGCAGCAGAGTTTGAAGCAGAGGATAAAAAGCGTAAAGAGGCAATTGACGCAAGAAATGATGCAGATTCCTTTGTGTTCCAGACAGAAAAGGCACTTGAGGAAGTAGGAGATAAAATTGATGCGAATGATAAAACAGCTGTAGAAGCAGATCTTTCAGCATTAAAAGAATTACTTTCTAAGACGGAGAGTGCAGATGCAATGACAGAAGATCAGGTAATTGATATGAAAGCTGCACAGGAAAAATTAATGCAAAGTGCACAGCAATTGTTTAGCAAAGTATACGAGCAAGCAGGTGGTGCTGGAGCAGATGGCCCGGATATGAGTGGTGCTGGAGCATCTCAAGATGCAGGCTTTAACACAGATGATGTAGTTGACGGCGACTACAAAGAAGTATAAAATACAAGAGTTATTAAGATGTGTTTGCGGGACAGGAAAATAATATTTTCTGTCCTCAAACGCTGTATTATGAAAGGTAAATATTATGGCGGAGACGAAGAGAGATTATTATGAGGTTCTTGGCATTGATAAAAATGCTGATGAAGCTACAATCAAAAAAGCATATAGAGGGTTAGCAAAAAAATATCATCCAGATATGAATCCTGGGAATGCAGAGGCAGAGAAAAAATTTAAAGAAGCATCAGAAGCATATGCAGTTCTTAGTGATGCAGATAAGAGAGCACAGTACAATCAATTCGGTCACGCAGCATTTGAAAATGGGGGATCGGGTGGTTTTGGCGGTTTTGATTTTAATAATGCAGATTTTGGTGATATATTTGGTGATATATTTGGCGATTTGTTTGGCGGCGGACGCGCAAGGGAAAGAGCAAACAATGGCCCTATGAAGGGTGCTAATCTGCGCGCGAGTGTTCGTATTACATTTGAACAAGCAGTATTTGGAGTAGATAAAGAAATTGAACTTACGATTAAAGACACATGCAATACCTGTCATGGAAGTGGTGCAAAGCCCGGTACTTCTCCTGAAACATGTGCAAAGTGTGGTGGAAAAGGACAGGTAGTATATACGACACAGTCACTATTTGGCATGATGAGAAATGTACAGACTTGCCCAGATTGTGCAGGAACGGGTAAGGTAGTAAAAGACAAATGCGTAGATTGTCGTGGTACCGGATTTATTGCAAACCGTAAGAAAATTCAAGTGTCAATTCCGGCAGGTATTGATAATGGACAGAGCGTGCGTATAAGAGACAAGGGAGAGCCAGGTGTTAATGGAGGGCCTCGTGGAGATTTGCTCGTAGAAGTAGTGATTTCCAGACACCCAATTTTTCAGAGACAGGATACAAATATTTTCTCAACAGCACCAATTACATTTGCACAAGCTGCTCTTGGCGGTGATATTATGATTGATACGGTTGATGGTAAGGTTATATATGAGGTGAAGGCAGGGACAGCGACGGATACGAAGATAAGATTGAAGGGAAAAGGTGTTCCTTCATTAAGAAATAAGCAGATTCGTGGTGACCATTATGTTACCCTCGTGATTCAGGTACCGATACACATAAATGGAGAGGCAAAAGAATTATTGAAGAAATTTGATGAGGTGACGGGTGATTCGTTAGGTGCGGCAGCTAAAGCAACCAACAAAAAAGCAGAAGCGCAGGAGACGGAACAAACAGACAACGATACATCGGATAGTATGAATGATAAAAAGAAAAAGGGGTTTTGGAATAAATAGCAGAAATAAATGGCGCAGATATAAAAAATGATTGTAAAACAACTCAATATTAGATATGATTAGATTGTTAGTTTTTCACTGAAACTTATGAGGTAAACAAGGAGGAAAAGATCTATGAAGATGAAGTTTGGTATTAAGGAAGTTGTTGCCATTGGTATTGGAACTGCACTTTTTGTTGTGCTTACAAATGTTCAAATTCCATTCGGAATTGTTCCCAATACTGCATTACAATCAAGAGTTGCTGTTATCACTTTTTTTGCAGCTGTTTTTGGACCTGTTGTGGGTGGTGCCATTGGGTTAATCGGACATGCTCTCGGAGATGCACTTTTTTATGGCGGAGTTTGGTGGAGCTGGGTATTTCCTGACGCAGTATTTGGTATCGTGATGGGATTATTTGTTTCAAAATACGCGATCAAAGAAGGTGGATTTGCAACAGTTAAGACGATTGTTTTATTTAATATAGTACAAATTGTAGGCAATGCGATTGCATGGATTTTAGTTGCACCTGTTTTGGATATTCTGATTTATGCGGAACCAGCAGATAAGGTGTTTGTACAAGGAGCACTGGCATTTGTAGGAAACATTGTCGTGGCGGGTGTATTGGGCACACTGCTTTGTATTGCTTATTCAAAGATTGGTGCAAAATCTTCGAGTTTAAAGAAGGAAGATTAGTGTTTCATGAAACCAATTATCGAATTTAAGGACTATTCATTTAAATATCGATCACAGACAGAACCTACTCTCCGGGATATTAATCTTATGATATATCCCGGAGAAAAGGTTTTAATTGTGGGACCATCCGGGTCGGGTAAGTCTACACTTGCGCATTGTATTAATGGATTGGTTCCGTTTTCTTTTTCAGGTGAAAGCGAAGGAAGTCTAATTGTAAAGGACCAAGAGCCAAACAAGTTAGGCGTTTTTGGAATGTCTAAAATTGTAGGAACGGTGCTTCAGGATACTGATGGACAGTTTATTGGTCTTACTGTAGCGGAGGATATTGCTTTTGCATTGGAAAATGACATGGTAGAGCAAAAAGAAATGTTTCGACGTGTCAATGATGTAGCACAAACAGTAGATGTTAAAAAACTTTTGAAGCATGCGCCAGCAGAATTGTCAGGAGGACAAAAGCAACGAGTTTCCATGGCGGGAGTTTTAATAGATGATGTGGATATTTTAGTGTTTGATGAACCTCTTGCTAATTTAGATCCAGCAACGGGGAAAAAAGCGATTGACTTAATTGACAAAATTCAGAAAGAAGATAAAAAAACTATTTTGATCATTGAACATCGTTTAGAAGATGTTTTATATAGAGATGTGGACCGTATTATCGTTATAGGAGAAGGACGCGTGGTGGCAGACTTAGAGCCTGACGAACTTCTGGCAGGGAATATTTTAAAAGAACAGGGTATTCGGGAGCCATTGTACATTGCAGCACTAAAACAGGCTGGATGTGTAATCAAACCAGATACAAGACCGCAGCATGTTGATACGATGGATTTAAAAGACTATTCGGAGCAGGTGAGAGAATGGTATGAAGCGTCGACGCTTCCAGCACCCCAAAAAAGTCAGGAAACAGCACTCGAGATAATGGATTTAGATTTTGCATATATTTCAGGTAATCCTATTCTGTCAAGCATTCGGTTCAAAATTAAGAAAAGAGAGATGTTAAGTATAGTAGGTAAGAATGGTGCAGGGAAAACGACATTATCGAATCTGATTTGTGGTTTTATTAATCCAGACAAGGGAAGTATATTGCTTCACGGGAGAGATATTTCTGAAAAATCCATAAAAGAACGTGGTGAGATTATTGGACTTGTCATGCAAAATCCAAATCAAATGATATCAAAGCCGATGATATATGACGAGGTTGCGTTAGGACTTACTGTGCGAGGCGTTCCAGAAGAAGAAATAAAGAGACGTGTATATGATACTTTAAAAATATGCGGACTATATCCTTTTCGCAATTGGCCAATATCAGCACTTAGTTTCGGACAGAAAAAGAGAGTCACGATTGCATCAATTCTGGTTATGAATCCAGAGGTCATTATTTTGGATGAACCTACGGCTGGACAGGACTATTATCATTATACAGAAATCATGGAATTTCTAAAGGATTTGAATAAAACATTTGGCATTACAATTATTATGATTACGCATGACATGCACTTAATGCTTGAATATACAGACCGAGCGATTGTAATCGCAGATGGTGAATTGATTGCTAATGACACACCAGCGAAAATCTTAACAAATGAAGCAATTGCAGAAAAGGCATATTTGAAAAAAACGTCTTTATATGATTTGGCATTACAATGTGGTATAGAAGATGTGTCGGGATTTGCCGAGAGATTTATTTACTGTGAACGTGAAATCAAAATGAAGAGTCAAGAAAAAATAGAGGAAATAGACGGAAGCAGTAATGAGAGAGGGGATGTCAATGTCTAGATTACTTACTTATGCAGAAAAAGATACGTGGATTCATAGACTGTGTGGTGTGACTAAATTACTCTTTTTTTTAGCATGGTCGGTCATTGGCATGCTTACTTATGACACGCGTGTATTGATTGTTATGCTTTTTACAAGCTTAATTATTTTTAAAGTATCTAAAACAGAGTGGAGACAGGTAGGAACAATTTTTAAGTTTATACTTTTCTTTTTATGTTTGAATGTGATTACGATATTTTTCTTTGCACCCTTTGAGGGCACTATTATTTATGGTGATAGAACAGATATTATACATCTATTTGGAAACTACTGGATTACTAAAGAGCAAATTTTCTATGAAATGAATATTGTATTAAAGTACTTTACAGTAATTCCTGTTGTACTTATGTTTATTGTAACGACAAATCCAAGTGAATTTGCTGCAAGCTTGAATCGAATTGGTATCAGTTACAATATTGGATATGCAGTGGCAATTGCTTTACGCTATATACCAGATGTGCAAAGTGATTTTATAAAGATAAAGCATGCGCAAGAAGCGCGTGGAATAGAAATGTCTTCTAAAGCCAAATTTCATGTCAGATTAAGGAATATGGCGACCATTATTTTTCCGCTCATTTTTTCGAGTATGGAGAGAATCGATGTGGTTAGTAATGCGATGGAGCTCAGGGGATTTGGAAAACATAAGAAACGCACATGGTATTCTGGAAAACCACTGAAAAAGAATGACTATTTTACGATAGTGTTTGTTTTACTATTCGGAAGTATCGCTATGATTGTAACATTCTACGATGGAAGCAGATTCTATAATCCATTTTGATAGATTGATACGAGGAGCTTTTGTTTTATGCTACAAAAGCCCCCGTAGAAAATAATAATTATTCTGCCAATAGTCCTTTTGCCTGGAGTAGTCTGGCTATTTCTTTGCCTACAGCCTCAACTGCCTCATTCCCATCTAGATTTTCTTTGTTTAAACCACTATACCAGCCATCTGTAACAGCATCACCTACTAATTCCTTTGCAAATCCGCCCACACCAGAATAACTGCTTGATATCGTAATTGTTGTGGAAGTAATTGCTACCATAACCTGATATTTTCCTGTTGCTTGAAATCTAATCGCACGCATAAAACCTGAACCATTTATTTCGGGTTCCCCTAAAGGGTAGGTTCCTTCCTTCATAATTTCAAAGAGTTCATCATAAGTGAGCTTTTTACTCATTTTCACTTTGTCATACATTTTGCACATCTTTTTGCTTGTATCAGCAAGTTTACTAAAAATACCCATATCTTTCTTCCTCCTATAGTTCTATTAGACTTTTCATAATAGATATTGTAGCAAGAGCATCCTTGTATTGCACTAGACAAACGTCTAGTTCTAATTTGAAGATACATTTTCATATCACAATATAATGATTGAAAAGCAAACTAGACGTTTGTCTAGTGACAGGGTTTTTATTTGATGATATACTACATTTTGCTAGTTCCGATTCGGAATAATATTATTTAGCAAAAAAAATTATTTTTTAGGAGGAAATGAATTATGAAAAAGAAGTTAATTACCATTTTAATGGTAGCGGCAATGACCGGTGTAATGATGGCAGGTTGTGGTAAAGCAGAAGAAGCAGCACCTGTTGAAGAAGCAGTTGTTGAAGAAGCAGTTGCAGAAGAGGAAGTTGCAGAAGAGGAAGTTGCAGAAGAAGAAGCTGTAGAAGAGGAAGTTGTAGTGGATGAAGATGGTATCGCAGATATCACTTCTTCTATGGAAGGAGTTTGGATTGATAGCGTTGGTGATATCTACGGATTCTATGCAGATGGCTCTTTCGAAGGATATTGGGTAAATGAAGAACAAGATGTTACAGGAAGCTATTCACTTGTAACAGATGGCGATAATACCTGTCTTTCAATTCAGTTTACGGATGCTGAAGAAGTGATTTCTTACTATGTTACATTTGAAAATGAAGTAACATTAACATTAACAGGTGTAGAAGACGGAAGTGTTGTAGAACTAACACCTTATGTAGAAGAGTAATATAGCAATATTTTACGAGAGGCAGAGCATTTAGCTCTGCCTCATTTTATATCAATTCATATTCTCTGGCAGCTTTGATTGCCATTGTTCTGCTCTTGACATCTAGTTTTTGATATATATTTCCCAAATGATATTTTACTGTATGCACGCTAATTGCCATGACTTCGGAAATATCCAAATTGGACATTCCATTTTCTAGAAAATGTAATACTGACAACTCATAGCTTGAAAGAACAATGTTTTCTTTTTTCCTCATTTGTAAATAATCTGGGTACAAAAGCATTTGCTTTTCAACGGCATTCTTCAGTTCTTTTATATATGCATCAGAAGGTTTCCATTCTTTTATTAAATCCCATACTGCTGCACCTTCATCGGCAATAATTCTAATAAACCCATAACTTTTTGCTTTTTTTAGTACTGTTGAAAAAAGAGAAATATAGTGTTCATCTTGCATCCGATATAGGACAATAGATTTTAACAACATCGTTTCCATTACAATATATGACCTGTTATAGGAAAACGCATAAGAATAAATTTTATCTAACAATACAATTGCTTCCTGATATCTTAATTCTGAAATCAGAATGCGTACCTTCGTTAAATACAAGAAGCGATCACTAATTCTAAAGGCGACGACTTCGTCTGGTGCATCATTAGTCAGCCATCTGGACTTTTCTAATTCCTTACCCATATACATCTTAATTCTGACATAAAAAGCATGAAGGTTCGGAATCAAATGTG
The DNA here is from genome assembly GCA_964483155.1 of uncultured Lachnospiraceae bacterium. Lineage (GTDB taxonomy): Bacteria > Bacillota > Clostridia > Lachnospirales > Lachnospiraceae > JAAYYM01. The sequence goes on along the minus strand of CAZAAC010000005.1, from coordinate 32,201 downwards.
TTGCATTCTGATTGATAAAACGTTTTTCAAGACCTGCAATTATACGCAAGGCCTCCTCCCATTTTCCCTGTGCCATCAATAGTCTGATGAAAACACCCTGTCCTGCAAAATACAATTCGATGGTTCCACCTACTTCGACTTTTGCAATGCCAGAAGAAAGCAATAAGAAGGCTTCATTGAAAAGATTCTTTTCATAAACAGATTCACCCATGCCGATATCTGGTATTCCATACCCCTGTCTTTTTAGGACATGTTCAATTGACTCGGCAAGAACACCATATAATAATCTATCATGTCTTGCCCAATTACAAAAATCTTTTCCACCATTCATCAGACTTGGCATATTGCCCGTAACACTTATTGGTTGCAATGTATAATTATTACTTTTCATAGTTACGGCAGTATCCAAAATATATTTAGCAAGTTTAATGGTACCACTATGCGGCAATGAAATGAGTAGATACATCCTATAACGGCAAATTTCAGAATATTCCTCTGTTCCCTTTTTGCATCTTTTAAACATCTGCTCTAAGAGAGAAAAATACTTCTCACTCTTCTCAATATCGCAAAGCAATGAATATAGCATAGACATGCCGCTAATTAAGGCGGGTGATTGCAAGATGGTATTTTCTGGCAATGACATATAGTATGGTGCTAATTCATAATACTGCGCTGCACCTACCGCTTTTTCGCGTATGTTATATATAAGAAGGTCTGCGACTTTATCAATTTCTCCGGCCTGCTTATAGTAATAAACAGAATGATAGATATCATCTTTTTCTTCAAAATATGCGCCTAATCTCTTATATATTACTATTATCTCTGCTTGTGAAAGATAATGTGTTTGCCTAGCAGTTAGAAATTGAACAAACAAATTAATAATCCGATATTTTCCTGGTTCCTTTTCCATAAGGAATCTTCCAATAGCACAAAGGCGAGAAAGCTGTTTGGAAATATCTTTTGAACCCACAGCTACGCACATGACTTCATTTGAAAATAAGCGCGCATCTTGCTTGATCAGAGAAAGTTTTATCATAAACAATTTGTCCTCTTCACAAAGCATTTGAAATACTTCTTTATCCAGATAAGCAAAAAAATCTGTTTTAACACGATAGATTAATTCGCTATTTAGTTTTTCTCCTGTCTCAAGATAACTACACAAATTTGCAAGTAAAAGGGGGTAACCTTTTGTTAGACTATGAATTTCTTTTTTATTTTCATACTCTACCTCAATGCCACACTGATTTAAATATGTTGCCGTCATTTCTATAGAAAAGCGAAGTAATTCTTTCCCAAACACCTTTGCCTGTTTTGTAACAATAAAACGTTGTAGCTGTACTGGCATGGATGCACGACTTGTAATCAGAAAACAACAATGTCCTCTTGCATTTTGTATACAGTCAGCAAGCAACTCTAAGCACGAAGCATCCCCATAAAGTCTTTGCAGATTTGGAATGATATATAACATATGATCAGCTGTAGCAACCATTTTTTTTATCAACAAAAGAAAGCTTTCCTTATCTGTAAAGCTTAGTTCTTGATACTTACCACAATATGTACGAATCCAGTTTTGAACAGCCACTGTTTTACCAGAACCAATTGTAGCCGAAATGAATACTACTTTATATTTTCCTATTGCATAATCAATATTCTTGTTAAATTCATTATTGGGTACCAAATAATCTGACTTCATTCTGCTAGTTACTCCTGATCATTTATCAAATTCAATTCTAATCCATGACCTCGATGATTGCTTACAAATATTCATTTCGATTACATATCTTTAGGTTTTCAAGTACTTTTTTAATATCATTTGTTTTCGTCTTGTCACAAATCAGAATAGCATCTTCAGTGTCAACAATAATCAAATCTTCAAGACCAATAGTGGCTATTAATTTGTCACTGCCTTCAATAATACAGTTATCAGTATTGATACTGAGCACATTACCATTAATAATGTTGCCATTTTCATTTGTTGTTCTGATACGTCCTAAGGAGAGCCAAGAACCAACATCATCCCACCCAAAGGTACCAGGAATCGTAAAGATGTTTTTTGATTTTTCCATAATGCCATAATCAATTGATATAGAAGGAAAAGTAGGGAATATCCTATTTAATACCTCTGCTTCCATTGAAGTGCCGATGGCATCTTTAATTTCCATTAAACAATCATAAGCATCCGGGAGCAATTGCTTAAAGCGACTCAGTATCGTAGTGGCTTTCCAAAGAAACATACCACTGTTCCAAAGATACTCATCACTCGCCAAGTATTCTTTTGCGAGCTCCAGTGTCGGTTTTTCTACAAAACCATCTACTTCGAAAGCTGTTCCAATGCAAACATCTCCCTTAAATTTAATATATCCATACCCCGTTTCTGGATAATCGGGTGCGATTCCAATCGTAACAAGGCTACTTTTTTCCTCTGCCAACTGGCTGCCTTCTCTGAGTGCTGATAGAAACATTTTATTGTATTTTATCAAATGGTCAGATGGAAGAACAATCATAATGGCATCTTCATATTTTTTTACTATATGTGCGGCACCGAGCGCTATACAGGGTGCAGTGTTTCTGCCAATAGGTTCACATAGAATATTTTCTTTTGGGATATCTGGAAGTTGTTCCGCAACCAAAGGTGCATAATCCTTATTCGTAGAGATATAGATATCCTGCATATCAACAATGGGTAATATTCGTTCAACAGTTAATTGAATCATTGTTTTACCATCATCAGTGAGAGATAAAAATTGTTTTGGCATATTTCTGCGACTTTTGGGCCAAAAGCGCTCACCGCGACCACCGGCCATAATAAGGGCTGTTTTTTTCATAAGAGTATAATGTCCTCTCTGTTAAATTTTTAATCCGCTATTATTGTAACACATATGGCAGAAACTGTACAATATATGCTTGCTGATAAATCGTTGTCATGCAGTTTGTCTCGTGTTATACTATACACTATGTTAAGTAATTCACAAGGAATCAGTATGTTAGATTGCATGATAAATGCGGTCGAATGATAAAGGGAGAAAGAGATGCAATATAATAAATATACACTTAAGACGTTGGCTGAAGCAGAAGATATTGTGATTAGCACATTGGCAGATGCAGGGATAGAAGGTGTAGAGATCGTAGATAAGGTACCACTTACAGAAGCGGACAAAGAATTGATGTTTGTTGATATTTTACCGGCTTATGGAGAAAATGACGGTGTTGCTTACCTGAGTTTTTATTTGGAGGCAGCAACAGATGATGGTGAAATTCTCAAAGTTGCCCAGGCTGGACTAAAGGAACTGCGCAATTTTATGGATATAGGGGAGTGTACTATTACAAAAACACAAATGAAGGAAGAGGATTATATCAATAACTGGAAGCAATATTTTAAGCAGTTTTATGTGGATGATATTCTGATTATTCCGTCATGGGAGGAAGTAAAGGAAGAAGATAGCAGTAAAATGATTATACATATTGATCCAGGAACAGCTTTTGGGACAGGGATGCATGAGACAACACAACTCTGTATTAGACAACTTCGTAAGTATGTCACAGAAAAGACAGTGTTACTGGATGTAGGAACAGGGAGCGGAATATTATCATTATTGGCATTTAAATTTGGTGCAAAAGCAGCAATTGGAACAGATCTGGATATTTGTACAGTAGATGCCGTAAAAGATAATATGGAAGAAAATGATCTCAAGGACGCAGACTTTGAATTGTTAATCGGAAATATTATAGATGATAAAGCAACACAGGACAGAGTTGGTTATAATAAGTATGACATTGTAGTCGCAAATATACTGGCGGAGGTGTTGGTACCATTGACACCCGTTATAATGAATCAATTAAAATCAGGTGGTATTTATATTACCTCTGGTATTATTGATGAAAAAGAAGAGAAGGTCGTGAGTGCAGTTAAGGCAGCTGGGATGGAAATATTGGAAGTGACATATCAAGGGGAATGGGTTTCGGTGACAGCGCAAAAAAAATAGGACAGAACAATGTGCATTAGAAAAAATGTACGTCGGGAAAATGCTATTGGAAGGAAATTTGGGGAGTAAGATATGCATCAATTTTTTGTGGAAAAAGAACAGATGAATGATAAGGTGATTATAATTACAGGTACGGATGTAAATCACATAAAAAATGTGCTTCGTCTTAAAATCGGTGAGGAAATCGCAATAAGAGATGGCGTGGATGATTTGGAATATAGATGTAGTATTGAAAAAATTGAAGAAGATGAGGTTATCTGCAGACTTCTTTTTATGAAAGAGTGTGGCATTGAATTGCCTTCAAAAGTGTTTTTATTTCAAGGATTACCAAAGAATGATAAGATGGAACTGATTATTCAAAAGGCAGTTGAACTCGGCGTGTATCAAATTATTCCACTTGCAACAAAGCGATCCGTGGTAAAGCTGGATGCAAAAAAAGAAAGTAATAAACTTGCAAGATGGAATGCGATTGCAGAATCAGCGGCCAAGCAATCAAAACGTATGATTATCCCAGAGGTTACTGGTGTGAAGACAGTTAAGGAAGCTTTGGAATACTGTAAAGAGTTTACGATAAAGATTATTCCATACGAACTTGCAGACAGTGGAGGAATGAGCATTACAAAGAGTATTATTGAAAAATTACAGCCGAATCAGACGATTGCAATATGGATTGGTCCCGAGGGCGGCTTTGAAGAAGGAGAAGTTACACTTGCAACCGCACATGGATTTTGCCCTATTACATTAGGACATAGAATCCTCAGAACAGAAACAGCTGGTTTCACAGTGTTATCATGGATTATGTATCAACTAGAAATGTAAAAAGAGGAATTGAAATGGCAGTATATTTGGATAATGCAGCAACAACAAGATGTTTTGAAAGTGTAAGAGAGATCATGTCAGACGTGATGGATAAGGATTATGGAAATCCATCGAGTATGCACATGATAGGGATTGCGGCCGAAAATCGAGTAAAAAAAGCAAAAAAAATAATAGCGGAACATTTGAAGGTAAATGAAAAAGAAATTTATTTTACTTCAGGAGGAACCGAATCAGATAATCTGGCGATTATCGGTTACGCAGTGGCAAATAAAAGGGCAGGAAAGCACTTGATTACAAACCGAACAGAGCATCCTGCTGTGCTGGAACCGATGAAATACCTGAGAGAGCAAGGATTTGACGTTACCTATATCGATACTGATGTGACTGGAAAAATCAACATGGAGCAGTTGGAAAAGGCAGTCACAGATGAGACAATCCTTGTATCTATCATGCATGTGAATAATGAAATAGGGACAGTGCAATCAATCGAAGAAATCGCAAAACGGATTAAAGGTAAGAATCCGGCTGTTGCGTTTCATGTTGATGGCGTGCAGGGCTTTGGCAAGTGCCGGATATATCCAAAACGGATTGGTGTTGATATGTATTCCCTGAGCGGACACAAGATACATGGTCCCAAAGGAGTTGGTGCACTGTATATAAACGAGAAGGTGAAAATTCACCCTATTCAATTTGGTGGGGGGCAACAAAAAGGACTTCGGTCTGGTACTGAGAATGTTCCGGGAATAGCAGGATTGGGGAAAGCAACAGAAGAAATATACACAGACTTTGATAAGAAAATCGCAAAATTATATCAATTGAAAGAAAAGTTTATTTATGAATTACTTCATTTAGAAGATGTAACGATTAATGGATTTTCAAAAAAAAGAGTTGAGGAATCATTCATTACTGGTGTTTCGGAATTTCAATGTTTTATGGAAGAAACGGCACCACATATCGTAAGTGCTACGTTTAGGGGAATTAGAAGTGAAGTGCTGCTACATGCGCTGGAGGACAAGCAAATATATGTGTCCGCAGGATCAGCCTGCGCATCCAACAAACCTGCAGTAAGTCAAACCCTTACAGCAATTGGATTGCCGAAAGAATTATCAGAGTCTACGATTCGATTCAGCTTTTCTGTAGAAACAACAGAAGAGGAACTTGAATATACGATAAAAGTACTGCAAGAGCTACTTCCCGTACTTCGTAAATTTTCCAGATATTAAAGTGATGCGAAATGCCTTACTTTAGAGAATGATTAATTTCCCTGAAATCGCTAATCGCTTGTTTGCCAATTTTAAAAATCTTGCGCAGATTAATAGAGTTTACGCCACCTTGTCTGGGGCGAAAACTAATAGGAAGGTATTTGACCTTTAGATTATATTTTGCATAAATAACAGATATTAAGACATTTGATAAATTAAAATCCTTTGGTATTTTCTTGATATATTTTTCCAATGTATTTTTTTTCATTAGTCTAAAAGGGGTGTTGGCATCTAAAACAGAAACATGGAAACATAACCATAGAACTGTCTTTAGAACTTTGGTCACAAAGATACGTGAAGTTCCATCCTCACGCTTATTTCTGTGTCCGATAATCATATCATACTGTTCTCTTAAATCCCAAAAAGCAAAAAATTCTTCAGGTAGTGTCTGCCCATCAGAGTCAGTTTGAAAGATATAGTCTGCCCCCTGCGCAATCGCATAATGGTAACCAAAAAGCAGGGTAGCACCATGGCCACTGTTCTCCTTTGTCAAAGGTTGAAAAGCCGGTCTGGTTTTAGCATATTCCAACATAATATCGTAAGTATTATCCTTACTACCATCATTGATAATAATCAATTTGCTGTCATTCCCAATTTTGTCCAGAACAGAATACCAGCCATCGATTACCTTAGTAATATTTTCTTCCTCATTATAGGCAGGTATTATGATATATAGTTTATCCATAGATTTCTCCTAATGCAATTATTTTTCATTATGTCAATTATCGTAAGACTTTATGCTGATAAGTATAGCATAAAATACTGGCTGAGAAAAGACTGATTATATAGTTACTTTCCTGTTAATATAGTAGAAATTAAGTCAAATTAAAACGGTACAATAGTTGCAACTGCCGCAGATTTGTGCTTAAATGTCTTTAGATACGATTATTTCAGATAAAAACATTTAGCAAGGAGAAAATATGTTTACAGCATTTTTGATCAAATATGCCGAAATTGGGTTAAAAGGAAACAACAGACACTTTTTTGAAGATGCACTTATGAAACAAATCAGAATATCACTGCGGAAAGTGGGGGGAAGGTTTGATGTTACCAGAACGCAGGGCAGAGTTTATATAGAATGCTTAAGCGATTTTGATTTTCATGAAGTTGTGGAAGGATTAAAGAAGGTGTTTGGAATTACAGGTATCTGTCCAGTAGTACACGTGGAGGATAATGGATTTGAACAACTGCAAAAGGATATAATTAAATATATAGATGATGTTTATCCAGACAAAAATAAGACCTTTAAAGTAAACGCCAGAAGAGCACGTAAAGATTATCCCATGCAATCGATGGAAATCAATAGTGAGCTCGGAGGAACTATATTAGAGGCATATCCGATGATGAAGGTGGATGTACATAATCCAGATATTTTGCTTAGTGTAGAAATTCGAGAAAGAATTTATATTTATTCAGAAGTGATTCCGGGGCCGGGTGGAATGCCCGTGGGTAGTAACGGGAAAGCCATGCTGCTACTGTCAGGAGGAATCGATTCACCAGTAGCGGGGTATATGATAGCAAAACGTGGTGTGAAAATCGATGCCGTTTATTTTCATGCGCCACCATATACAAGTGAAAGAGCAAAACAAAAAGTAGTTGATCTCGCAAGAGTGATATCATGTTATAGTGGCCCTGTTTATTTGCATGTTATTAATTTTACAGAAATTCAGCTTTATATTTATGAAAAATGTCCACATGAAGAGCTAACCATTATTATGCGAAGATATATGATGAAAATAGCAGAGCATATTGCGAAAGAAACAGACTGTCTTGGTTTAATAACGGGAGAGAGTATCGGTCAGGTAGCGAGTCAGACTCTAAAGTCGCTAGCGGCAACAAATGAAGTATGTACGATGCCCGTATATCGACCGGTGATTGGTTTTGATAAGCAGGAGATTATTGAAATAGCGAACAAAATTGATACATTTGAAACTTCAATACTGCCGTATGAAGACTGCTGTACCATATTTGTGGCAAAACATCCAGTTATAAAACCAAATTTGAATATTATCAAGCGATCAGAAAGAAACCTAGAAGAAAAGATTGATGAATTGCTGGCAACTGCAATTGAAACGAAAGAGTTGATTATTGTTGAATAACCATATAGGGAAACATGAATACAAAATTCTATTTGCCATTGGAAGCCTAATTGGTATCCTCTCTTTTTTGTGGATCTATGGTATTCGAATTCTTGATTTTACATATGATGCATGGCTGATGAATGGAGATATTGATTTAAGACAGCATTATTTAGGCTGGTGTCATTATCGAATGAGTGATTGGCATTTTCCAATGGGGATGATTGATACGTTATCTTATCCTAATCGTGTCTCTGTTATTTGGACAGATTCGATACCATTATTTGCGTTTTGCTTTAAAATTTTCAGAAATGTATTACCGACTACTTTTCAGTATTTTGGTTTATTTGGATTGCTTTCTTTCTTTTTGCAAGGGGGTATTGTAATTCTTTTGATCAGACGAATAACAGATGATAAAAGGATTTGCATCCTATCAGTTCCTTTTTTTACGCTTAGTTTTACTATGCTGCAAAGAATGTATTATCATACGGCACTTGGCGCACAGTGGATCATTCTTTTGGCTCTTCTGGTCTGGTTTTATCAAAATAAATTTAAAAACATAGTTATAAAAGGTATCGCCTGGGCAGGAATAGGATTTTTATGCGTTTCCATTCACTCGTATTTTGTGCCAATGGTAGCAATCATCATGATAGGAAGTATGACTGACGAATATCTGAGGAGAGAAAAAGATAACAGAATAAAGCAGGTATGGCAGAATGGTGCGATTGTGGCTTTGTTTTGTATTGTGGTGTTATTGACATTGCTCTTATGGGGCGCTTTTTATGAAAACACATCTCCTATAGGAGAAGGGTTAGGTACCTTCGGAAGCAATCTGAACACCTTTTTTAATCCCCTATCGTATTCGGCGTTATTTGAGGGCTTGCCATTGTATTATGATTTTCAATATGAGGGATTTGGGTATCTGGGCGCAGGAATGCTTATGATGACGAGCGTTGCGATTGTTATTATATTGAGCTTATTTGCGAGAAAAAGAAAAAGTCTTTCAAGAACATTTGCAAAAAAGCATACATCTGAAATAGTGCTTGCTCTGCTTGTAATCACATTTATGCTGTTGGCAGTATTGCCGATGGTTACTTTGGGAGATACAAAATGGTTTGGCGTTCCCTATCCCTCTTTTATTGATAAAATGCTTGGTATTTTCCGCTCAAACGGAAGGTTCATATGGGTGCCGGTATATAGTATTATGCTGGGAACAATTGCATTGCTTACAAGATATGGTGAAACAGAAAAAGTATCGCAAAGGAAAATTGGTGTCGTCGTCGTTTCTTTTATGGCGATATGTTTAATGCTACAAATTCTGGACGTGTCAAAGATTGTGAAAGAGAAAGAAACGTACTTTGCAAAAACAACGCATCATTATCAATCTCTATGGGATATTAGCAAAATAAACAGTATCATAGAGCCTTATCAGCATTTTGTTTTCATGTATGATGAAAATGATATTATTATGGATACGGCTTATTATGCCTATTATCATGATATGACGCTAAATAACTATTATTTTGCAAGAAGCTATGAGGAACAAATCAATAGTACGATAGAAGAGTATTATGCTGAATTAGAACAAGGAAAAATCAGAGATGATGTAATCTATATATTTAGAGAAGATGATTTAGAACGTATCAATGGTAGCGGGTTACATTTATATAAGCTGGGAGATCATATGATAGGATTTGCCGAAGAAACTACTAGCGGACTGCCTGAACTGGATTGATAGATGAAACAAAAAAAGGACAGCTGCCTATTAATTCACAAATGCCCCTTGGTTGTATGTTTTAGTTATCTAAGTGATATAGATACGATCACTTAGATGCTTTGCTGAAGTCTTAAATCAAATATGGTTTAATAATAGCCAGTACTTCTTCAGCGTTATCTTCTGCATGGATGTTTAAGTCAATAGGTTTTGACAAATCCAGACTGAAGATGCCCATGATAGATTTAGCGTCAATTACATATCTTCCTGATACCAAATCAAAATCACAGTCGAATTTTGTAATATCATTCACAAATGATTTTACTTTGTCGATAGAATTTAAAGAAATTTGTACAGTTTTCATACTAAAAACCTCCTTTTTATTTTCTTTCACTCTATATATTAAAGGTACGGTTATTAAATGTCAATATCAAAACAACACAAAAAAACAGGGAGTTTCTTATGGAAAAAGTAGCATTACACAACCTTGGCTGCAAGGTAAATTCGTATGAGATAGAAGTTGTGCAACAATTGCTGATGGAAAATGGGTATATCATTGTACCCTTTGCTTCATATGCAGACATTTATATTGTAAATACATGTAGCGTCACTAATATTGCCGATAGAAAATCAAGGCAGATGCTTCACAAAGCAAAAAAGCAGAACCCTGCAGCAATTGTAATTGCAATGGGATGTTATGCACAGACAGATATAGAAGGTGCAGTTGCAGATGAAAGCATAGATTTGATTATAGGTAATAATAAAAAGGGAGACTTAATTGAATTATTACGCGAATTTGAGCAGCAAAGGGTAGATAAGAAGGGAAAGCAGACACTCCGTGAAGCAAAAACCATACAGGAAAGGACAATTCTTGAGATTGCAAATGAGAAGGAATATGAAGAATTAAAATTATCGCAGACAGCAGAGCATACAAGAGCATATATTAAGGTACAGGATGGTTGTAATCAGTTTTGTAGTTATTGTATCATTCCTTATGCCAGAGGACGTGTCAGAAGCAGAAGTATTGCAAATGTATTGGGAGAAGTTGAAGAACTTGTGTCAAAAGGATATAAGGAGGTCGTTCTTACGGGCATACATCTTTGCTCCTATGGAATTGATTTCGATCAAAAAACAGATTTATTAGAGCTAATTAAAAAAGTAAATCAGGTAAAAGGAATCAGCAGAATCCGACTCGGTTCTTTGGAACCACGTATTATTACAGAAGAGTTTGTAAAAGAACTTGTCTCTATGGAGAAAGTATGCCCTCATTTTCATCTTTCCCTGCAAAGTGGATGTGATGCAACATTAAAAAGAATGAATAGGCGCTATGATACACAGGAATACTATGACAAGGTAGAATTAATCAGAAAATATTATGCAAAGCCAGCTTTGACGACTGATATTATCGTTGGATTTCCAGGCGAAAGTCAAGATGAGTTTTTGCAGACAGTACTATTTTTGGAAAAAGTAAATTTTTATGAGACACATATATTCAAATACTCGCGTAGAAAAGGTACCAAAGCAGATACGATGACTGACCAGATACTGGAAAAGGATAAAGCCGAAAGGAGTTCGATATTAATAGAGGCCGGTATTAAGAAATCGAAAGAATTTAGAGAGAAATGGATTGGACACAATCTGGAAGTACTGATTGAAGAAAAGCAAGTGATTATGGGAAAAGCCTATCAGGTGGGTTATACAAAGGAATATGTGCGTGTAGCTGTTGCGACAGAGGATGATTTAACAAATCAGCTTATATATGGGATAGGGGTAAGGATGATTACCGATGAAATCCTTGAATTTTCCCCCAATATGGAGTAGTATAAAATATAATGGATAAATCTATGTACATCAGATGGAAGGATGTGAGGGAATGCAAAATTTAGGAAACACACAATATTTTAAAGTTGAAACGGAACCGGAAACCGGTGTAAAAGTAGTTTTAGCAACGGTATACGAAGCACTTACGGAAAAAGGTTATAATCCGGTGAATCAAATCGTTGGATATATTATGTCTGGGGATCCGACATATATTACAAGTCACAACAATGCGAGAAGCCTCGTGATGAAGGTAGAACGTGATGAACTGGTAGAGGAATTATTAACGGAATATATTAAGAACAATGGATGGAAGTAGGGTTAAACATGCGTATATTAGGCTTGGATTTTGGCTCTAAGACAGTCGGGGTTGCTATCAGCGACCCACTGCTTATAACGGCACAAGGTATGGAGATTATTCGTAGAGAATCTGAGGATAAATTACGCAAGACTCTTGCCAGAATAGAAGAAATAATTGCAGAGTACAAGGTTGAAAAAATAGTATTAGGGTTGCCTAAGAATATGAATAACAGCATTGGTGAACGAGGAAATAAAACCATTGCATTTCAGGAGGCCTTAATACGAAGAACAGGTCTTGAGGTTGTATTGTGGGACGAGCGCTTAACGACAGTAGCCGCAGATAAGTCAATGATAGAGAGTGGAATACGGCGAGAAAATAGGGGCAAGTATGTTGATGAAATTGCTGCTATTTTCATTTTGCAAGGATATTTAGATTTTTTGGGAAGAAAGGATATAGGATAGATGGAAAAAGTAACATTTATGCCAAAGAATGAAGGAGGAAGTGAAGAAGCAATAGAATTTTTTGTTTTGGAGCAGACGCGGATTAATGGTAAAAATTATATTTTGGTAACAGAATTGGAAGATGGGGATGGCGAGGCTTTCCTATTAAAAGACGTTGCTTCAGAAGCGGATAGCGAAAGCATTTATGAAATGGTGGAGAACGAGATAGAGTTGCTCGCGGTGGCAAAGGTATTTGAAGAAATCATGGAGGATATAGAATTTGAAACAGAATAATGAAATAAATAATTCAAAGCTAAAAATTATTCCGTTAGGCGGATTAGAACAAATAGGATTAAATATTACAGCAATTGAATACGAAGACAGCATTATCGTAATTGATTGTGGTTTAGCATTTCCAGAGGATGATATGCTGGGAATTGATATGGTAATTCCAGATGTGACCTACTTAAAGGATAATCTCAGTAAAGTGAAGGGGTTCGTCATTACACACGGGCATGAAGATCATATCGGCGCATTACCCTATGTGCTTAGAGATATTAATGTTCCGATTTATGCGACGAAGCTGACAATCGCATTGATTGAGAATAAATTAAAGGAGCACAATTTATTAAATACGACAAAGAGAAAAGTAATTAAGAGTGGACAATCCATTAATCTCGGTCAGTTTAGAATTGAGTTTATCAAGACAAATCATAGTATTGCAGATGCAGTTGCACTTGCAATTTATTCCCCAGTAGGCATTGTAGTACACACAGGGGATTTTAAGGTTGATTACACACCTGTATTTGGTGATCCTATTGATTTACAGCGTTTTGGGGAGATAGGAAAAAAAGGTGTGCTTGCTTTAATGTGTGATAGTACAAACGCAGAGAGACCAGGATTTACAAATTCTGAAAAGACTATTGGAAAAGTATTTGATAGTATTTTTGCGGAGCATAAAACCACGAGAATATTTGTCGCAACATTTGCTTCCAATATTGACAGGGTGCAGCAGATCGTTGATTCTGCCTATAAAAGTGGAAGAAAAGTTGTTGTAGAGGGAAGAAGTATGGTCAATGTAATTCAGACAGCGTCTGAACTTGGCTATATCAAAATTCCTGAAGAAACATTGATTGACATAGAACAGTTGAAGAACTATCCCGATGAACAAACGGTTATCATAACGACGGGAAGTCAAGGCGAGTCCATGGCAGCTCTTAGCAGAATGGCCAGCAATATACACAAAAAGGTAACAATTAAGCCAGGAGATACGGTCATATTTAGTTCTAGTCCGATTCCAGGAAATGAGAAAGCCGTATCGAAGGTAATTAATGAGTTATCGATGAAGGGTGCGGATGTTATATTTCAAGACACACATGTATCAGGGCATGCCTGTCAGGAAGAGATTAAACTTATTTACTCACTGGTACAACCCAAATATGCGGTTCCTGTACATGGCGAATATAAGCATTTAAAAGCACAGACTAAGATAGCGTATGAACTTGGGATACCCAAAAAAAACATTTTCACACTAGGCAGTGGAGATGTGTTGGAGTTGAATTCTGAGGCGGCAGCAGTAACAGGGCAGGTGCATGTAGGCGCAATTTTCGTAGATGGTTTGGGAGTTGGAGATGTTGGTAATGTAGTGCTTCGCGATAGACAGCTTCTGGCAGAGGATGGTATATTAATTGTGGTCATGACGCTAGAAAAGGGTACTAATCGTCTCTTGGCTGGACCAGATGTCGTATCAAGAGGTTTTGTATATGTAAAAGAATCAGACGAAATCATGGACGAAGCAAAAGGAGTAGTTGCAGATGCTTTAGAGACATTGATGGACAGGAAAGTCACTGATTGGGGAAAGATGAAAAATGCCATAAAGGATGCTCTCAGTGGTTACGTCTGGAGAAAGACAAAGCGGAGACCTATGATTATGCCTATTATTATGGAAGTAGAATTGTAGAACAAGTTTTTATTGATATTTATAAAGGAAGACGATGTATGAAAATTATAGGGAATGATTTGGAGGCTGCAGTCAAAAACCTGATTGTGGAAATAAAAAATTCAAAAACATATTTATCTTATCGAAAACAAAAAGAAAACATCAATGACGATGAAGAATTGAAATTGAAAATAGAAGAGCTTCAGAAACTAAATTATAGGATGCAGAATTCTCCAGAAGGACCAAATTCACTAGACGAGCAGGAACGTTTGGAGCAACAGTTTGAAGATTTGTGTGAGGATTCTCGCGTGAATGATTTTTTTCAGGCTGAACTTGATTTTTGCAGACTGTTTCAGGATACATTACAAAGAATAGTAAAAGACATTGATTTTGAATAAAAGTTGGGTTAGCAGGTACCATAGGAGGAAGTATAGTGAAGGCAAGACAATTAACATTTTCATTTTTCGGAACGATATTCAGGATTGCAATTATAGCTTTATTGGTGCTGTTTATCTATAGGCTGGGAGAAAAAGCATATGATTTTGGGTATAGGGTATTTGCTGAAGAATCAATGGAACCGGCACCTGGAAGGGACATCGAAGTTGTAATCACACAGGGCAAGGGCGTATATGAGATCGGCAAGATGCTACAGGAAAAGGGCTTAATTCGTGATGCAAAATTATTTTATGTACAGGAAAAGCTGTCAAGCTATAAGGGAAAAACCCAACCGGGAAATTATATTTTAAATACATCTATGCAGGCAGAAGAAATGTTGAAAACGATATCTGTAGTAGAAGAGGCTGAAGGGGCAGGAGATGTAACGCAAAGTCAGAATGGTGTAGAAGGCGCTGGAGAAACCACAGAGGAAAGCCCTGAAGAGAGTCCAGAGGAAAGTCCTGAAGAGGATGTACAAGAGTGATAACAAATGAGAGAATTGTAGCATATCTTAATTCCCTTGATAAAGGGAATACGGATTTTTTAAACAAAATAGAAGAAGAAGCACTTAGGACGGGCATTCCGATTATCCGTCGTGAAACGCAGAATCTATTGAAGTTGTTGTTAGAAATGCAAAAACCGCAGAGAGTATTGGAAGTCGGTACAGCAACTGGATTTTCGGCGTTGTTCATGCTGGAATATGCCCCAGCAGGTTGTAGGATTACAACGATAGAAAAGTATGAAAAAAGAATTCCAATTGCAAAGAATAACTTTCATGCGTCGGGGAAAGAGAATAGTATCTCTTTTCTAGAAGGAGATGCAGCTGATATTTTAGAAGAATTGGCGAAAAAAAGAAAAGAGCAGGATAGCGAGACAGGCTTTGATTTTATTTTCATGGATGCCGCAAAGGGACAGTATCTTAATTTTTTCCCATATGTGCTCACCCTGCTAAAGCAGGGAGGATTGCTTATTTCTGATAATGTGTTGCAGGATGGCGATATCATTGAATCGCGATTTGCGATTACCAGAAGGAACAGAACGATTCATTCCCGCATGCGGGATTACTTAGATACGCTAATGAGAGAGGAACAGCTGACAACTTCGATTCTTCCAGTAGGGGACGGCGTAACGATTAGTGTTAAGAAATGAGAGATTGTGTATGAAAAAACCAGAATTACTAATTCCAGCGGGCTCACTTGAAGTACTTATGACTGCTGTTAATTATGGAGCAGATGCTGTTTACATTGGCGGGGATGATTTTGGCCTTCGTGCAAAAGCAAAGAATTTTTCGGCAAGTGATATGCGTGCAGGAATCAAGTTTGCACATGCGCATGGTGTTAGGGTATATATTGCAGCAAATATTATAGCGCATAATGATGACCTTATGGGCGCAAAAGCATATTTTAAAGACCTGAAAGAGATGGCACCAGATGCCTTGATTATTGCTGATCCAGGGATGTTTATGATTGCAAAGGAAATCTGCCCTGATATAGAGATTCATATCAGCACGCAGGCAAATAATACGAATTATCTGACATACGATTTCTGGTACCAGCAGGGAGCATCTCGTGTGGTATCAGCCAGAGAATTATCATTGGCTGAGGTAAAAGAAATAAGAGAGCATATTCCGGCAGATATGGAGATTGAGAGTTTTATTCATGGAGCAATGTGCATTTCCTATTCAGGAAGATGTCTTCTAAGTAATTATTTTACAGGAAGGGATGCCAATCAGGGAGCATGTACGCATCCTTGCCGTTGGAAGTATGCCATCGTAGAAGAGACAAGGCCAGGTGAATATATGCCTGTTTATGAGAATGGAAGAGGTACTTTCTTATTTAATTCCAAAGACTTGTGTATGATAGAGTATATTCCAGAGTTAATTGCGGCGGGAATTGATAGTTTTAAAATAGAAGGAAGAATGAAGACGGCACTTTATGTGGCGGTAGTTGCCAGAACATATCGAAAGGCTATTGATGATTATTTTGAGTCAGAGGCCTTATATAGAAAGAACATGCCCTGGTATCTGGAGGAAATAGCAAAGTGTACTTATCGCCAGTTTACAACAGGATTTTATTTTGGGAAACCAAATGAAAATACGCAGATATATGATAATAACACATATATAAAAGAATATACCTATTTAGGAGTTGTCGGAAGTGAAAATGAAGAAGGGGATTTCAGATTGGAGCAGAAAAACAAATTTTCTGTTGGTGAAGAAATTGAAATCATGAAGCCTAAAGGTGAAAATGAATTAACAAAAGTGCTTTCTATTAAGAACGAAGAAGGGGAAGCGCAGGAGAGTGCACCACATCCACAACAGATCGTGTATATAAAACTTGACAAAAGACCAGAACAATATGACTTACTACGTAAGAAAGAGGATTAAAAAATGAAGCTACTTTCAGTTATAATACCATGTTACAATGAAGAAAAAGCCATTCCTTATTTTTATGAAGAATTGAATAAAGAGACTGCCATATTTGCAGAGAAGTTTCCAGATGTTATATTTGAAATTCTTTTTGTAGATGATGGCTCCTCAGATCATACATTAGCAGTCATAAAACAGCTGCGTGAAAGTGATCATAGAATTCGTTATGTTTCATTTTCTCGTAATTTTGGGAAAGAAGCAGCGATTTATGCGGGATTGGAAAAGTCAAAGGGAGATTATGCAGTTTTAATGGATGCAGATTTACAGGATCCGCCATCTTTGCTACAGGAGATGTATCTAGCAATTACGGAAGAGGAATATGATTCTGCAGCGACCAGAAGAACAACGCGTAAAGGAGAACCTCCGATTCGGTCTTTTCTTGCAAGATGTTTTTACAAATTGATTAATCGAATGTCAAAAACAGAAGTTGTAGATGGCGCCAGAGACTATCGTATTATGAAAAGACAGATGATTAATGCAATTTTAGAGATGAAGGAATATAACAGATTTACAAAGGGCATATACTCATGGGTAGGTTTTCGCACCAAGTGGATCGAATATGAAAACCAGGAACGAGTTGCAGGCGAGACAAAATGGTCATTTTGGAAATTATTTTTGTATTCACTGGAGGGTATCATAGCTTTTACAACGACACCATTATCCTTTGCAACGGCATTGGGAATTTTATTTTGTCTGGCAGCTTTTGTTCTTATCATTTTTATCATAATCAGGACATTGACACTGGGAGATCCGACAAGCGGATGGCCATCAATGGTTTGCATCATGGTGTTTATTGGTGGAATACAGTTATTCTGTATGGGTATCATAGGACAGTATCTTTCAAGGACTTATTTAGAAACAAAGCATAGACCGATTTATATAGCAAAGGAAGAAATATAAGAAGCTAATCGCTATGATGATAAAGAGAAAGGTTGAAACAGCTATGAAATTAATCATTCAGATTCCTTGTTTAAACGAAGAGGAGACCTTAGAAATTGCACTTAATGATTTGCCAAGACAGATCGAAGGAATAGACAAAATAGAATACTTGATTATAAACGACGGCAGCAGTGACAATACAGTTGAAATTGCAAAAAACTGGGGCGTAAATTATGTGGTAAACTTTAGGAGAAATAAAGGGCTTGCGAAAGGGTTTATGGCAGGAATCGATGCATGTTTGCGGAATGGTGCTGATATTATTGTCAATACAGATGCAGATAATCAGTATAACGGAGCAGATATCGAAAAACTAGTACGTCCAATTTTGGAAGAAAAAGCCGATATGGTAATAGGAGAAAGACCAATTGACAGTACAGAACATTTTTCGCCATTAAAGAAGAAGCTGCAGCATTTTGGGAGTTATGTAGTTCGTAAGGCTTCGAAAACAAATATACCAGACGCGCCTAGCGGATTCAGAGCGTATTCTAGAGATGCAGCAATGCGTCTTAATGTAACCAATAACTACACCTATACATTGGAAACTATCGTACAGGCCGGGAGAACAAGCATGGCAATCATGTCTGTTCCCATTAGAACAAATGGAGAATTAAGAGAGTCGAGGCTGTTTCACAGTATGTTTTCTTATGTAAAGCGCTCAGTTTTAACAATAGGGCGTGCATATATGATGTACAGGCCTTTGACATTTTTTACGGTACTTGGTATGATTCCGTTTCTGCTAGGCACAGGACTAGGCATAAGATTTATCGTTTATCTTACTATGGGTGTCGGAAATGGTCATATTCAATCCTTGATCCTTGCAAGTACATTAATGATGCTGGGCTTTATGACTTTTGTCGTTGGACTACAGGCCGATGTGATTGCATCAAACCGTAAAATACTTGAGGATATACAGTACAGAGTACGTAAATTGCAGTATGGAGACAGAAACCAGGAAGAAGTGCAGGAGAATAAGAAATAGTTTAAGAAAATAGAAATCAAAAAAGAGACATCAAAAAATCATATAGGACTCGTTCCAGATAGGCGAGACCATAACAAATTTCAAATAGAGTATCCTGTACACGATTCGTGTGCAGATACTCTTTATTATATAGATTCATACTGTTATGAAAGTGATGGAAGGCACGTGCCTTAGAGGATTTATATTCCTTCTTTATCGTAACGGAATGAAAATGATCATAGTATGATTTTGTCAGAACGCCTACCTTATAGCCAGAATTATGCAAGCGTTTTGAGAGAATGCTTTCTTCAACATATAGGAAGGTTCTTTCATCCAGACCACCGACAGTTTCAAAGGCTTTTCGACGAATACAGAAAAAGGAACCCTCAGCGACGCCGACCTCTTTTAGAGTATGCGGTGAAGCAATAAGGTGCTTTTTAATCATTCTTTTGTGAAGGTTAAACCATATCAGGAACAGGCTCTCTAGGATACCGATAAATCCAGGTAAATTCCATACATTATACCCCTGATTAACAAGACAGGAAATCAGACCAAAATCAGGATTATCCTGTAGAGCATTCATAATCTTTTCAGCCACATCATCCGTGACCATGATATCGGGGTTGGCAATAAAGAGATAATCTGGCGCATATTTATTTATGGCATAGGAGACACCAAAATTATTACCTTTTGCATAGCCGCCATTTTCCGTAGTACAAATCACGTCAATCTTGTCACTTGTCACGGTATTCATTTTCTCAAAAGAATCATCAGTAGAACAATTATCTACCAGAATAATTTTTGAAAAGGAATTATAGTTTTCTATTTTTTTCGCTAGTGCCAGAGTATTATTTCCATCATTATAATTTAAAATAATAATAGCTGCTGATGCTGTTGCCATGTTTTGCGCCTCTTCAGTAAGGAATGAATGATAGGGTATTTATAGTGACTAAATAGATGCTAAGTAATAGTATATAATAAAGTAAAAGACAAAGCAATCCTTGCCTTACAAGGTGGCAAATGCTATAATTTTGTAGATAAGCGAAAGTTTAGGAGCAGATATCATATGAGAATTATAATGGTCGGACCAGTATATCCATTTAAATCAGGAATATCTTATTACACAGGACTTATGTGTAAAGGACTATCGAAAAATCATGAAGTAAAGGTCCTGTCTTATAAAATGCAGTATCCTAAAATTCTTTTTAAAGGAGAGCAAAAAGATAGTAAAGATGATGCTGTCGTGATAGAAAATGTTGAATATAGAATTCATACAGCGAATCCGCTTAATTGGATATCTTCGGCGCGTTATATAAATGCCCTGAATCCGGATCTGGTCATTTTCCAGTGGTTACACCCATATCTGGCTCCATGCTTCTGGTCGATGAGCAAGATGATTAAGAGCAGGATTTTATTTGTTTGTCATAATGTTTTCCCACACGAAAGATTTTTTTTAGATAAAAGACTTACTAAGATGACGTTAAAGCAAGGCGACTTTTTCGTGACACATTCTGTATCAGACGCTGAAGATTTAAAGTCTATCGTAAAGAACCCTAATCATAAAGTGGCTGTGCATCCTGCCTATAATTTTTATAAGATAGAGAATATGAGTAAGGAAGAAGCAAGGAAGAAATTAGGGATTGCTGAAGAGGAGAAGATACTGCTGTTCTTTGGCCTCATTCGTGAATATAAAGGCTTAAAGCATCTCTTGAAGGCATTGCCGAAGGTGAGAGAAGCCGTAAAGGACTGTAAACTGTTAGTAGTAGGAGATTTCAGAAACAGTGAGGCAGAATACAGACAAATCATCAAAGAAGAGGGAATCAGTGATATGGTTTCTGTTTTTGGTGGATATACACCCTACTCACAGGTAGAAAAATATTTTGCGGCATGTGACTTAGTTGTATTGCCTTATGAGTCCGCGACACAAAGTGGTGTGATTCAGATTGCATACAGTTTTTTGAAACCTGTATTAGCGACAAATGTAGGTGGTTTACCAGACGTTGTAGAGGATGAAAAGACAGGCCTGATTGTAGAGCCCTGTAATGCAGAGGCGTTAGCTGATGCGATAGAGAGATTTTTTAAAGAAAATAAAACGGAAGAATTTCGTGAGCATATTCGCAAAGAAGCAGATCGTTTTTCGTGGGATAGAATGACAGAGACGATAGAAAGCTTCATGGAATGATAGAGGAGACGAATCATATGAGATTTGTGACACTATTTCTTCATACAAAAAATGTACATTTATTGAAGGATGTCGGAATGATACCCTATCAATTGCATAAAGAATTTGAATATGATGTAAGCATTGCTACATATGAAAATGAAAAAAATTATGCATATCTGGCTAGCGATGTGCCAGGATTGCAGTTAGTGTTTATCAAAAAGACCAGGTTTGGAAAAATACTGGACGGAATTCGATATTTAATTGCTAACAGCAGTAATATTGATGTACTTAATGTATATCATCTCAATTTAGCTTCCTTCTTCTGGCTGTTGCTTTATCGTAGGCTTCGGCGGAAAGGAAGCATATCTTATCTTAAGCTGGATATGTCTTATAAGGGTTTGCAGGATTGTCTGGCACATAATTTAAAGGGTTGGATTAAGAGAAAAACGATAGAACTGGCAGAGGTGGTCTCTGTCGAGACAACGTTGATTCAGGCAGTGCTTTATAAAAAATTGAAAAAGGAAATATTATATATTCCCAATGGCTTTTTGTTACCAGTTGACGCTACAAATAGGCAAAGAAAAAAGGAAAATATCATACTGACGGTTGGTAATCTGGGGACATGGGAGAAAGCAACAGACACGCTGCTTATGGCATTTGCGGAATTTTGTGAAAAAACACAGGACAAAGAAGAAGAACAGGGAGAGCCCTGGACATTAAGGCTGGTAGGTCCTATTGAACAGAAATTTAATTCCTATATAGATGATTTTTATGGAAAGCACCCTGCAATCAGGAGCAGAGTAATATTTACGGATAACATCATGGATAAGAAGCGGCTGGCAGAGGAATATGCAAAGGCGAAAGTGTTCATACTACCGTCGAGACAAGAGAGCTTTGGAATCGTACTGACCGAAGCCATCAGCGAGGGATGTTACATTATAGCAGCCGACAGGGCGCCGGCAGGGTATGACGTAAGCGACAAGGGAAAGCAAGGAAAAATATTTGAGGCTGATAATAGAGAGCAGCTGGCAAATGTTTTTGAAGAAGTTTGCTTTGAAAATGTAGATTGGGATAGGAGAGCAGTAGAAATCCGGCAGTTTGCAAAGGCCAACTTTTTGTGGGCAACAATTATAGAGAGATTACATGCGGCAATCCAGGGTATACATTAGACAATAATCAGGTGATATGGTAAAATACCAAAGAGTTAAGATGAGGAAGTAATGATGAGCAATATGCCAGTAGTATCTATTGTAACAGTATGTTACAATGCGGAAAAGTCTATACGGAGGGTATTGGATTCTGTGATTTCACAGACATACTCTGATTTTGAATATATCATAAAAGACGGGGCGTCTACAGACCGGACTAATGAAATCATTAATGATTATAGAGTGGCATTTGAGAAAAAAGGAATCGCACTGATCTATAAAAGTGAAAAAGACAACGGTATTTATGATGCCATGAACCAGGCAGTATCCTTATGTAGTGGTACCTGGATTAATTTTATGAATGCCGATGATAGATTTTATGATGAAAAGGTGCTGGATACTATTTTTAATAACAGGCAATATGAAAATGCGCATATTCTCTATGGAGACACGTTAGAGGTGGAGTTTGAGGAGTACTACTATTATTGCAAGAGACTTGATTTGATAGAGAAGCGTATGCCTTTTTCACATCAGTCAGTTTTTGCAAGACGTGATGTCTTGCAGAAATATCCATTTGATTTGCAATATAAAATAGCTGCTGATTATGACTTTCTTCTGACAGCATATCAGGCCGGATTAGAATTTGTTGATGTCAACACAATCATCAGTGTGGTTGAGAAACAGGGAGTTTCCTCTCTGAGCCTATATGATAGCTTTGTACAAGCAGTTGCATTGCATAAAAATCACGGAATTGTAAATTATTCAGAAAAACAATATAAGCATAAATTAAAATATGTGAGGTTAAAGCAATTTGGCATGGATTATTTTCCAAATTGGCTGAAATATCTGATTCGACGATACCAGCGGCTTATCAGGAAACAGCGTCGCATAATGTAGCGTATCAAAAAGTAAAAGGAGGAGGGATTTATGTTAGGTAGAAAGTTTATACAGATAGGATCGGCATTATACAGAACATTTCTCTTTCCATTTGTCCGTTTATATACAGAAGGCAAGACGCACAGTATTATGAAACAAAAATCCTATTTTAATAAAGGGACGGTATTTGAAGGACATCATTATATCGGTAAAAAGGTGTATCTTTCAAACGTACACGTGGGATATGGTACTTATATTAGTGACAGAGGGAATTTAAAAAATGTAAAGATAGGGAAGTATACCTCTATTGGGACAGATGTATCCTGTCTACTTGGAAAACATCCGACAGATACCTTTGTGGCGATGCATCCTGCATTTTATTCTTCAAATAAGACCTTGTCCTATGCTTATAGTAAAAGCAATTTGTTTGAGGAACATACTTTTCTGAAAGAGGACCCAAAGTATCAGATCAAAATTGGGAATGATGTGTGGATTGGTTCTTATGTTAAACTCATGGAGGGCATCACAATAGGTGACGGCGCAGTGATTGGCGCTGGAGCGTTGGTGACAAAGGATGTGGAGCCTTATGGCATCTATGTGGGTGTTCCGGCGAAAAAGATAAAATCACGCTTTACAAAAGAGCAGATTGATCAACTGAAGGAATTTAAATGGTGGGAGCGCGATGAAATGTGGATACGCGAACATATTACAGAATTTAGCAATATAGAGTTATTTCTGCAGTAGAATTTGATGTAAATAGGGATTGCAATCTAAATGGAGCAGATCAAAATGAATGATATAGCAATTGTCGTAGTGGCCTATAACAGACCACATTCGCTTAGAAGAATACTGACCTCCCTCTCTGATGCCGAATACCAGGAGCAGGACATACCACTGATTATCAGTATTGACCATGGTGATAATGCAGAAGTGCTGTCAATTGCACAGGATTTTGACTGGGAGCATGGCGAAAAGCAGGTAATCTATCAAACTGAGAATCTGGGCCTGAAAGCCCACATATTAAAGTGCGGCAGCTATACTGAGGATTATGGAAATATTATTATGCTGGAGGATGATTTATATGTATCGCCGGTATTTTTTTCTTATGCACGGGAAGCACTTAACTTTGCTGAGGATAAGGATTATATTGGTGGAATATCTTTGTATCATCACCTCTTTAATGTACATGTGCGGGAACCTTTTCAGGCCATTGATGACGGGTATGATAACTGGTATATGCAATTTGCCTCTTCCTGGGGACAGGCATGGTCCTTAAGGCAATGGGGAGAATTTACTTCTTGGTATGAGAAAAATGCTGAAAAAGACTTAATCAACGTGGGAAAACTGGTGCCTAAAAATGTTCTTTCATGGTCAGAGAATTCCTGGCTTAAGCATTATATCAGATATCTGATTGACACAAATAAGTATTTTCTATATCCTAAGGTTTCTCTTACGACTAATTTTTTCGATGAAGGAGCGCATGCCTCAAAAGCAGTCACAGATTTGCAAGTGCCACTGGCCATGCAAAGAGACAGGGAGTATTGTTTTAGTGCATTAGAAGAATCGGAAGCAGTTTATGATGCTTTTTTTGAAAATATGAAATTGGCTGAGAAAATAAAAGAAATCATACCACAAGCCGAATTGATCGAGATTGATTTATATGGTTATAAAGAAACCAAGAAAAGGTATGTACTGTCTGGGGCAACGAAACCCTATAAGGTTTTGGCGAGTTTCGGCTGCAAGTTCCGACCGCTGGATGCAAACATCGTATTTAAACTGGAGGGAAATGCATTTTACCTTTATGACACTTCTAAGGTGGCAAAAATCCCCAAAAAATGTATGGCAGAAAAACACCTGTACTATTTTAGAGGATTGAAAGTAAAAAATATGGTTTCGGTGATGAAATACCGAATCAGGGAACGGTTGGCGAAGCATTAAAAATTTTCCTTACAGTAAGACGGGAGACAACATTATGTGTGGAATTTTTGGCGTTGTAAATAAACAAATAGATAAAGACTTAGCAATGGTCTGCATTAATAAGATGATTTACAGAGGTCCTGATGGCGGTGGTATCTGGGCAGAGGATGGAGTGACAATAGGGCACAGGAGACTGGCTATTCTGGATTTGACGGACAAAGGCTCACAGCCGATGGCTTATGCAGACGGACGATATATGCTGGTTTATAATGGTGAAATTTATAATTTTATCGAAGTAAGAGAAGAATTGTTAAATAAGGGCTATACGTTTCAGAGTGATTCTGACTCTGAGGTGCTGATGGCGGCATATGTTGAATGGGGGCCTGCGTGCCTGCCTAAATTTAATGGGATGTGGTCCTTCGCGATCTGGGACAGAGAAGAAAAAAGAATGTTTCTCAGCCGTGACAGATTTGGCGTTAAGCCATTATTCTATACATTTCTGGATGAAGAGAAAAGGGAAGTGGCTTTTGGCTCAGAGATGAAGGTATTAATGCCGCTTATGAAAAATGTCAGACCAAACAGGGAGCTTGTGACAAATCCCAAAAAAACGATTTTTTATGAGGGAACAGAGGAATGCGTGATCGAGGGAATCAAGAGATTTCCGGCAGGTTCCTATGCTTATGTGGATGAGAAGGGCATCAAGATTACTAACTGGTGGAATACGCTCGACCAAATACCAGAAGTGCCAGATAGTTATGAAGAACAGGTAGAGATGTTCCGTGCACTTTTTTTAGATGCCTGTAAGCTTCGCATGAGAAGTGATGTTACGATCGGAACTGCTCTTTCAGGAGGGCTGGATTCTTCTGCCACAATATGTGCGATGTCACATCTCGCAAAGAATAATACAGATATCCGTATGAACGGGGACTGGCAGCATGCCTATGTAGCAACTTTTCCCGGTACTACGATGGATGAGAGTATGTATGCAAAAAAAGTAACGGATTTTCTCGGCATAAAGAGTACTTTTGTGGAAATCGATCCCACAAAGAGTATTGATAAACTGGAGGAATATATTTATCTGTTCGAGGATGTTTATCTGACGAGTCCGATCCCAATGATGATGCTTTATCGAGCGCTTAGGGATGACGGAACACTGGTTACGATAGATGGTCACGGTGCTGATGAATTATTTGGCGGCTATACGTTTGACTTTATAAATGCACTGAAAGATGCCGGTATTCGTAAAAATGATATTAATACAGTTCTGACAGCATATATTGACAGCTTTCCAAAGGATGCTTCTAATATGTCACTGGCAAGTACATCGAGGCTAAAGACTTTCTTAAATTATTATCGACGTGATTTTATGAAAAAGACAATTCGTAAGGAGCAGTTATATATACCACGGGCAGCAGAACACGAGAATTATAAGAAGCTGGATGTGCTGAATAAAATATTGTATGCCTCTTCTCATGAGACGATATTGCCCACCTTACTGCGGAATTACGACAGATATAGTATGGCAAACGGCATCGAGATTCGTATGCCATTTATGGACTACAGACTCGTATGTATGGCATTTGCTCTAAACTGGAAGTCAAAGCTGCATGGCGGCTATTCCAAATCAATTATACGAGATGCTATGGCACCGTTCATGCCAAAGGATATCGCATACAGAAAAACAAAAATTGGCTTTAACACGCCAATCGTGGAGTGGATGCAAGGCCCACTGCAAGAATATTTTGAAGATACCATATCATCGGCAGCATTTTTAAATTGTGATTTGATTCATCCACAGAATGTGAAAAAACAGGTCGAACAGGTAATTCATAATAAAAATGCAACATTTGCTATGGGAGAGAGTGCATGGAGCGCATTATATCCATTCTTATGGCAGCAGGCGATGCTTAAGTCAAACAGATAGACAGTGCAAGGAGATATCACATGGGAATTGGTACAAAACTAAATTACATTTTTAATAGGAAACAGAAAATACAATCGATTGTTCTCTTTATTGCCCTTTTTTTAGGTGCACTGATGGAGCTGGTCGGCGTATCTTTTATTACACAGCTGGCTTCCCTGATTACGGATTCAAATAAAATACATTCGAACAAATATATGAAAGCAATCTATGAAAAGTTTCATATGCAGTCAGATAGAGAATTCCTTTTATATATAGTCGTCGCTTTAATCGTCGTTTATGTTGTAAAAAATGCATATTTACTCTGGATCAATTATGTGCAGTATACATTTATTTATAATAACCAGTTAAAGCTGTCAGGGAGACTGATCGATTGCTATTTGAAAAAACCATACACCTATCATTTAGACAAAAATTCTGCGGAAATGGTCCGTAATGTCATGCTTGATGCAGAACGACTGTTCCAAATGCTGCTAAGTGTATTTTTACTTTTTTCAGAACTACTCATATCGTTATTGTTATGTGTTTATTTATTGATTGTAGACCCATTTATTACACTTTCAGTTGTGATTATTTTAGGCTTTTTCACTGCCATTTACCTTTTCCTTTTTAGAAATAAGGCACGTGAGTATGGAAAGATCAATCAGATTTACGATGGGAAGATGCACCAGTCGATTAATCAGGCGCTTGGTGCAGTAAAAGATATCAAAATCCTGCATCGGGAAAAGTATTTCGTAGATGTCTTTATAGGATGTGGCAAAAAGAAAATGCGTGCTGTCAGAAATAATAACATATTAGGGCAGGCACCAAAATTTGTTATTGAAACCATTTGTATCGGTGCACTCCTTTTGGTGATGATGTGGAAGCTATATCATGGAGCAGATATGAAAAGTATGGTTCCTGAGCTGGCTGCATTTGCAGTAGCGGCATTTAAGCTCTTACCCTCAGTCAGTAAGGTAAATAATTATATTAATCTTATTATCTTCTTAAAACCATCAGTGGATCTGATTTACAGAGATATTAAGGAAACAGAAGATATGGTCAATTATGAGATCAGAGATGCCGCACAAGCAGAGGAAGTATATCAGGATAATCATCCAGATGGGATACAGGTATCACATGTATCTTATCGCTATCCGCATACAGACAGAGATGTGGTAAAAGATGTTTCTTTTAAAATTCCACTGGGTGCCGCAGTAGGCTTAATTGGTCCATCTGGCGCAGGAAAGTCAACGCTGGCTGACATTATTCTGGGAATATTGACGCCTACCGAAGGAAGCGTACAGTTTGGAGAAATGAATGTACACGAGCATCCTCTTAAGTGGTCAAAGAAGCTGGCATACATCCCACAGGCTATTTTCTTAGCAGATGAGAGTATACGCAATAATGTTGCGTTTGGAATTAATGATAAGGATATCGACGAGAATAAGGTATGGGCATCGTTAGAAGAAGCACAATTGAAAGAATTTGTGCAAAATCTGCCGGAAGGTCTGGATACTGTGACAGGAGAACGAGGCGTAAGACTATCAGGTGGGCAGCGTCAAAGAATCGGAATCGCCAGAGCATTATATGATAATCCAGAGATTCTGGTATTGGATGAGGCAACCTCAGCATTAGATTCCGAAACTGAAAAAGCGGTTATGGAAGCAATCGATCGATTACAGGGAAGAAAAACATTGATCATTATCGCGCATAGACTTTCGACAATCAAGAACTGCAGGTTTATATTTAAGGTAGATGGTGGAAAGATCGAGAGCGTAGACCCGAAGTCATTGTAATAGAGCAGAGGTATCTTTAAATCATAGGAGCAAAAGGAGCATTATATATGCAGGAAATTATGGTAAGTGTTGTATTTATTACCTATAATCATGAAAAATATGTGCGAAAGGCACTGCTGAGTGTATTAGAACAAGAGACAGATTTTCCTTTTGAGGTAATGGTAGGAGAGGATTGTTCTACGGATAATACGCGTGCGATTCTTTTAGAGATTAAGAAACAATATCCAGAGCAGGTAAAGCTTTTGTTTAGAGAAAAGAATCTCGGACGACCGACACTGAATGTGTATCAGACCTCTATGGCATGCACTGGAAAGTATGTTGCTTATCTCGAAGGTGATGATTATTGGACAGATAAGAAAAAGCTGCAGAAACAGGTTGATTTTTTAGAGACACATCCCGAATATATTGCTACCACGCATGGTTGTGTTATGATAGATGAAGAAGATCAAGAGATTACAGATGAGTCAACGCTCAGTAGAGGCAATATGTACAAATGGAGCGGTAAATATACATTTGAAGATTTTAAGTATAAAAGGGAATGGCCCGGACACTACGCAACATTGGTCTGCCACAATATTTATCGTGTAGGGAAATATGATTATTCGATTTTATATAGAGCGCATGATTTTGTGGATGATGCGGTCATTTTATTGTTTTTATTAATACAGGGCGATATTTGGACCATGGGTGAGAATATGAGTGCATGGCGTTATGTTTCTAAGGAGGATGGGGAAAACTGGAATTCATTAACCTTGAATCGTAATCTTCTGGTGGAAGATTGTTACTTAATGCAAAATTTGTTAAAATGGTATGATGAGAATTTCGGATTAACTGATTATGGGGTTTCAAAAGCCAAGAAGGATTTTGAAACAGCACTAAACCTCTTTCTACATCATCCCAGTAAGGTGAATAGGAAGCTGTTGAAGGATATGTATGCTTATAATATAAAAGAGGTCGTGAGAAAAGGTAAGAAAACGACATTGTTTGGCTATTCCTGCTGTGCAGTCTATGACAGGCTGTTTGTAAGAAAATGAGTAGCGCTGAAGAAGATGCTTATCAACAAGGAGACTATAGATATGGAAGAAAAGAAAATCTTAGTGACACGTTCCTCGATGCCACCGTTTGAAGAATATGTGGAAGCCATTCGCCCGTTGTGGGATAGTGTATGGCTGACTAATATGGGGAAAAATCATCAGGAATTAATGGGCCAGCTGGCGGAGTACCTAAAGGTACCAAATGTATCGCTTTTTGTGAATGGGCACATGGCGTTAGAGCTTTGCATCCAGGCCATGGGACTCACAGGTGAGGTCATCACGACACCATTTACTTTTGTATCTACGACACATGCTATTATTAGAAATGGTCTCACGCCAGTCTTTTGTGACATCAACGCAGAGGATTATACGATAGATGTAGATCAAATAGAGTCATTGATTACCGACCAGACATCCGCTATTATTCCGGTCCATGTATATGGAAATGTATGCAATGTAGAAAAGATAGAGCAGATCGCTAAGAAACACGGGCTGAAAGTTCTGTACGATGCAGCACATGCATTTGGGGTAAAAGTGAATGGCTGTGGAGTCGGCAATTTCGGCGATGCCTCCATGTTCAGTTTTCATGCAACAAAGGTATTTCATACCATTGAGGGTGGTGCCATAACGACAGCAGACGAGGTGCTTGATAAAGAAATATATAAATTAAAGGACTTTGGAATAAAGAACGAAGAGATTATCGATGGCATAGGTGCCAATGCAAAAATGAATGAGTTTCAGGCAGTTATGGGACTGTGTAATCTAAAGCATGTGGAGGAAGAAATCGCAAAGCGTAAAGCCATAGTAGAAAGATATCGTAGTCATTTAGGAAACAGGGCGGGTATTAAAATCATAAGTGATAAACCAGGTGTTGTTTCAAACTATGCTTATTTCCCAGTCGTGTTTGATGAGAATATCATAGGCGAAACGAGAGATGATATTTATGCGAGATTAAAAAAACACAATATTCATACCAGAAAGTATTTTTACCCACTGACAAATGATTTAAAGTGTTTTGAAGGACGTTTTGATAGTAACCTGACGCCAGTGGCGAAGCAGATTGCAGAAAGAGTGCTGACATTACCTATGGCGGCATCACTTTCCATCGAGGATGCAGACAGAATATGCAGTATTATTTTAGATCAACAGAGCTAATTCCTGTACTACAATGAGGGTACGATATGATAATAGTGAAGTTTACGAGTGGTCTCGGCAATCAGATGTTTCAGTACGCTTTCTACAGAATGCTGCAGGAAAGATATTATGAGACGGAGATCAAAGCAGATATGACATGGTTCCATGCAAATGACGAGCACCAGGGGTATGAGCTGGAACGTATTTTTAAAGGGGTAAAGGATTCTACATTTTGGTTGGAAAAGGCGACTACAAAAGAAATCAGAAACGTGACAGGCATCATTCCCTGCTTTGTCAGTGGAAAGTATGGCCCGCTTTTTGAAAAGCTGGTTTATTATCCAAACAGAGTGTTGCGCCTGTTTTCAGAAAAAAAGTATGCACCTTATAAGATAGACGAACTGCGAGAATGCTTTGGCGTGGATACGGATCAGGAACAGATGAACCGTTTGATTAAGAAATTGTACCAGAAGGTCATGCATCTGGATATTACTAAGAATTGGTATCTGGCTGGCTTTTGGACCGAAGAGATGTATTATAAAGAAAGACTGGAAGAAGGATTACTGCAAAAAGAGTTTATTTTTCCAAAGCTCACAGGCTATAATGCTGAGCTGGCGAAAGACATCTGTAGTAAAAATGCAATCAGTATACATGTGCGCAGAGGCGATTATTTAGGAAAATATGCTTCTGATTTTATCGCACTGGGCAGAGACTATTATGAAAAAGCAGTTTCCTATATAGAGGAGAGAATCGCACAACCGACCTATTACATTTTTTCAGATGATAGTGTTTTTGTGGAACAGGAATTCTCATGGCTTTCAGATAAAGTCATCGTATCTCATAACGTGGGAAGCGAAAGCTATCGCGATATGCAGCTGATGACGTTGTGCAGGCATAATATCATCGCAAATTCGACCTTTAGCCAATGGGGTGCATTTTTAAACCAAAACGAGGGGCATATTACAGTATATCCACGTGCTTATATGAGAACAAAAGACAATGAGATAAAAAGTTTAACAAACTGGGTCATGCTTTAGAACAACAGGAAACAGGAATAAAACGAGAATAAAATTAAATTTACTCTTGAAATCTATAGGCACTTCATGTATAATTACGCT
>CAZAAC010000004.1:0-90284 GCA_964483155.1 uncultured Lachnospiraceae bacterium | reverse complement strand
GTAGAGCACTTGACTTTTAATCAAGTTGTCCGGGGTTCGAATCCCCGATGTCTCACTTCAAAGTGTTGGTTTACTGCATATTGTGCGGTGGGCTGATGCTTTTTTGTTATATAAAAGTATCTTATACTGGATTACGATTTATAGATAAATATTGCATATAATAAGTTTTAAGCATTATAATTATAAATCATAGATAGTATGATAAAGACATATAATATTATATGAAGTGATACGTGGATAACAGTGCTTGAAAGGATAAGTGAAAATGAATATAGAAAGAATCATTAATGTAGCGAAAGGAGAAGCTGAGGCTGATCTTCTTTTGTGTAATGCAGAGGTCTTTAATGTTTTTACAAAAGAAATGATATATGCAGATGTGGCAATTGTAGATGGCATTATCGCAGGCGTCGGGCAGTATTTTGATAGGCGAGCAAAGGAGGTTGTCAATCTCGAAGGGGCATTTTTGGTTCCGGGTTTTATTAATGCACATTGTCATGTAGAAAGTTCCATGGTCATACCGGAAACATATTGTCAAGAGGAACTGCGCCACGGTGTTACAACACTTATTACAGATCCACATGAAATTGCAAATGTTTTAGGTTTAGATGGAATTCAATATATGTTAAGTGCATCTGAAAACGTGCCAGTTAATTATTTTGTGCAGCTTCCTTCTTGTGTTCCTGCTACATGTTTTGAGCATGCGGGGGCAACATTGGAAGCTGAAGATCTGCTTACACTAAAAAACAATTCTCGTGTTTTGGGATTGGGTGAGATGATGAACTATCCAGGTGTTCTTAGCACAGATCAATTAGTCATAAAGAAGTTGGAAGCATTTCAAGACAGTATAATTGATGGCCATGCGCCGGGACTTACAGGCCTTAACCTTCAGGCCTATGCTTCATCAGGAATCTGCACGGATCATGAGTCATCCACCTCGTCAGAAGCATTGGAAAAATTGCGTGCAGGAATTGCTGTGCTAGTTCGGCAAGGCAGTGCATCACGTAATCTTAAAACGATTATTACTGGTATATTAGAGGCACAAGTGGATACTCGTAATCTTGCATTTTGTACAGATGATAAACACTTGAGTGATATTCGGCGAGAAGGAACAATCAGACAAAATCTGAAGATGGCGGTCGGACTGGGTCTTGATGCTTTAACTGCTCTGCAAATAGCAACATGGAATGCAGCGAAAATCTATAAACTATCAAATATAGGTGCAGTGGCAGCTGGATATAAAGCTGATCTGGTAGTATTGAAGGACTTATCAGATTTTCATATTAGTGCAGTTTATAAGGATGGCAGATTAATGGTAAAAGAAGGACAACTACTTCATCAGATATCTGATTCTTTTGCTGGGGGTGCAATTTACAATACAGTTAATTTACCAACTGTTGCAGAAAAAGACTTGGTATTACCAGATTGGGATTGTCTTCCGGTTATCCGCATACATGCAGGCGAAATTATTACCTCTAAGGAATGGGTTAAAAAGGCTGACGTTTCTGAACGTATTGCAGATGGTTCTTTGAGAAAAGTAGTCGTGGTAGAACGACATCACGCAACAGGAAATATTGGAGTAGGGTTAATGGCAGGATATGGTTTGCACCATGGTGCAGTAGCCACTACAGTGGCACATGATTCTCATAACTTAATTGTGGTAGGTGATAATGACAAAGATATACTCTTTGCAATGCAGGTGATTCAATCAATGAAGGGTGGGTATTGTCTTGTAAAAGACGGCAAGGAAATTGGTAGCCTTCCTCTTCGGGTTGGCGGTCTTATGAGTGATGCTCCTGCAGAAGAATTTCTCGAGGCCTTAAATGACATGTTGAAAAAAGCTACTGATTTAGGAGTCGCATCGGGAATTGATCCATTTATTACACTGAGTTTTATAGCATTACCGGTTATTCCATCCATCCGTCTGACAGACTGTGGAATGTTTGATGTGGATCATTTTTGTTTGTTTGAAAATGGTAGTGAAAAAGAGCGCTAATAATACATTCCTGTAGCATTACAAGTTCATTTTAAGTTCATTTGAAGTACTGATTTTTTTCTGTCATTTGAAGTTCATTTGAAGTACTGATTTTTTTCTGTTCATTTGAAGTACTGATTTTTTTCTTGACATTTAGATTACAATATTGTAGTCTAAATGAGAGTATCAAATGCGAAGGTGCACAGAGAAATTTGTGTACTTTTTCTGCTTTTATCGGGGAAACGCTATGATTTGAAAAAGAAACATACTATCATTCAAGCCAGGAGGAAAAAATTATGAAAAAAGTTTTAAGCACAGTACTAGTAATAGGAATGGTAGCTTCTCTGCTTGCAGGATGTGGAGCTAGCAACGCAGAAAGCAGTGACGCTGCAGCAGCTACAGAGAGCACAGAAGCAGTTGAAAGCACAGAAGCAACAGCAGAGGAAGTGACAGAGGAGACAGCAAAACCCGCTTCAGATGTTAAAGTTGGTGTTATTCTCGTAGGAGACGAAACAGAAGGTTATACAAAAGCGCATATTGACGGAATTATTGCTGCTGAAAAGAATGTAGGTTTGGCAGAAAGCAATGTTCTCTGGAAATACAATGTTCCAGAATCAGATGATTGCTATGCAGCTGCAAAAGAGTTAGTAGCAAATGGCTGTACATTAATTATTTCAAACAGCTATGGACATCAGGATTATATGGCCGAAGCAGCTGAGGAATTTACTGATGTAAGTTTCGTAGCTATGACTGGTGATTATGCGGCTATTTCAGGACTGGATAATTACTATAATGCATTTACAGATGTATATGAATCTCGCTTTGTATCGGGTGTTATTGCTGGTATGAAGATTGCTCAATTAGTAGAAGAGGATAAAATCCCGGAATCAGGTTATGATGCAGACAAAAATGTTAGAATTGGTTATGTTGGTGCATTCCCTTATGCAGAGGTAGTATCTGGTTATACAGCATTTTTCCTTGGAATTAAATCAGTATATCCACAAGTAGCCATGGAAGTAACTTACACAAATTCATGGTTTGATATTGAAGCAGAAGGAGCTGCAGCAGAATCTTTAATGGCAGACGGATGTGTTGTTATTGGACAGCATGCAGATTCTACAGGAGCACCTACAGCAGTTCAGACCGCACAGGAAAAAAATGAAGCAGTTGTATACTCAGTAGGATACAATGTAGACATGTTATCAGTAGCAAAAACAGCAGCATTAACAAGCGCAACTAATGAATGGGCTGTTTATTATACAGAACTGTTACAGGCTTTCACGAATGGAGAAGCAGTTCCACAGGATTGGTCAGAAGGATATGCAGATAGTGCAGTTGCAATTACAGAACTTGGAGAGTCTTGTGCAGAAGGAACCGCAGAGAAGGTTGCAGAAATTGAAGCAGCACTCAAGGACGGCACATTGCATGTATTTGATACTACCACCTTTACAGTAGCGGGCGAGGCAATTACTTCTTCACCAGTAGATTTGTCTTACTTTGATTATTCTTCAGGAAGTCCGGTATGTGTATACCAAGGAGAGACAGTAGAGGCAATTGCTACTGACGCAAACGGAGGAACTTACTTTGATGAATCTTCTTTCCGTGCTGCTCCTTATTTTTCACTAAGAATTGATGGCATTACTGAGCTGAATTAACTTTGAAAGATCAATAGTGCTCAAAAGAGAAGCCGCTGCGGTGGCTTCTCTTTGTACATAAAAGTTTATAAAGAGAAGAGAAGGTAAAGGAGAGAAAAATGGTGGGACAGACAGCAGCAATTCAAATGAAAAACATAACAAAGAGATTTGGCTCTGCTCTTGCAAACCACGAGGTGAATTTTGAAGTAAGGCATGGAGAGATACTATCTCTATTGGGAGAAAACGGGAGCGGAAAAACAACCTTGATGAATATGCTGTTTGGGATTTATTTTCCAGATGAGGGGGAAATCTATGTCAAGGGAACTAAAGTGCTGATACGTTCACCTCATGATGCATTTGAACTTGGTATTGGTATGGTTCATCAGCATTTTAAGCTAGTAGATGTTTTTACTGCTGCAGAAAATGTCGTGTTGGGATTAAAAGAAAAGACGAGTTATAAGGAAATTGTGGAGAGTATGGAGACAATCTGCAAGCGATATGGCTTTGCTATTAATCCTAATCAAAAGGTGTATGATATGTCAGTTGCGCAAAAGCAAACATTGGAGATTGTGAAGGTTCTGTATCGTGGGGCAGACATTCTGATTTTAGATGAGCCTACAGCAGTATTGACACCACAGGAGAGCGAGAATCTTTTCTCTGTTTTAAGAAATATGAGAAAAGACGGAAAGTCTGTGATTATCATTACGCATAAGTTACAAGAGGTGCTCGATGTGTCTGATCGTGTCACGATTTTAAGAAAAGGCAGGTATATAGGAACAGTAAATACCAAAGATGCAACTGAAAATTCATTGACAGAAATGATGGTCGGGAAAAAGATAGAATTAAATATCGAACGCCCACAGCCTGAAAATGTAGTGGAGCGACTTATGGTTAAACATCTTTCTTGTGTGAACGAAGAAGGTTCAAAAGTCTTAGATGACGTTAACTTCACTGCTTTTGGCGGGGAGATCCTTGGAATTGCAGGTATTTCTGGTTGTGGTCAAAAAGAGCTTTTGGAAGCAATCGCCGGTCTTCTTCCAGTTGAGGCAGGAGGAAGTATACAGTATCGTCAGAATATTGATGAAAATGAAATCGAGTTGGTTGGAATGAATCCTCGAAAAATCAGACAGGCAGGTGTCGTGTTGTCTTTTGTTCCTGAAGATAGACTGGGGATGGGACTTGTAGGAACGATGGGAATGATCGGGAATATGCTCCTCCAGAGTTATGCCGAAGGGAAAAGCTTTCTAAATGCAAGAAAACTGGCTAAACAACAAGCGTTAAAAATCAAAGACGAACTGAGCGTAGTAACGCCTGGAATCAATACCCCTGTAAGACGCCTTTCAGGAGGAAATGTCCAGAAAGTATTAGTGGGACGTGAGATTGAGAATAATCCTACAGTTCTGATGACTGCCTATGCTGTTCGTGGACTAGATATTAACACTTCTTACACGATTTATCATCTGTTAAATCAGCAAAAGGAAAAGGGAGCGGCAATCATTTATGTAGGAGAGGATCTGGATGTATTATTGGCTTTATCGGATCGAATACTGGTGCTATGTGCAGGAAAAGTGAACGGAATCGTAGATGCAAGAACGACGAATAAGAAAGAAGTTGGTTTATTGATGACGAAGCTGAAGGAGGATAAAGAAGCCAGCTATGAATAGAAAAGAACCTATAATTCGAGTAATGAAAAGAGACCAGTTTGAAAGCTGGAAGGGGTGGTCAATTCGTACAATTGCAATAGTATTGGCGTTGCTTGTCGAGGCACTTTTTGTATTTTCAATTCTTAAAATCCCCCCTAGCCGGGTATATTTTTTGATGTGGGAGGGATCCTTTGGAAATGCAATTTATATAAGCGATACCGTATTTTTTACAGCAAAGCTTTTGTGTATTGCAGTTGCCTTGGCGCCTGCATTCATGATGCGTTTTTGGAACATTGGAGGAGAGGGACAGGTACTTGCAGGTGCTCTCGCGACAGCGATTGTTATGGTATATTGCAGTGGATTGCCAGCACCCCTTCTATATACAATTATGTTTGTGGCAGCTGTGGCAGGTGGCGCGGTGTGGGGACTTATTCCTGCTGTTTTTAAAGCAAAGTGGAATGCAAATGAGACATTGTTTACTTTGATGATGAACTATGTGGCTATACAGATTGTAAATTACTTTTATAACAAATGGAGAGGGAATGCATCTGCTCTTGGAAAGCTGAATAAAGGAACTAAGGCAGGGTATCTTCCAGAGGTTTTTGGGAGTGATAATATTCTAATACTCTTCATTGTTGGAACACTTGTAATTTTAGTTTATCTTTATCTTAATCATACAAGACATGGCTATGAGATATCTGTAGTAGGAGAGTCTAAAAATACTGCCAAATATGCGGGTATGGATGTGAAGAAGGTTGTTATTCGCACAATGTTCTTATCGGGCGCTATTTGTGGTGTATGCGGTTTCATGACAGTTGCGGGGCAGGATCATTCTATTTCATCGTCCACGGCAGGAGGATATGGGTTTACTGCTATTATTGTTGCCTGGTTGGCAAAATTTAATACAATTTTTATGGTAATTATTGCTTTATTTATTGTGTTTTTAGATAAGGGAACAAAACATATTGCAGATTCCTATTCTGGATTTGATGACAGTGCTACGAAGATTGTAATTGGAATTATGTTGTTTTTTGTTATTGGTAGTGAGTTTTTTATAAATTACAAATTACATTTCCTTAGCCTGCAAAAAAAGGAGGAAGAGTAAAATGACTAACTTTATTGCATTGATTATTCGTTCTGTCATATTTGGTACAGTTGTGTTATATGGTGCTATTGGTGAGACCATTACAGAGAAGGTCGGACATTTAAACCTTGGAACACCTGGTATTATGTGCATTGGTGGAGCTTTCGGATTCGTAGGCGCTTATTTTTATGAAACCCATACAGCGGATCCAAATGGAGCTGTCTGTATTTTAATTGCTTTATCTATGAGCTTTTTTGCATCATTAGTTGCGGGATTACTTTACTCCATTTTAACAGTTTCACTTTTGATTAATCAGAACGTTGTTGGGCTAACTATGACGATCTTTGGTGTGGGAATTGGTAAATTTTTTGGCTCTTATGTAATTCCAGAAGGCGCTGTTTCGACAAAGGCTTCTTTTGCAAATAGTATTTTCGGAGCTAAAATGCCAGTATTAAGCGATTGGGGATTTGTGGGTCAGGTAGTCTTTTCCTATGGTTTTATGATGTATTTAGCGCTTTTAATTGCAGTACTTACTTATCTCTTTTTTCAGAAGACAAGAATTGGATTGAATCTTCGTGCTATCGGAGAAAATCCTGCGACTGCTGATGCAGCTGGTATAGCAGTAAATAAGTATAAGTATCTTGCGATTTGTATCGGCTCCGGTATCACTGGTCTCGGAGGTGTATACTATGTACTGGATTACAGTAGTGCGACCTGGGCTACGGCTGCTGGAGATGCCATTGAGAGCTTGGCGTGGCTTTCAGTTGCATTGGTAATATTTGTTCGCTGGAATACAGTTTGGGCAATTTTGGGTTCTTATCTTTTTGGACTCTGTTATTGGGCATACGCCTTTGTTCCAAGTATAACGGGAATTAATATTAATACAGATATTGCACAGATATTGCCTTATGTAGTTACGATTTTGGTTTTAATTGTGCGAAACGTCAGAAAGAATAAGGGTCATCACGGCCCAGCTTATTTAGGAATGTCTTATTTTAGGGAAGAACGATAGAAATAACATCTTTCAGTGATGAAACAGTTGACAAAGTCCAGCGCAAATAATGCACTGGACTTTGTCCTTTTTGCGCCCAGCATGGCGCAATCATTTTGGTGTTTATAAATAAATTTTTATTGAGCCTATTCAATCGTTAAGTCTGCCCATATATCATCTGGAACAAGTGCTACATAGGTATGCCCCGTATTAAGAGTAATCTCACTGCCACTTTCATCGAAATACTTAGTAGGTGAACAATCATCAGATTTGGACCAGGTGACAGGAATTGCTTTTCCATTTGTCAGATAGTAGCCCTCACGGTTATTATCAATAGAGTGAAACATCATATAACCATTATCATCAAATACCACATAGCGTGTATTTTGAATCAATAGATTCTTAAACGTCAATTGTTTTCCGGTTTCTGCATCAATATGTGCTTTATTATACTCAAATCTGTAATACAAACCGTCGTCTTGATTATATTCAAAATATGGTGCATTAAGAGGATAAGGAAGGGTAATTCTTGATGCATCAAAGGCGCCAATAGTATCACCCAATATAACCGGATTATTCTCAGATGCAAAACGATAGTGAACGTCCTGATGATAGTCGTTGTAATCAACGCCCCACTTCTTCTCAATTGTTGATTTTAATCCGGCACCGTATGCATAAGCAGTATATTCGGTTGCCTTGCCATTGTCGACCCGTTTGTTCCAACTGTCGGTAGTATTGCCATTCAAACTATCAACATAGTCTTTTGCGATATAATCATCAATATAAAAAGGACCTCCAAAATAGCAATATACAGCATTCCACTCGCACATTAATTGAATAAATGTTGGTCTTGCACTTCGCATGCTTCCGATTAATGCAATATTTTCATAATCTTTAATTATAACCATCAAACGTGTAATGCCGTTATTCTTTGTACTATTCGTCAACTCGTACAAAACTTCAGCATGAGAAATACCATAATGGTCAAGAGCCTTGGAATCGTTGTCAATCATAATAGCAACAGGTCGCTGATTTTTAAGCGATTCATCCATCCATTCATTAGAGAGTTCATTTCGATACATGCCTTCACGGAACTCTTCTTGCACGGCAGAATCGCTATCTGTTACATCGGTAGTAATTTCAATCATAGGCTCGACAGTATTTTTCACAGAAGAATCATCTTCTTTATTTTTACCGCATCCTGAAAACAACAATACTACGGATACTGTTGCAAGAAGCAGGGTATATACTTTCTTCACGTTAATTCCTTCTTTCTGATAGTAATACCATTTATTGTTTACAAAAACAATTATATCACAAAATGTAGTGGTGGTCATTAGTAAATTTAGTAAAATTAGTAAATTAATACTGCTCAAAATATTGTATTTAACTAATAGTGCTTATCTAACTGCATTTTTCTTGACAAGAAATTATGCTTATGATAACATGAACTCAATGTGCAATTTGCGGATATGGCGGAATTGGCAGACGCGCTAGATTTAGGTTCTAGTGGGAGACCGTGCAGGTTCAAGTCCTGTTATCCGCACACCAAACCCCCAGTGTTTACTGGGGGTTTATTTTTTGTGTTGCATTTCGTGTTGCATTTTACTAAATGTAAAATGTGAAAGTACAAGAGAATAGAGTTGACATGTTTAAAAAATCGTGCAAAACTTTAAGTAGTATACTATATTTGGTAAAAGAGTAATTTAACAATAGTATTTCAGATAAAGGAGGATAACGAATGCAAAATAATCATATCATCGAAAAAATTGAAGCTATGGAAATTTTAGATTCAAGAGGAAATCCTACAATACAGACGGAAGTAACACTTACAAATGGTATAAAGGGATCAGCGGCAGTCCCGTCTGGCGCGTCCACTGGGGCTTATGAGGCGATTGAATTGCGTGATGGTGACAAAATGAGATACCAGGGCAAAGGTGTTTTAAAAGCAGTTGAAAATGTCAATACTACAATTTTTAATGCCTTGAAGGGTACTGATGCTTGTAATCAGATTGAAATTGATAACATAATGCTGGAACTTGATGGCACAGAAAATAAGGAAAAGCTAGGTGCAAATGCAATTTTGTCCGTATCGCTCGCTGCTGCGAAAGCCGCAGCTATAGCTATTGATATGCCGCTCTATCGATATATTGGAGGCTGCGAAGCACGTATCATGCCGGTCCCAATGATGAATATCCTTAACGGTGGTGCTCATGCATCAAATAATGTTGATATTCAGGAGTTTCTAATTATGCCAGTGGGTGCACCCTCTTTTAGAGAAGGTATTCGGTGGTGTACAGAAGTGTTCCATAGTCTAAAAAAGATTCTGGCAGATCGTGGATTATCAACAGCTGTCGGTGATGAAGGCGGTTTTGCCCCAGATTTAGAAGATGAAGAAGAAGCCTTGAAGACAATAATGGAAGGAATCGAAAAAGCAGGCTATGCGCCTGGAAGTCAATTTAGGATTGCGATGGATCCAGCATCGAGCGAGTGGTATCAGAAGGATGGTACTTATCTTCTGACAAAAAAACAGATCAAGATGTCTGCTGGCGAACTGATTGATTTTTGGGAAAAATTGATTACAAAGTACCCAATTGTTTCTCTAGAAGATGGGTTAGCGGAAGAGGATTGGAAAGGTTGGAAGGAACTTACAGAAAGACTCGGGCAAAAAGTGCAACTTGTTGGTGATGATTTGTTTGTTACCAATACAAAGCGATTGACAAAGGGCATTGATCTTGGTGTTTCTAATTCCATTCTTATTAAACTTAACCAAATAGGCACCTTGACAGAAACATTAGATGCTATCCACACCGCACAAAAAGCAGGTTATACGGCTGTTATTTCTCATCGCTCAGGTGAAACTGAGGATACGACCATCGCTGACCTTGCTGTTGCCGTAAATGCTGGACAAATAAAAACAGGGGCACCATCCAGAAGCGAGCGTGTTGCTAAGTACAACCGTCTTTTATATATCGAGCGCGAGCTCGGTAAATCGGCTTTATACAAAGGAAGCTCATCATTTTATAATTTAAAATAAGCAAATCTGTTTTATTGGATTTGCTGATAAAATTATTTGTAAATAGTGAGGAAAACAAACAATTTATTTAACACAAAATGAAGGAGGTTATGTACAATGATGAACAAAGAATTAGTATCACTTATAAATAATCAAATCAACATGGAATGGTATTCGGCATATTTGTATCTTTATATTTACA
This sequence comes from uncultured Lachnospiraceae bacterium, assembly GCA_964483155.1. GTDB lineage: Bacteria > Bacillota > Clostridia > Lachnospirales > Lachnospiraceae > JAAYYM01. The sequence goes on along the minus strand of CAZAAC010000004.1, from coordinate 79,742 downwards.
CCTATTATACAGATAAGAATCTGAACGGTTTTGGAAACTGGTTTCAAATACAGACACAGGAAGAGCGCGACCATGCAATGCTTTTTATAAAGTATCTTCTTAACAATAGCGAAGAGGTTGTTTTGCAGGAGATACAAAAGCCAAATATAAGCTTTAATGATTTTAGGGAACCAGCAAATGCTGCCTTTGAACATGAGATGAAAGTGACAGCATCCATTAACAATATTTATGCTGTTGCTTATGAGCAAAAAGATTTTCGAACAATGCAGTTCCTTGATTGGTTTGTTAAAGAGCAGGGTGAAGAAGAAAAAAATACAGAAGAGATCGTTAAAAGATATGATTTGTTCGGAAATGACGCGAGAGGATTATATCTTCTTGATGCTGAACTTGCAACCAGAATTTATGCTCCAGCATCACTAATAATCTGAGTATAGAGAAAAAATAGTCTTTCTTTTTAAAATAGAACTTGATTGCTATTTTGCTTGGCATTAATAGGGAGAATATACTTGTTTTGCGCGCAATTATCTGCTATAATCTCCTTTGAACGCAATTTTGTGCTATGAAGCACCGACAATCATATATTATAATTAAAGGAGATGCAAAAATGAAAGGTAATATTATCGTAGGTCAGTCAGGCGGACCAACCGCAGTCATTAATTCAAGTCTGGCAGGTGTATTTTCTGCTGCAAAAGAACTTGGAGTAAACAAAATTTATGGTATGGTACATGGTATTCAAGGATTTCTTGATGAAAATTTCTGTGACATATCTGAGTACGTGAAGGACAAAGGTGACATTGAACTGTTAAAGAGAACACCATCAGCATTTCTTGGTTCTTGCAGATACAAGCTTCCTAAGATTGAAGGAAATGAAGCAATCTATGACAAGATGTTTGAGATTATGGAAAAGTATGATATTGAATGCTTATTCTATATTGGTGGAAATGATTCCATGGATACCATCAAGATGCTATCTGATTATGCTGCTTCAAAGGGCAAAAAGCAAAGATTTATGGGTGTTCCTAAGACAATTGATAATGATCTTCCAATTACGGATCATTGTCCTGGATATGCAAGTGCAGCGAAATATATCGCAACTTCATTAAAAGAAATTATTCGTGATAATGAAAGCTTTGGTATTGAAAAACCTACAATAACAGTTGTAGAAATCATGGGACGTCATGCAGGCTGGTTAACAGCAGCAGCAGCTCTCGCAAAAGGAGAGGATTGTCATGGCGCAGATATGATTTGTCTTCCAGAAGTAGATTTCGATATGGACAAATTTATGGAAAGAGTGAAATACCTCGCAGCAACAAAAAGCTCCGTTGTTTTAGCAGTATCTGAAGGTGTTAAATTAGCAGATGGCCGTTTTGTATGTGAATTGGGTGGTGGTGCTGATTTTGTAGATGCATTTGGTCACAAACAATTATCAGGCTGTGCAGTTGTTCTTGCCGATAAAATTGCAGCAGAGACAGGTCTTAAAACCCGTGCAATAGAATTTTCGACATTACAGAGAGCAGCTACACATATTGCATCTCTTACAGATATTAATGAAGCATTTGAGTGTGGTTACAGAGCGTGTATGGCAGCAGAAGCAGGTAAGACTGGTATGATGATTACGATTGATAGGGCAGAAGGAGCGGCATATCAGATTTCTTATGGTATATATGATATTCATCAAATCGCGAATGTTGAGAGAGCGGTTCCAGCAGAGTGGATTACAGAGGATGGAACACAAATCGGACAAGGTTATCTTGATTATGCTAGACCAATGATATTAGGCGAATTGCAGCCACTTATGGTAGATGGACTGCCAAGACATTTGATTCGTAAATAAGAAATAGAATATAGTATTAAAAAAGGGCGTGCCACACGTATGTGTGACGCGCCCTTTTGGTGTAAAATGCATTAAAATATGCAATAAAATAACATAAATTAGAAAGATAAGGTAATAATATAAAATTATAATTATAGTATGAAAGCTGCGAATTTCAGTTTTATTGTTTGACGGAAATAAGGAAATCAAGTATATTTTTAGTATATCATATAAAAAGCGAGGTATCATATAAGTGATTTCGATTACAGAGGTAGCAGAGCATGCGGGCGTAGCGATATCAACTGTTTCAAAGGTACTAAATAATTATCCACATGTTAGTGAAGTGACAAAGAAAAAGGTACGTGAATCTATTCACGCGCTTAATTATGTTCCCAATACGATAGCCGCGGCACTTTCTTCAAAACAAACAGGGCGAGCAGCTTTGATTATTAGTTTAAATACAAAAACACAGGCTATTGATGAAATATCAATGCAATATCTGGCAGGAGCTATTAATCGAGCTATGGAATTAAATATAGAAGTTATTACTATCTTTTTTTCTATGATACAGCATATGACGCCAGAAGAAATTATCAGGTATCTACAATCGCAGGGGATTTCAGGGATAATTATATATGGGATGTCTAAGGAAGATACGAATCTGCGGCAGCTAATTGCGGCAGAAGTTTTTAAATGCGTGGTTGTAGATGCACCATATAAAAATTTAAAGACTTCTTCTGTATGGATTGATAATGAAAAGGCACAGTATGATGTCGCAAAGAAGACGATTTTGGATAATACATGTGAGCGTGTCCTATATATTGCAGGAAAACGAAACGCCTATGTGACAGAGGAACGATTAAAGGGAATGAAACGACTCGTTGGCGAACTGAATCTTAAAATGTTGGTTCGAGATGGAGATTTTAGTGAAAGAAAGGCACGTCAGATTGTTTTTCGTTATGCAGAGAATAAAGATGTAGTAGTATGTGCTTCGGATATCATGGCCATTGGCGCTATGAATGCATTGACAGAGATGGATATTTTCCGCCCGGTCTGTGGATTTGATGGAATCACCTTGATGGGTTATGTTGGGAAACAAATGAATACAATACGCCAGGACTTTTATAGTATAGCAGCACATACAGTAGAAGAGCTACAACGTCTACTGCGCGGAGATGCAGGAAGAAATTTAATAGTAGAGCATAAAATTGTTCGGATGTATTATGAGGATATCATTTGCTGAAGTTTAAAAAAAGAGTTGCGGAAAACGTTTTCCTATGTTAAATTGAATTTGCGTTTAATACATACAATATTAATTACAAACAATATTATTTATGTTGTTAGGGAGGGCACATCATGACATTAAGTGAAACATTGAGTACGGTACAAAGAAATGTAATACAGGATCAATTAGAGGAAAATTTAGAAAGAAAAGTAAAAAAATTATATAACAAAAAGATAGCAGATTGTACAAGCGCAGAATTATATTATGCCATATTGCAGTTAATTCAAGGTGCAATTGATATTACGCCTAAGATTAATGGTGATAAGAAGGTATACTATATTTCAGCAGAGTTTCTTATTGGAAAGCTACTCTCGAATAATCTGATCAATTTAGGTATTTATGACAAACTCAACGAAATACTTGAGGCAAATGGAAAGCTACTTAGTGAAATAGAAGATGAAGAGCCAGAGCCATCTCTTGGTAACGGAGGGTTAGGAAGGCTTGCAGCATGCTTTTTGGATTCTATGGCAACCTTGGGACTTCCAGGAGATGGCATTGGTCTAAACTATCATTTTGGACTTTTCAAGCAGGTGTTCAAAAATGGAATGCAGATTGCAGAAAAGGATGATTGGATTAAGGAACAATCATGGTTAAGGAAAACAGATACTTCATTTGAAGTGTTTTTTGGTGATAGAAAAGTAAAGTCGGTACTTTATGAAATGGATGTTGTTGGATATGAAAATGGTATCAATACATTGCATTTATTTGATATTGCATCGATTGATGAGAATATAGTAAAGGAAGGCATCAATTTTGACAAAGAGCAGATAGAAAAAAATCTCACGTTATTCCTTTATCCTGATGATTCTGATGAGGCTGGTAATTTGCTCAGAATTTACCAGCAGTACTTTATGGTAAGCAATGCAGCACAACTAATATTAAAGGAAATGAAGGAAAGGCACTATGACCTTCGGAAAATGTATCAATATGCCGTAATTCAGATTAATGATACACATCCTACGCTAATCATACCAGAATTAATTCGTATTCTGACTGAGAATAAGGCAATGCCAATGGAAGAGGCAATCGAAGTCATTCGCAAAACCTGCGCTTATACAAATCATACAATTCTTTCAGAAGCTCTTGAGAAATGGCCACTCGCTTATTTAGAAAAAGTGGTTCCGCAATTAGTTCCAATTATTAAAGAGTTGGCCGAAAGAGTATCAGATCAGTTTGATGATCCCAAGGTACAGATTATTGATGAGAATCAAATAGTTCATATGGCGCATATTGATATTCACTATGGATTTTCTGTTAATGGTGTGGCGGCACTCCATACAGAAATATTAAAAGAAACGGAACTGAAACACTTTTATAATATTTACCCTGAGAAGTTTAACAATAAGACGAATGGCATTACATTCAGGAGATGGCTTCTCTCTTGTAACGCTGATTTGGCTGACTGTATCAGTAAAGTAATAGGGGATGATTATAAAAAAAATGCAATGGAACTGGAAGGACTTTTACAATATAAGGACGATATAGGAGTATTGGAGGAAATATATAATATCAAGCAGCGTAAGAAAGAAAAATTGGCTGCTTATATTAAAAAAAAGGAAGGCATTGAAATAGATGCTAATTCCATATTTGATATTCAGATTAAGCGTTTGCACGAATATAAACGGCAGCAGATGAATGCACTATATATTATTCATAAATACTTGGAAATCAAAAGTGGAAAAAAGCCAAAGAGGCCCATTACATTCATTTTTGGTGCGAAAGCTGCACCCGCATACACAATAGCGCAGGATATTATTCATTTGTTACTGGTATTACAAAAGATTATTAATGGAGATCGAAGAGTAAATAAATATATGAAGGTGGTTATGGTTGAAAACTATAATGTGGCATATGCAGAGAAACTGATACCAGCATGTGATGTTTCGGAGCAAATCTCACTTGCATCAAAGGAAGCTTCGGGAACTGGTAATATGAAATTTATGCTGAACGGTGCAGTAACACTTGGAACAAAGGATGGGGCCAATGTAGAAATAAGTGCTTTAGTCGGTAAAGATAATATTTATACATTTGGTAAAGATAGTGAGACTGTTATTATGCATTATGAGAAGGGCGATTATATTGCAAAAGAGTATTATAAGCATAGTAAAACCATTAAGGAAGCGGTTAATTTTATCAAAAGCTTTAAAGCAAGAAGAAATGGTAATAAGAAAAATCTTATGCGTCTATACAAGGAACTGATAAACAAAGACTGGTTTATGACACTTCTTGACTTAGAAGAATATATAAGAGTCAAGGACAAAATGTTTGAGGATTATGAAGATACTGATAAATGGAAAAGGATGATGCTTACCAATATTGCAAAAGCAGGGTTTTTTTCATCAGACAGGACAATAGGGGAATACAATCGCGATATCTGGCATTTGCATAAGGATTGAACAAAACAATATAAAACATTTCTTATTAAAATTATGTGTTATTGGAGACAAGTAGAGGATGTTTTTTTGATTAAGTTGTGTTATAATTTTTACAATGTATCAAATAAACATATGAGACGGAGAATTCATTAGGCGATGTATGTTTTTCATAATATTACTATAGCTGACAAGGAAGAGGTAGATAGAATACGAAGAGAAAATAAGCATAAATTGTCTTCGCATGCTTTTACCTCTCTATTTTTATGGAAATATAATTTGCAGTTAAAAATATATACGGACGAAGACTTTTTTGTTGTAAAGAGAGTGGATGGATACTATTTCCCGTGTGGTAATGAAGATAAAAAGAAACAATTCATTGAAGAGATGATCATACCAAGTAAAAGCATGTTGTTACAAATGAGGAAAGAAGATGTTGATTTTGTACAGCTGAATTATCCGGGTATTTTCAAGATAGAAGAAGACAGAGATGAGTCGGAATACATTTATCTGACATCACAACAGGCAGAACTAAAGGGTTCAAAATTCTCCTCTATGCGCAAGAAAATAAGGCATGCTACGGGAGCGGAAATTTATGCATTTGAAAAAATTTCAACAGTGCATTTTGATATACTAAAAAATATGACATATGAATGGAATGAAGTACACAGTTCGCAGAAGGGAGTGCTTTATGGAGACTCTTATCCTTCTTTACTTGCAATAGATTATTTTAATCAGCTAAATTTATCGGGGATTATTATGTTTGCCAATAAGAGTCCTGTGGCTTACATTATTGGCGCTGGTATCAGTGATGATACGTATGATATTCATATTGCGAAGTGTCTTGTTAAAGACAGCGGTGTGGACTTATATTGCAAACAAAAATTTTATAGTCAAATCAAGGATGACTTCTTGTACATAAATAGAGAAGACGACATGGGTATGGAAGGACTTCGAAAAGCCAAGATGGAAGCACATCCTATTCATTTAAATAATGTAATGAAGGGGATTCCTTTATGAGTATCAATAAAAAAATAGTATATTCTATGTTTTTTCGTACGTTTATGCCATCATTGGTGTCTACTGCAGGGCTTGCATTTGGAGGTATTGCTGATGCAGTGGTAATTGGAAACCGCATGGGTGTGGCAGGGCTTGCAGCAATTGCATTTACATGGCCGATTTATATGATTTTTAATATTATTTCTGTTGGAATTGGCGTAGGAAGTTCTATTTATTACGCGAGATATTTAAGTGAAGGAAAAGTTAAAAAGGCATTATCACTGTTTAATGGGTGCATGATTTTTTGCATTATCAGCGGAGTTCTAATAGCATTAATAGGAATTGGATTTATGCCGCAGGTACTGACGCTGATTGGTGCAGGAGCAGCAAGCCCTGACGTGAGTGGCTTAACAGGAGAGTATCTTTATATTTTATTTTTAGCAGCGCCTGTTTTTTTTATTAGGATGTTATTTTATTATCTTGTACGTGCAGATGATAGTCAGATACTAGCAACTGCAGGAATGATTATCGGTAATATTGTAGACATTCTTTTGAGTTGCCTGTTTGTATTTGGGCTTGATATGGGGATAAGAGGTGTCGCATACGCAACAGTAATGGGAACGGGACTTGTTACATTGATCTATCTAATGAAAATGTTTAGAAAAACATCTATCTTGCATTTTACAAGACAAAAGCCGGATATAAGAAGCGTATGGACTGCTTATAAAGCGGGATTTGCATCTTCATCACAATATTTATTTCAGTTTATAGCAATTACTGTGATTAACCAGTTGCTGATTAGAACAGGTGGACAGACTGATGTGGCGATTTATAATGTAATTACAAATGTTTCTTATGTTGTGATGGCAGTTGCAGATGCAGCAACCGCGACAATTTACCCTGTCATCAGCACTTTTTATGGCGAGCGCAACAATAGGGCGGTTATTGATACATTTAAGTTAGCATGTCGTACAACTATGTTACTTGGAGTACCTGTAAGCATAACGGTATTTTGTTTTGCAGATTATATAGCAATGTTTTTTGGGCTACAATCTCATGTGGGGGAGATGCCCATTCGTATTTTTATTTTTTCGATTTTGTTTGCTTATGGAAATCTTATAATGAGTAGTTTCTATCAGGCAACAGAAAACGCACATAAAGGAGCACTGATTACTTTTTTACGTTCTTTTATATTTAGTATTTTGTTTGCATTTTTATGTACCTTAATACCTGGCAGTACATTTTGGTGGTCATTTTTAGCACTGGAGGCTGTGACACTTATATGCTGGTGTGGTTATGGTGCATTTCAACACAACATGTATTATTTACCGATACATAGTGAAGATGAAAGAATGGAACTTATTATAACAGACAAAGATGCAGGACTTAATTTGGAATTGATGAAGGTAAGTGCGTTCTGTGAGAGACAGGGAGCAGATGCAAAACAGACTTACTATGTAATGCTTGTTTTAGAAGAAATATGTAGCGCTATTATTTTAAATGCATTTCAAGCAGGTAAAGATAAATATATAGTAGTTGTAATTTATGTTCGAGAAGAAGGAGGAAAAAGAAGTTTTGTTTTTTCTGTAAGAGATAATTGCGCCAATTACAATCCATTTGCAGTAGACAGTAGACAATTGCGTGATTTGGAGGATGATGAAGCAGTTGGAAATATAGGCATTTTGATTGTGAAAAAAAAGGCAAAAGATTTTTTTTACAGGAGATATCAAGGATTTAACACTCTTGTGATAACAGTATAGGGGGAAAAGGAAATGAACAACAGGAAAAAAGGAACACTTAACACAAAAACAACGATTGTTATTTTATTTATCACTTTATTGATGATGGCTGTCAGTATTTTAATCAGCTATAGCGTTTACGCTGAGACAATGGATGACCATTACAAAATGCTGGTTGAAAAAATAGGCAGAACAACTGCAAAAATGGTTGATGGAGATAAAATCGAGCAATATCTTGCAACAAAAGAAAAGGATGAAGAGTATGATGTGATTCTGAACACATTATTTGACTTGAAAGAGAGTAATGATTGCAAGTTTCTGTACATCGAAGATTTAGATCTAGAACAAGGTGTTGTCCATTATGTCATGGACGCTGATACACCTGATAATGCTTATCAGCTTGGCGATACAGCATTAATCAATGAAGTTTTTTTTGACATCGTTTACAGCGGAGAATATAAAAACGGAGTTGCGTCAGAAATAAATTACACGAAGAATAATGGCTGGCTATGTTCTGGTTATCAGCCCATATTGAATTCGAAGGGCGAATATGTTGCTTTAGTTGGTGTGGATATCTCTATGAATGAAATTATGCAGGATAGAGCGCGGTTTTTGGTAACATTGGCATGCGTACTAGGTGCAATTACATTACTTTCGATTGCTTTGGCTTATTACTTAATCAGAAAGAGTATTATCGCACCGCTATTATCTTTAACTGCTGCAACAACAGCATTTATAAGAGACAAGGATGAGGAAGAAAAAGGGATATCTAAGATTGCACAACTTAATATCAAGACGAATGATGAGATAGAGATGCTGGCAGGTTCTGTAAAGCAAATGGAACAGGACATTAATCAATATATTGAGAACTTAAAGAAAGTAACTGCAGAGAAGGAGCGCATTGGTGCGGAGCTTAATGTTGCAAGAAGTATTCAGGCAAGTATGCTTCCGTGCATATTTCCACCATTTCCAGAGCGAAAGGAATTTGATATTTATGCATCTATGAATCCAGCAAAGGAAGTTGGCGGAGATTTTTACGATTTCTTTTTAGTCGATGAAACGCATCTTGCCATGGTTATGGCTGATGTATCTGGAAAAGGTGTTCCTGCGGCTCTTTTCATGGTAATTGCAAAGACGCTAATCAAAAATTATGCGCAATTAATCAAGGAGCCAGAGGCTGTATTTACAAAAACAAATCAACAATTGTGCGAAAATAATGATGAGGGCATGTTTGTTACGGCTTTTATGGGTATATTAGACCTAGAAACAGGAATGCTTTCTTTTGTGAATGCAGGCCATAATGCACCATTAATCAGAAGAGCTGGCGGAGATTTCGAATGGCTGAAAATGCGGCGCGGTTTTGTGTTGGCAGGTATGGAAACGACGGTTTTTAAAACGGAACAGATTCAGCTTGCCAAGGATGACATTCTTTTTGCCTATACAGATGGTGTTACAGAAGCAATGAATGTAAAATATGAGTTGTTTTCAGACCAAAGACTATTAGAAACAATAAATAGCACAAAAGGAATGGCAGTAGAAGAAATGCTTTGTTATGTTAAGACAGAAGTGGTGAATTTTGTTAATGGTGCAGAACAAGCAGATGATATTACAATGCTTGGATTTAGACTAAATCAATAGAGGGGTAATGTTATGGTGCAGTATGCCAAAATGGAAATGATAGATGAGTTAAAGAAAATATGGTTATCTGGATTTCCAAAAGATGCTGAATATATAGAACTCTTTTTCCAATACTATTTTACACCAAAGTGTTGTGCTATCTTTCGAAATAAAGAAGAAATTGAAGCGGCGTTATATTATCTCACGGCTTATGTAACGATTAATGGGAAAGAAAAACCTGTGATGTATCTTTATGCAGCATCGACATTACCGCAATATGCTGGAAAAGGAAATACATCTGCACTCGTAAGATTTCTTATTAATGATGCATTGAAAAAAGATTTTTGTGGAGTTGCGGCATATACATTACCAAGTACAAAGAATATTATGGCGAAGGAAAGCACCTACCCATCAGTTTTTCTGCAGGAAATTCAATATAAGGTAAATGATGCAGCAGTAGCGATACGCCAAGACAACCTTCTGCAGCTAGAAGAATGTGAATTTGCACTTTTCAAACAACTGCGGAGCAAATATGTGGATGATAAGCCATATAGCATATATTGGAAGGATACAGAACTTGATTTTATTTATAGAGACAGCAACGATTCCGGCAATGTGCTTATGGTAAGAGAAGAAGGATTATCAGGACAGATTTGTAAAGAATATTATGCAGTTATTGCAAAAAAAGAGGAGGGTCTGTTGATTCGTGAGACGGATTATCCAAAATCGGATTGTATGAGATTGGTATGTAGTGTGGCAGACTATTATAACTATAGAGGTATGGTGAAGTTACATGCGAGAGAAGACGAAAAAGTCAATATGGAAGATGCAGTAAAGCAATCAAGTGTATATATGGCAAGTGTGTCAATATTTGGATCGCAGGAAATAGAAAACAGGTTTTATTTTAATCTCTTGGCAATATGAAAAAAAGCCTCTTACTTATATGAAAAAAGTAAGAGGCTTTTATGCAACTAATGTTTTTTGAAAATTAAAATAAATTTGCGTCCAATTATAAAATATAAGTTGAATAATCCAAAACCACCTAATATACCAGTAATCAACCGCCTTATATTTGTAGATTCTTTCATGCCTGCTTCCTGTATAGCCCAATCTGTACCCATAATAGCGAGCATCAAGACGGAAATGAAAGCAGGAACTCTTGCGCCCATGATATTACTGAGTATGGCTATGATATGTCCGATGCCGACCCCAGTACATCTTGCACATACAGGAAATTGTTTTCCATGATAAAAAAAACTACGCGCAGGCATTTGATGGCAACCACTATGATTACCTATAGTCCGTATCCATGTTAAAAATTCTTGTAAAAATATATTTTCTTTTTTGATGACAGTTACTTTTGGCATTCATAAATCCTCTCACTTAAAATCGTTTTCCACAGGACTGGCAGTTATATATGGGATGCGTCCTTGTGGTAGTTTTAGACTTACCTTTTCCCATCCCGCAAAGTCCACATAAAATTCCTGGAATATTAAACAGCAGATATCCAAGGCATGCTTTAATCCATCCAAACCCTTTTATTTTACTATCGGTGGTCGTTTCTGTAGCAGTTTGTATTAAAATCTGATTACTTCCGCATCTTGGGCAAATCATGGTAGTATCCTCCTAAAATTTTTTATCAAATAGTGTGAATATACATATCATATCAAATCAAGTGTACATATTCAATTTACATTTGTCACTTATCAAGTTGACAATTGATGTTTTAATTGTTTTGGCTAATATTACTAAAAACAGCATAAAAAATTAATGATATGTAACAAAATTGTTAGTTTTGTATTGCAGAATAAACAGCGCTATGGTATTATATAAACATGGTTACTGGAAACGTTACCGATAACGATACCGACAACGGTGCCGAAAATAGACAGAAAAGAAGTAATGGAAAAAAACAGTACTTCGTTCTGTGGAAACTCAGTCATATCAACCATCTGAGAGTAAGAATGGTTGTTATGGCAAATAGTATTTAAGAGATACAAAAACAAAAAGGAGAGAAAAGTATTATGAAAAAGAAAGTGATTAGTATGTTATTGTCTTTAGCAATGGTTGTAACATTGCTCGCAGGCTGTGGTGCCAGCATAGCAACAGAGGAGGCTGCACCAGTAGAGGAAGCAGCGCCAGCAGAAGCAGAAGAAGCAGCGCCAGCTGAAGAAGCAGAGGTAGCAGATTCTGCGGCAGCAGGACAAGTCTATTATTTGAATTTCAAACCAGAAAGCGAAGAAGTATGGCAAAGTCTTGCAACGAAATACACAGAAGAAACAGGGGTGCCAGTAAAGGTAGTTACTGCTGCTAGCGGAACTTATGAGCAAGTTCTGACTTCAGAAGTAGCAAATGCAGAAGCACCAACATTATTCCAAATTAATGGACCAGTGAGATATCAGGTTTGGAAAGACTACTGCCTGGACTTAAAGGATACAGATCTTTATAGCTGGCTTTTAGATAAAAGCTTAGCGGTAACAGGTGAAGATGGTGGTGTTTATGGTATTCCTTACGTAGTAGAAGGATATGGAATTATTTATAACAATGCTATTATGGATAAGTATTTTGCTTTAGATGGAGCAAAAGCAGCTTCTATGGATGAAATCAAGAATTTTGATACACTAAAGGCAGTTGCAGAGGATATGCAGTCAAAAGCTGCTGAACTTGGTATTGAAGGCGTGTTTGCTTCAACATCATTGCTTCCAGGAGAAGACTGGAGATGGCAGACACATTTATCAAATGTACCTGTATATTATGAGTATAAAGATAAAGGCATTACAGATACAGAGAGTTTAGAATTTACATATGCAGAGAATTTCAAAAATCTTTTTGACTTATATATTAATAATTCATGTACAGCACCAGGGCTTCTTGGAAGTATTACGGTAGAGGACTCCATGGCAGAATTTGCACTTGGCAAAGTGGCTATGGTACAAAACGGAAACTGGGGCTGGGGACAGATTTCAGGAGTAGATGGAAACACTGTAGCTGAGACAGATGTTAAATTCTTGCCTATGTATATAGGCGCAGAAGGTGAAGAAAGTCAGGGACTATGTACAGGTACAGAAAATTTCTTCTGTGTAAACAGCAAGGTTACACCTGAAAATCAGGCAGCAACAATAGCCTTTGTTGAATGGCTGTTCAGTTCAGAGGATGGGAAAGCAGCAGTTACAAACGATTTAGGTTTTATTGCACCATTCAGTACATTTGAGGATGATGAAAAACCAACCGATCCATTGGCACAGGAAGTTATCAAATATATGAGTGATGATTCTCTGACAAGTGTAGCTTGGAATTTCACATCATATCCTAGCCAGCAGTTTAAAGATGATTTTGGTGCAGCACTTTTAGAATATGCAGCAGGCAGTATGGAGTGGGCAGATGTAAAGAGTTTGGTTGTTGAAAGATGGGCAGCTGAAAAAGCAGCATTAGCTGAAGCAGCAGAGTAAATCTTGTAGATAAACAATTTTGGTTATGCTACAATAAATAGTGGGCAGTGGCTTTGCCTAGCCACTGCCCATGTTATTCATTATAATGATTTGTTTGGAAGATAGGAGAAAGTGTATGCAAAAAACAATAAGAAAATATTTCCCGATTTTTGTTTTACCAACTTTTATTGCATTCGGATTTGCCTTTTTAATTCCATTTGTATCGGGCTTATATTTATCATTTTGTAAATTCACTACGATGTTAAATCCAGAATGGGTTGGTATAAAAAATTACATTAATATATTTTCTAATAGAGATTTTATAAATGCATTCTATTTTACGATTAAATTTGCAGTAATTTCTATTATCAGCATTAATTTTTTTGCATTTGTGCTTGCTCTTGTTTTGACAAGAGGGGTGAAAGGAACAAATCTATTTCGTACTGTTTTCTTTATGCCCAATTTAATCGGAGGCATTATTCTTGGATATATATGGCAGTCTATGCTCAATGCAGTTTTGGTTCGATATGAAACCACCTTGGTGGCAAATGCAACATATGGTTATTGGGGATTGGTCATTTTGATGAACTGGCAGCTAATTGGTTATATGATGATTATTTATATTGCAGGGTTACAAAATGTATCAGGTGATTTAATTGAAGCAGCGCGGATTGATGGTGCTTCCCCATGGCAGTTACTGACTAATATTAAGATTCCCATGGTTATGCCTTCTATAACAATATGCTTATTTATAAGTGTTTCAAATTGTTTTAAGTTGTTTGATCAGAACCTGGCATTGACGGCCGGTGCCCCAAGTAAAAAGACAGCAATGATGTCGCTGGATATTTATAATACTATTTATGGCTCAACAGGGACGGAAGGGGTAGGACAGGCTAAAGCTGTCATTTTCTTTATTCTAGTTGGAGGAATTGCATTAATGCAACTGCTGATAACAAAAAAGAGGGAGGTTGAACAATAATGTCAAAACGAATAACAGTTGTAAATTCTATATTATTAGTTGTATTATGTATTTTGACAGGTGCATTTTTAACGCCAATATATTTTATCATATTAAACTCCTTCAAAGGAAAGTTATATATCAGCGATGCTCCTTTTGCGATACCTACAGAAGAGACATTCAGTGGCTTGGCAAATTATAGTAATGGTATCGAAAAAACTAAATTTTTTACTGCATTTGGGTGGTCACTGTTTATTACGGTTTTCTCGATTATAGCAATATTGATTTTTGCGTCTATGACCGCTTATTATCTGACTAGAGTAAAAACGAAAATGACAAAGCTACTTTATTATATGTTTGCGTTTTCTATGATTATTCCATTTCAGATGGTAATGCTTTCTATGGTACGGTTAGCAAATGGTGCGCATTTGAATAATCCAGTGGGTATGGTTGTTTTATATCTAGGATTTGGAGCTGGATTGTCAGTATTTATGTTCTGTGGTTTTGTGAAGTCAATTCCATTGGAAATTGAGGAAGCAGCAATGATAGATGGATGTAATCCATTGCAGACTTATTTTAAAGTGGTAATGCCTATTTTAAAGCCAACAGCAATTAGTGTCTCGATATTAAATGCAATGTGGATTTGGAATGATTTTCTTTTACCGTATTTAGTAATAGGTGTTGGTACTGAATATAAAACGATACCGGTTGTAGTACAGTATCTGATTGGATCATATGGATCGAGAGATATGGGTGCCATGATGGCTTTGCTGGTGCTGTCGATTATTCCAATTATTGTATTTTATCTATTTTGCCAGAAGTATATTATAGAGGGTGTTGTGGCGGGCGCTGTGAAAGGCTAGGAGTCAGTATGAGAAAAAGTGGGGTATTATTACCAATTACATCATTGCCTGGAAAATATGGAATTGGAACATTTTCTAAGAATGCATATGTTTTTATTGATCAATTGAAAGCGGCTGGGCAGTCATATTGGCAGATACTGCCTCTTGGACCTACAGGGTATGGGGATTCCCCTTATCAGTCTTTTTCTACCTTTGCTGGGAATCCATATTTTATTGATTTGGAAGCACTAATTGAAGAGGGATTATTAACAGAGGCAGAGTGCAACAGTTGTGATTTTGGAAAAAATAAACGCTATATTGATTATGAAAAAATATATCTTTCACGTTTCAAAGTACTTCGACTCGCTTATGAAAGAAGCAATATTTCGCATAAGAAAAAATATAGGGAGTTTGTTCTAAATAATGCATATTGGCTGGATGATTATGCACTCTATATGGCGGTTAAAAAATCTTTTGGAGGCGTAAGCTTTATAGAGTGGGACGAAGATATACGTGTTCGCAGTGCAGAAGCGCTTAAAAAGTATCGACGAGTACATGCCGTAGAAATAGAGTTTTATCGATATCAGCAATATTTATTTTCGGACCAATGGACAGCATTAAAGAAGTATGCCAATGAACGTGGAATCAAAATCATCGGGGATATTCCTATTTATGTTGCATTTGACAGTGCTGATACCTGGGCATCGCCGAAATTGTTTCAGTTTAACAAGAGCAGTTTGCCAGTAGCTGTAGCAGGATGCCCACCTGACGCATTTTCAAAAACAGGTCAGCTATGGGGGAATCCATTGTATGATTGGGACTATCATAAGGAAACAAATTATGAGTGGTGGATCAAGAGAATTGCATATTGCTTCCAACTTTATGATGTAGTGCGCGTAGATCATTTTAGAGGATTTGATGAATACTATTCGATTCCGTATGGAAATAAAACAGCTGAAAAGGGCAAGTGGAAGAAAGGCCCAGGATATGATATTTTTAAGACTTTTGCCAATGAACTCGGGAAGCTTGATATTATTGCGGAAGACTTGGGATACTTAACACCTTCCGTATTAAAACTTGTTAAAGATACAGGATATCCTGGCATGAAAGTATTACAATTTGCATTTGATTCCAGGGAGGAAAGCGATTATCTTCCTCACAATTATAGTAATAATTGTGTTGTTTATACGGGGACGCATGATAATAATACGATTAAGGGATGGTACATGACTCTTTCAAAAAAAGACAAGAAATTAGCCTTGGATTATATGGACAATGCGATGAAAGAGCCTAGTAGAATTAATTGGGATTTTATACGTCTGGCGCAGGCAAGTGTAGCGAAGCTATGCATAATTCCTATTCAGGATTATATAGGACTTGGATCTGAGGCACGTATTAATACGCCTTCTACCATGGAAAATAACTGGAGATGGAGAATGACGGAAAAGGATGTTGATAAAAGATTAGTTAAGAAAATTTATGATTTGACGAAGTTATATGGACGGTTGTAAACTATGTGAAGAAGAAAGTATATTCATAAGACTTTTGAACCTGCAGAATAAGTGATTTTAGGCAGTTTGAGAATAGTTCAGAATGGATGGGCATGAACATGGAAACGATTACAATTAAAGATATTGCAAGAATGTGTGGTGTGGGTGTTAGTACAGTATCACGTGCAATGAATAATCATCCAGACATCAACGAAGAGACAAAGATGAAGGTAATGGAAATCATTAAACAATATCATTATATTCCTAACAATAGTGCAAGGAATCTGAAGAGATTGGATGCAAAGGTAATCGCAATTCTTGTTAAGGGTATCTCTAATCCGTTTTTTATGAAAATGATTAAGATTATGGAAAGCGAAATACAGAAGAAGAAGTATTCGCTTGTATTGCATCATGTTGAAATGAATGAGGATGAAGTTGATGTTGCGCTTGAATTAATTAAAGAGAAGAGGTTACGGGGCATTATTTTTTTAGGCGGATATTTTACCCATACAAAGGAAAAGCTTCAACAGCTACAGGTGCCTTTTGTACTCAGTACGATTGCCATGACACAGAAATATCAGGATACAAGTTATTCTTCAGTATCAGTTGATGATGTAAAGGAGAGCTATAAGCTTGTTGACTATCTATGTAAGATGGGACATAAAAAAATTGCAACGATTGTGGCAAGTAATTTAGACGAAAGTGTCGGAAAATTGAGACAGGAAGGTTATCGGATGGCACTTGAGGATAATGGGATAGAGCCAGAGGAATCACTTATTTATGTTATGAACAATGAATTGGATCCCTATACGATGGAGAATGGATATGCGGTCATGAACCAAATACTGATATCAGAGAATATTCCGACGGCTGTTTATGCTATTTCAGATACGCTTGCAATCGGTGCATGTAAAGCGATTCTAGAAAGTGGACGTAAAATACCAGAAGATATTTCGGTAGCAGGGTTCGACGGCATTGATATGGCATATTTTTATAGTCCATCGATTACGACAATCAGACAGCCAATTGAAGAGATTGCGAAGGAAACAGTAGCGATTCTTTTTGATGTTTTGCGCAAGAAAGTTGATCATCAACATAAAACCTTTGAAGCAGAGCTAGTGATTGGTGGCTCAACGAGAAGGATAAATTAGAAGGTCTGCTTGCTCATATTGCTATTGTGGTAACGACCATCTTCAGTGACATCATTACCAAACCAGTTAGGAGGTATAAAATGTGTAGCCTCCTCCTCTGATTTAAATTCTACTTCCGCCAGATATAATGGCGCAAAGGGTGCTTCAAAAATGTCGAGTTCTATCGTGTATGATTCATACGGGATAAGGACTCTTTTTTTAGAGATAATATTACCTTCTGTTTTAGGTAGTAGTAGTTCATATGCTTCTTTTGTCAAAGGAAGATTGTATTCTTCGCGAATCATCATGCCACCACTTTTATAAGTCATGTAATAGTTGTTATCCTCACGACGAACCCGAATTACTGGATCTGTACATAAATAACCCTGTTCAATCAGATGATAAGGATAATTGACTATATCGGTCGGCAACACATTAATAATAAATTTTCTTTCTATTTCCATTGTTCTCTCCCTAACCTATTATTGTTATTTTTATTGTATCACAATCACATAAAAATATGTATTCTAATGTTTGATGTGTTAAAGCAATTAGTGTATAATTTAATGAATAATAGTTACAAATACAATAAGTAATAAGGAGGAAGCGGTAATGGAAAAAGTTGAATTAAGGACATTTGGAATGGGTGATGTTGTTTTTAAACAAGGGGACAAGGGAACGGAAATGTATGAGGTAATCAGTGGTCTTGTGGGTATTTACATTAACTATGGTAAAGAAAATGAAAAATGTTTGGTAGAACTCGGTGCAGGTAAATATTTTGGCGAAATGGCAGTGATAGATGATATGCCACGCAGTGCTACAGCAGTGGCATTTAAGGAGTCAGAACTTGCCTGCATCAAGCAGTCTGCTTTTGAAGAGTATATTAAAGAAAACCCGGCAGTAGCAATATCGATGATGAGCAATCTTTCAACAAGACTACGTTCTCTAACGGGTGATTATGTTGAGGTATGCAAGACAATGTCTGAGGCGATTGCAGAAGGCATGTCAAGTAAAAAAGAAGGACTTTGGTCAAAAATGAAAAAGTATGCGGCAGAATACGATAAGCTGGCAAATGAAGCATTTGTAAAGAGTGGCTATGATGCTTATTATGTGATGGATCATTTTAGTATGTATTATTAAAATATCCAGCAGGAGGTGCGATATATGTTGCAATGTCAAAGCGTAGCAATTTATGCAGATCAATATAGAAAATTGCATTATCCTTGTGAGATTATGGATGCTGCTTTTCCGAATTATAAGGAAGAAGATATTTTACGTATCTATCACAATATGGATACGCCATCTTTGCACGGCGCGTTTATTGACATTAATTTTGCAAGTAATGATGAGGATATCAGACATATTTCACAGGAAAAGGTGGAGAGGTCTATCGCAACAGGGAATAAGCTAGGAGTGACCAATGTGGTCATTCATTCCTGCTGTTATCCGGTACTAATAGAGGAAAATATAAGTGATTTGTGGTGCAAGGTCGCGGGTGAATTTTTAATGAAGATGGCACAGCGTTATGGTGTGAAAATATACGTTGAGAACACTTTGGATATCAACCCAGGAATATTATTAAAGTTATCACTTTATACGGAGCCCGAGTTAGTTGGCATCTGTTTGGATGTTGGCCATGCAAATTTGACAAAGACGCCACTTGCTGTTTGGGTGGACGTGCTTGGTCCATATATAGGGTATATGCACCTGAATGATAATCGCGGAATACTTGATGAACATCTGCCGATTGGTGGTGGAATAATTGACTGGTATAGTCTAAAACAAAGTATTGCAAAATTAGAAAAAGAACCAATTATGACAATTGAAGTTACTAAACCATCGGATTTTGAGAGATCGTTAGCATATTGGGAGCAGATATGAGAGAATTTCAAAATAAAAAAAGTAGTGAAACGGCTATTTATGAAAGTGTCGTAAAAAATATGGCAGAGGGTGTTCTTACCATAAGTGCAGATGGTAAAATCACTTCAGTCAATACGGCATGTAAAGTTATTTTGGCAGTGGATGATAGCATTATCAACACTTCTTTTGCAGCTGTTTTCATCGGAGAAGCAGAAAATGATGCATTTAATCAAGCAATATTAAATGCAATTTATCATGATACTACGGTGCAAAGAAATATCGTGGATTATGTAGCGCAGGGAACAAAGAAAAAGCTGTATGTGACGACATCATACTTAAAGAGTGCTTGTGAAAATAATGGGATAATCGTAGTGGTCAATGATTTATCAGAATTGTATGAATTAAAAGATGCAGTTAAGGTAATGGAACAGATTAAAGCATTGAACGAGAGTCTGGAGGTTAGAAATCAGTTGATATCAAAAACCTTTGGGCGTTATCTCTCCGATGAAATTGTGCAGAAGATTCTTGCTGCACCCGATGGTGGTAAGTTTGGTGGAGAAAAGCAGGAAGTAACAATTATCATGAGTGATTTGCGAGGATTTACAGCAATGAGCGAGATTATGCCGCCAGTTGACTTGATGACCATGCTCAATCATTATCTGGCGGAAATGACAGTAATTATTGAGCATTATAAGGGAACCATTATAGAATTTATTGGAGATGCCATATTTGCTATATTCGGTGAGCCTGTCAAATGCAAAAAACATGTTTTAAATGCCATGAAGTGTGCAATTGAAATGCAAAATGCCATGTCAGATGTCAATGTTTTTAATGAGAAATATGGTTTTCCAAATCTGCAGATGGGTATCGGCGTTCATACGGGAGAAGTAATCCTTGGTAATATTGGAAGTGAACGAAGGGCCAAATATGGTGTAGTGGGGCAGAATGTTAATCTCGCAGGACGTATTGAGGGTTATACGGTTGGGAAACAGATTCTTGCTTCAGAAAATGTGGTGAAAGCAGTTAAGGGAATTTCTTATCGAAACAAAAGTGAAATTCATCCAAAGGGAATCCAGAAGCCTATTTATATATATGATATCACAGCAGTGGGAAAACTTATTTGTAACAGTGAGATAGATATCATGGAGCAGTTAGAAATTCCGAAAGAGATTGAACTCTTTGTGTTTGAAGGTAAATATGCAAAGAAGGAGACAATACAGGGACATATTCTTTCGATTTCTAACAGGCGTTTGAAAGTAGATATTAAAATGGAGTTATATACAAATGTCTATTTCAAATTTGAGGGGCAGGAAATTATGGGCAAGTATATTGAAAATGATATGATACAGATTGTAAAGATTGAAAAATCATAATCGAATGAAAGAATAAAGGGGAAGGGGAGAGAATTACATGAAGAATTTCTTTTTCATATGTGTTTTGATAAGTGCCTTACTAATAACAGGTTGTGGTAAGAATGAAACAGTGCAGAGTGTTAGTGATATAGACGGTATAGAGTTGACTGAGGAAGTCAGTGTCCAAGAGGAAGAGGCAGATTTAAAGGCTGATGTGCAGGAAATAGAAGATGCGGGTGATGATGATGAGGTCATTGTAGAGAAAATAGAAAATAATGGTGGACATTTTGTTACATACAATGGGGATGCCTATTACAGACAGTATCAAGCGACAGACTTTGAAGAGACAGGTATTTTTGGTGATTATGGAATGATAGGAGGGACAACAAAGAATATAATGAAAATATCTGCGGATAATGCAACCCAGGTTGCCTTTGCAGATATGGGTGATGGTAATATATTTATGAGTCAGGGAAGAATGTATTTGAACAAAAGTGGAGCTGATTATTATCAAACAGTTTATTCTGTGGATTTAAATGGAGAAAACGAAATAGAACATGGTTTTGGTAGGGTAAATGCTGTTGACGAAGAGACAGGGATTGTCATTGCTACATTGGCAGATGAAAATGAAAAGTACCAGTTATCCTATATTAATCCGCTTACGATGGAAGTCGCCAACTATGATTTGCAGAATCCGTGCAGTGAGGTGATAAAGGTTGAAAATGGAGTGATTTATTATCTTGGAGAAACGGAATTTGAAGAAGCAATTCTTGGTAAATTAAAGCTTTGCAGTGTAAATGTGGATGGAACCAACGAATTGCTTTTAGCAGAGACAGATGCAGATTTGTATGAATTTGGTGACCGCGGCTGCATCATCCCATGTTTTCAAATAGTTGATGAGGAGGTCATCTATTTTTCATATGGAGCCTATGGCGGAACAGGAAATTTTTTTCAAGGTGGACGTATTGCTCGTGTAAACAAAGACGGGAGTGATTTTGAGATATGCATCGGTAATCAGGAAGAGGGAAAAGATGTATATGAAACCCTCGTGGAAGAATCATTTCTTGCAACGTCAGAGGGCGTGTATTATAGTACCATAATGGAAGAGGCTAAGACCTTTTATGTAGATCTTAAAAGTGGTGAGATTACGGAAGCACAGGATTTTTTAGTACAGCCTGTTGATTGCTATTTCATTGCAGAAGGTGCAATTTGTGTATTTGAAAACGGAGCGACACAGTCGACTATCATGGTGCCAGAGATACCTTATAGTTCGATGGATATTGGTGATGAAGACTTGACGCTTTATACTTATGACGTTAAAAATATGGAAAGGGTCGGCGATTGGTTCTATTATGAAATAACTGCAAGTGAATTAGAAGAGGAAGCGGATATTGGATGGCGTGAAGGCTCGCGACGTATTAAAACACAGGTCTTTCGTCAGATTATTGGTTCAAATGAAGCGGAAATAATGTATGAGTACTAAAACAAGGAGGTAGTGTATGGGAAGAATTTGCGTGTTTTTAGGGGCAGGTTTTGAAGAAATTGAAGCACTTACAGTAGTCGATTTACTTCGTAGAGACAAGCTTGATGTTGTAATGGTATCGATTGATAATAAGGATACTGTAACTGGTTCACATGGTATTACAGTTGCTGCAGATATAAAGTATGTGGATGTAGATTTCAATGCTGTGGAAATGCTTGTACTTCCGGGAGGATCTCCAGGTACAGAGAATTTGGAAAAACATAAAGAACTTACAGAGCAGATTCGAGAATTTAATCTGGCACATAAAAAAATTGCAGCTATTTGTGCAGCACCAAGGATACTTGGGAAAATGGGAATTTTGATGGGAAAGAGGGCAGTATGCTTTCCAGGAAACGAGGAGTATCTGCAAGGAGCTTCTTTATCTGAGGATGAAGTGGTGACAGATGGTCATATTACGACATCCCGCGGGATGGGAACTTCAATTCCATTTGCTTTGGAGCTGATCAAATTGTTGGATTGTAAAGAGGCTGCAGAGGCATTTAAACATAAGATTGTTTATAGGCATTAAGCAAAGAGGGATTTAGGGAGCATAGTATGGAAGAAAAATGGATAAATGCATTATTAGAGTGTGCAGAAGGTTTGTATGTAATTGAAGAAAAAACGAAACAAATCGTCTATGTTAATTCTTTTATGGCAAGGGGCAAAGACATACAAAGTCTGATAGGAAAAAAATGTTATGAAGTTATTTACAATAAGCAGCAGCCCTGCACTTATTGTCCGCGACTTACTGAAAATGGTGAGATACATCGTTGGGAAGCTTATAATCATGAGGAAAAGTGTTGGTTTAATATTAAAAATAAGTTGATTGATGTAGATGGGGTACTGTATCGAGTTGGGAATATTAATGAGGTACAGGATATTATGAATCTGGTGAAGGATTCGATTGGTGAAATAGCATCGCTGCAAGAAGTGCTACACAGACATGAGCAAAAAAATGAAGAACTGGTTTGGGAGACGGATTATGATCGTATGACGTGTCTTTATAATCGTAGTAAATTTATGAGAGATAGTGAGGAATATTATCCAAATATCTGTAGTCTTGCAGTATTGTTTTTTGATATTAATAATTTAAAATGTGTCAATGATACTATGGGACACGATATAGGGGATGAATTAATAAAAAAAGTCGGGCGTGTTCTGCTTTCTAGAACAAGGCCGGAGGGCTCGCCTGATGTGAAAAGTACTGATGATACAATCAGGATTTATCGTTTGGGCGGCGATGAATTTATAACAATCTTGATAGAAGCAGGGTATGAGGATGCTATAAATTTTATCAATCAGTTTCAATTGGATTTGGATGAGGAAAACAGATTGGGTGGGCCGCATTGTGAAGTGGCCGTTGGTATTGGCAGCGGTAAGAATAAAGGGATTGCACAACTGCTGAATGAGGCAGATGCAAAAATGTATGAAAATAAAAAAGCAGGGAAAGCGATTCCATCATAAAACCCACAGCGAGGGCAGTCCATGTTTTCACGGAAGATGCTGTGGGTTTTTGAATTTTGAAATAATGAAATTATAGTTCGCCCTTCTGCAATGCTTTTCCAAGTCGCAACCAAATCAACCATGCGAGTAGACTACCCATCAATGCAGTAATCAGTTGTGTTAAAGAAAAGGTGGTCTTTGCAGTTGCAAGTACTGCAGGAAGTGCTTCTGGCTTTGGCAATCTAGAAGCAATATTACTACTAAATAATGGTAGCAATATTAGGACGATTACAACGCCCATAAAAATTGATTTGGCAACAGAACCAATGATAAGACCTGTTGGAAGATGATATTTAAAAGTCTGCTTTTTTTCGAAATAGTAGGTTGTTCCTACTAAAATCAAATTTCCGAGCATAATAACTGGGAACATCAAAGGAATGGCTGCCATAATAGGTGAACCAGTAAAGAAAAATGCCGTAATAGGTGCAATAATCGATATGGTAATACCAGCAAATAGTCCAATAGAAAGAGTGGCAATGATTAATATTGCATTGATAATAGGGCCTGTAATATAGACCGATAGATTTTTAAAATACTGACTTATAATACATAATGCTAAAAGTAATGCGGTTTGCGTGATTTGTTTAATTGTTATTTTCATAGTAGTTCTCCTTTATGGATTGTATTGTTAATTATAGTGGTTGTATTTATGGAGTGCTGATATCGGTCTGCATGCATTTGACCGTAATACCTTCGAGTCTCCCCAATTTTCCGGCAAGACTGCTGATTTCATTACCTTTGGCATTTATTATAATAGATATGATATTGATTTTTTTCTCTCTGTAGGGAAGCCCCATCCGCCCAACGATAGATCCGGCATACTCATGTAATATTTCATTAACCTTCAATATTGCAGTTGGCGTGTGAATAAAAATGCCTATAATGGCTACGCGATCATCCAAATCGTGTTCCTCCTTTCAAAAATAGTAAGTGAAGAGTTTTCCTTAAATTAAAAAACGCCCCTTCGGCGTATTCCAAAAAGACGTATCGTAAATATATGCGCTACACATCTTCTTTACCGCAGGAAAATCCTTTGTTTTAGAAAATCTGATGAATTAGTTCTATTCTTCTACAGAATAGAGGCTATAGAAACGAGAACAATAGTAGTCATTTGTATAGGCTTATTACTATATTACAACAGAATTAATGGTTTTACAAGGATATTGAAATATATATGAGCAATCCGAGAAAGTGCAGACCAGAGAAATTGCAGTCAGTTATACGGCACCCAATAGCGCATGGGTGAGGCACGAAAATCGGCAAAAAGTGTTGATAAATCATGGAATATAGCCAAGTGTTATTTTTATACTGGCATTTTAAATAGTGCTATGATATAATACTTTAATGACTTTAAGTATGAGTAAGCAGATGTTTGCCTATACATAATAGATACACCTATATTAAGGAGGATATATATAGCAATGAGTTTAAAAGTAGAGAAACTTGAGAAAAACATGGCAAAGCTTACAATTGAGGCTTCTGCTGAGGAGCTTGAAAAAGCAATTGAAAAAGCTTATCAAAAAAATAAAGGCAAAATGAGTGTTCCTGGATTTAGAAAGGGTAAAGTGCCTCGTCAAATGCTTGAGAAGATGTATGGTACGGAGATGTTCTTTGAGGATGCTGTTAATGCTTTGATACCTGAGGTTTATGAAAGAGAATTATCTGAAAATAAAGATCTTGATGTTGTATCACAGCCTAAAATTGATGTAGTACAACTCGAAAAAGGGAAACCATTTATATTTACAGCGGAAGTTGCGATTAAGCCGGAGATATCACTCGGGAAATATAAGGGAGTGTCCGTATCAAAAGTAGATATTGATGCGACAGAAGAGGAAATACTTGCAGAGATTGAAAAAGAAAGAGAAAATAGTGCAAGAACAATCAATGTGGAAGACAGAGCTGTTAAAGACGGAGATATGACGGTAATTGATTTTGAAGGCTTTGTAGATGATATTGCATTTGATGGTGGCAAGGGAGAAAATCATCCACTCACGATTGGTTCTAATTCATTTATACCAGGATTCGAAAAACAGCTTGTAGGTGCCGCTTTAAATGAAGAAGTACAGGTGAATGTTACATTTCCTGAAGAGTATCAGGCAGAAGAACTTGCTGGAAAAGAAGCAATGTTCAAAGTAACGGTAAAAGAGATTAAAGAAAAAGAGCTTCCTAAGCTAGATGATGAATTTGCAAGTGAAGTTTCAGAATTTGATACGCTTGCAGAATATAAAGCTGATATTAAGAAGAAGATTTGCGAGAGAAAAGAAGCCGAAGCAAAAGATAAGAAAGAAAACGAAGTAATTGAAGCTATTATTGCTGACTCAAAGATGGATATTCCAGAGCCTATGCTGATGACACAGACAAAGCAGATGGCAGAGGATTATGCAAAGAGATTGCAGCAGCAGGGCCTATCTTTAGAACAGTATTTTCAATTTACTGGGCTTACTGGTGAAAAGTTTTTAGAACAGATGAAACCAGCAGCTGAGAAACGCATTCAAAGCAGACTAGTACTGGAAGCTGTTGTAGAAGCAGAAAAAATAATTGTTTCTGATGAAGAATTTGACGCTGAAATAGCAAAGATGGCAGAAATGTATCAGATGGAAAGCGATAAGCTAAAAGAAATGGTCGGCGAATATGAGAAAGAGCAGATCACAAATGATATTGCAATTCAGAAGGCAGTAGAATTAGTGGTTTCTGAAGCAAAAGAAGGAAAAGCTGTCAAAAAAGAAACTGCAAATAAAAAAGCAGATGAAAAGCCAAGTAAGGCTTCATCAAAAAAGGCAGCAGATAAATAAGGACATAGTGACAGACAGGAGGAATTGAAATGAGTTTAGTACCTTATGTTATAGAGCAGACGAGCAGGGGCGAACGTTCCTACGATATCTACTCAAGATTATTGAAAGAACGAATTATTTTCCTTGGTGAGGAAGTAAATGATACGGTAGCTAGTTTAGTGGTAGCACAACTATTGTTTTTGGAAGCAGAAGATCCCGAGAAAGATATTCATCTATATATTAATAGTCCTGGAGGATCAGTTTCAGCAGGATATGCTATCTATGATACGATGAATTTTATCAAGTGCGATGTAGCAACAATGTGTATGGGTATGGCAGCTAGTTTTGGAGCGTTTTTGCTTGCAGGTGGTACCAAAGGTAAGAGATCGGCACTCCCAAATGCAGAAATTATGATACATCAGCCACTTGGTGGAGCCAAGGGTCAGGAAACAGAAATTCAAATTGCGGCAGCACATATGGCTAAGACGAAAGCTTTATTGAATAAGATTTTAGCGGAAAATACCGGCAGAACGATTGAAGAGATTGCTGCCGACACAGACAGAGATAATTGGATGTCTGCGCAGGAAGCAATGGAATATGGTTTGATCGATATTGTTATTGCAAACAGAGGAGTAGATAAGTAGGATATGATGTCAGGAAAAGGGAATGATGATAAAATAAGATGCTCATTTTGCAATAAGACACAAGACCAGGTTAGAAAATTAATAGCTGGTCCTGGAGGCGCTTATATATGCGATGAGTGTGTTGATATCTGTATGGATATCATAGAAGAGGAATATGAGCAGGGAGATGCCAAAAATGCGCCAGACTTTGATATTAATCTAATTAAGCCACGAGAGATAAAAGAATTTCTTGATGACTATGTGATTGGTCAGGAAGAAGCAAAAAAAGTTTTGTCAGTTGCTGTTTATAATCATTACAAGAGAGTTACAGCAGGAAAAGATCTTGATGTTGATTTGCAAAAAAGTAATATTATTATGCTAGGTCCAACAGGCTGTGGAAAAACTCTTTTGGCACAGACTTTGGCAAAAATAATTAATGTTCCGTTTGCAATTTCAGATGCAACAGCATTGACTGAGGCTGGTTATGTTGGTGAGGATGTTGAGAACATTTTGCTGAAGATTATTCAAGCCGCAGATTATGATATTGAGCGTGCACAGTATGGTATTATTTATATTGATGAAATAGATAAAATTACGCGAAAAGGTGAAAATGTATCTATTACCAGAGATGTGTCAGGTGAGGGCGTACAGCAGGCACTTCTTAAGATTTTAGAAGGTACTGTAGCAAGTGTTCCTCCACAGGGTGGCAGGAAGCATCCTCATCAGGAACTTTTGCAGATTGATACAACTAATATTTTGTTTATATGCGGAGGTGCTTTTGAAGGCTTAGATAAGATTATCGAGGCTAGACTGGATAAAAAATCAATTGGTTTTAATGCCGAGATTACAAACAAGAGAGAAAAAGAAATCGGCGTTCTTTTGCAAAAGGTAATGCCAGAGGACTTGACGAAATTTGGATTAATACCAGAATTTGTTGGACGTGTGCCGATTAATGTTTCATTAGAACCGCTTGATAAAGAGGCACTGGTTCGTATTTTAAAAGAACCAAAGAATGCAATTACAAAGCAGTATAAGAAAATGCTTGAACTAGATGGTGTGAAGTTGACATTTGAGCCAGAAGCGATTGACTTAATAGCAGAAAAGGCAATTAAGAGAAAAACAGGTGCACGTGGACTTCGTTCAATCATGGAGAAACTGATGCTCGACCTAATGTATGAGATTCCATCAGACGAGACGATTGACAGCTGTGTTATTACGAAAGAGACTGTAGAAGGAACAAGTGGACCGCTAATTGTTCACGAGGAACGAGCGAAAAAGGCATAATATAATAACCCACCTTATGGTGGCAAGACGACGACGCCGCTTTTTGGTGTCGTTGTTTTATACAGGAGAGCATGGAATGAGAAGTGTTAAGAAAAAATTACCAGCGATTGCCCTGCGGGGACTGACGGTTATGCCTGGTATGATTATTCATTTTGATGTTGATAGGGATTCATCGGTTACTGCGGTTGAGAAATCAATGGTAAAAGACCAGATGATATTTGTTGTGATGCAGAAGGATGCAGCAGTAGTAACACCTGCATATAAGGATTTATACCAGATGGGGACAATTGCGCAGATAAAGCAGGTTTTAAAGCTTCCGAATCATGTGGTCAGAGTTCTTATTGAAGCGCAGGTGAGGGCTCAGCTTATTAGTCTCACAGAGGAAGAAGAAGGTTATTTTTTAGCAGAAGTGAAACCTGTCAAGGCGGCAGGCGCCCTTCTTTTTGATCATATCGAAAATATGGCGATGATGCAGACACTTAAAGATTTAATGGCTGAGTATATAGCACATAATCCGAGAATAGGAAAGACGATAGAGAGGCAGTTTGATGAAGCAAGAGATATAGGAGAATTAGTTGATTTTATTGCAATCAATTTACCTATGAGTGTTGAAAACAGACAGATATTGTTAGAAGCAGCAGAAGAAAAAGCGCGTTTTAAGGAACTGGTTGTTATTTTGACAAATGAGTTGCAGATAATTAATATACGAAAGAATATTCAGGAACAGGTTAAGGAAAGAGTAGATAAAAATCAAAAGGAATATCTATTACGTGAGCAACTACAATATATCAGAGAAGAGCTTGGTGAAAATGGTGCGACATCGGAAGAGGATTCCTTTGAAGATGCACTTAAAAATCTAAAAGCACCTGCAGAGGTAAAAGAAAAGCTAGCTAGAGAAATTACGCGATTCAAACAAATCTCTGCGAATTCATCTGAGAGTGCAGTAGTACGTGGATATATTGAAACACTATTAGAAATGCCATGGGGTAAGGCCTCCAAAGATAACAAAGATTTAAAAAATGCGGAAGTTATCATGAATGAGGATCATTATGGACTTGATAAAGTAAAAGAGAGAATGCTGGAATTTCTAGCAGTACGCAATTTAACAGCTAAGGGTGATAGTCCAATCATCTGCCTGATTGGACCGCCAGGAACCGGTAAAACTTCCATTGCCAAATCAGTTGCCAGAGCACTAGGGAAGAAGTATGTAGGGATTTCACTGGGCGGCATTCGGGACGAGGCAGAGATACGTGGGCATAGGAAGACATATGTTGGTGCCATGCCAGGGCGTATTGCTACAGGATTGAAGCATGCGGGTGTAAAGAATCCTCTGATATTATTAGATGAAATAGATAAAATAAGCAAGGATTATAAAGGAGATACTGCATCGGCATTGCTGGAGGTGCTTGATGCTGAGCAAAATACAAAATTTAGGGACCATTATATTGAAGTGCCGATTGACTTGTCAGAGGTACTGTTTATAGCTACCGCAAATTCTTCTGCTGATATTCCCAGACCACTGCTTGATAGAATGGAAATCATCGAAGTAACTAGCTATACGGAGAATGAGAAGGTTCATATTGCAAAGGAACATTTAATTAAGAAACAGATGATGCGTAATGGAATTAAACCAGGACAACTATCTATACAGGATAAGGCCATTGAGATCATTGCCAGAAACTATACAAAAGAGTCTGGTGTAAGGCAGCTTGAACGTAAAATAGGCGAGATATGCCGTAAGGCAGCAAGAGAGATATGGCAAAACAAGAAAAAGAGTATTCGCGTGACAGAGGCAAATCTTAGCAAGTATTTGGGTCAAGAGCTTTATTGTTACGACATGGCAAATGAGACAGATGAAATTGGAATCGTAAGAGGACTTGCGTGGACTAGCGTGGGCGGTAATACACTTCAAATTGAAGTCAATATTATGCCAGGAAAGGGAGAAACCATGTTAACGGGGCAACTCGGTGATGTGATGAAAGAATCAGCACAGACGGGGATTAGTTATATACGTTCTATTAGCCCAGAATATAAGATAGCGAGTGATTTCTTTAAGAAGCATGATTTTCATATCCATATTCCGCAAGGTTCTGTACCAAAGGATGGACCAAGTGCCGGCATTACTATGGCAATGGCACTTTTTTCTGCAATTACTAAGAGGCCGGTTAAAGCGGAAGTTGCAATGACTGGAGAGATTACACTTCGTGGTCGAGTATTACCAATCGGTGGACTGAAAGAGAAGATTCTCGCTGCAAAGAATGCAAATATTAAAACAGTACTTGTTCCCAAAAAAAATGAGAGAGATATCGAAGAGATAGCAGATGAAATAAAAAAAGGACTTCGTATCGTGTATGTAGAGACGATGGAGGATGTCATTAAGGAAGCATTATGAAGATAAAAAATGTAGATTTGGAAACAGTATGTGGAATCACGAGTACATTACCTGATAATCAGTTGCCAGAGGTGGCTTTTGCAGGAAAGAGTAATGTTGGGAAATCAACTTTAATCAATGCATTAATTAATCGAAAATCTTTGGCTAGAACATCAGCACAACCGGGTAAGACGCAGACGATAAATTTCTATCGTGTTTCTGCCCTCGATGAAGAGGATAAGGATGTCAATATGTATTATGTTGATTTGCCCGGATACGGATATGCAAAAGCATCTTATGAGGCAAAGGAGCAATGGGGAAAAATGATTGAGCGATATCTTCATTCTTCCAAACAATTAAAAGAGGTGTTCTTGCTGATTGACATCAGGCATGAGCCTTCAAAAAACGACAAGGATATGTATGATTGGATCATCAATAATGGATATCAGCCTATCATCATAGCAACAAAGCTTGATAAAATTAATAGGAGCCAAATCGATAAGAGCATTAAGATGATAAGAATGGGGTTAAAAATGGAACCAGGAACGGTTGTAATCCCGTTTTCAGCATCTACCAAACAAGGGAGGGAAGAAATATATGAAGCCACATATAAAGTACTTAAAAATAACAATTAATATTGTGACAATGATTCTTGCAATACTATTTTGTGTTTTTATACTACCAAGTATTATTATATACTTTATGCCATTTATTATTGGGGCAATAATAGCATTAATAGCAAATCCGCTGGTCAGGTTTTTAGAGCGGCGCATCAAGATTGTCAGAAGAGCGGGTTCTGCCTTTGTTATAGTGTTGACCATTGCAGTCATCGTTTCGATTAGTTATATTGTTATTGCTATGTTGGTTGAGCAAATTGTTGGATTTGCAGGAAATCTGCCGGACTTGTGGAAAAGTGTGTCTGCTACAATAGCGCAAATAACAAAGAGTTATGACATCTATCTGGCAAGAATGCCTCTTGTTTTGCGAGAGTGGGTTGCAGGGATATTTGCAAGCTTTAATGAAAATACAACCTCTATTTTAAAATCTATGGGAGCACCTATGGCGGAAGCAGCCAGTCGGTTTGCTAAAAATCTGCCGCTTGTCATTCTTGGAATTATTATGGCAATATTATCTTCTTATTTTTTTGTTGCTGAGCGAGAGTATATCGTAAAGATGATTAAAAGAGGCGCTTCTGATTCTATGTTGAATCGGTGGAATGTGGTATATAAAACAATGAAAGATGCTGTCGGTGGGTATTTTAGGGCACAGTTTAAAATCATGGGAGTGGTTTTCTTTATACTATTGGTTGGATTTACTATTTTAGGAGTTGATTATGGTATATTGCTTGCCTTGTTGATTGCGATGCTTGACTTTCTTCCTTTCTTTGGAACGGGTATCGTTATGTTACCATGGGCGATTTATCAGTTTGCGGTTGGCGATTATCGTATGGGTATTGGTCTTTTAATTGCCTGGGGAGTAAGCCAATTGATTCGTCAGTTAATACAGCCAAAGCTGGTTGGAGATTCCATTGGATTAGAGCCGATTCCGACGCTATTTCTATTGTATATTGGTTTTAGAATCGGAGGAGCATTTGGATTGATTATTGCAGTACCGGTTGGAATGATTATCATAAATCTGTACCGCGCCGGAATGTTTAGCAATTTTGTGAAGAGTGTTAAGATTTTAGTGAGAGAGGCTAGTACATTTCGGAGAATAGACGACGATATGGAAGCCGATAAGAAGGAAGATATTATTTTGTAGTTGTGCTTGAATACGTAAGATACATATGATATACTACGGGAGAAGCAGTTAACCGCCAATGCATAGCATGGCAAAAAAATAAAATGGGGGAAACACATATGGCAGATTTTAACAACACACCTGATACTACGTCGGAATTTTCACAAGAAGATATTCAAAAAAATAAGGTTTTCGGAATTTTGGCATATTTTGGAATACTTGTATTGATACCTATTTTTGCTGCAAAAGAGTCAAAGTTTGCGCAATTTCATGCAAACCAGGGTTTGGTTCTACTTATTATTGAAGTGGCAATTGGTATATTGAATATATTCTTATCTAGTATTGCATTTTTAGGACTTATTGTTTCCTTATTGTCTTTAGTCATTTTTGTTTTTTCAATCTTAGGAATTGTCAATGCAGCACAGGGTAAGGCAAAAGAGTTACCACTGATTGGAACAATTAAGATATTGAAATAATAGTCAATTATGAATAGTAGTATTAATAAATATAATTTTAAAAGGAGATGCATTTAGCATCTCCTTTTTTATGTTGCACCCAGCAATGTATGTCTAATCGTTCATTATAATAGTGACAGGTATCATGAAGAAATTCATCATCTCTTTCTGCGTCTTGCCCAGATAATAAGTCCAGAGGCTAATAAGCTAAGTGGCAATATTATAACTACGAGCAAGCCCCATAATAAGGATTGTACCTTTGTAAGGGTAAGTGCTGCCATCTGATAACTCTTAGCAGGTACAGATACACTTGTTTCATGATTAGCCATCTTGCTGACGGCATTCATCATGAGCTCATAGTTTCCGCCAGCAACAGTATCATCAACTGACTTTGTAATGAAGTTCTCGGTTGTCAGATAAAGAAGTCTCATTTGATTATCACCAACATCTTCAGTTGCATAAACACC
Source organism: uncultured Lachnospiraceae bacterium (assembly GCA_964483155.1). GTDB lineage: Bacteria > Bacillota > Clostridia > Lachnospirales > Lachnospiraceae > JAAYYM01. Next base: position 46,121 of record CAZAAC010000004.1, on the reverse strand, counting down.
CAGTGTAAAAGGCCCATCAATATCTCCGGATTCTTTTTCATAAGTTTTCATATCAGAAGGGTTGATTTTTAAATAAGCCGTATCTGAAGTAGTCAGAATTTGTTTGATTGTCAAGGTATCTCTTAAGTCTTCCTTAACAGTAATGCCTTGCGCATATGGCATGAATATATACCTGCTATCACTGCAAAGAGAAGAAGTTACTTCACTGCTTTCTATATTTGGCAATAGATAGTAAGGATTTTGATAATAACGATTACGATCAGATTCTACAACAATTCCATCAGCCAGTTCTATGCCATAAGCTTCTGCAATAGAATTAAAATTGTTTAAATCATTTTCATTCCAGGAAGAAATAATAATAGCGTGTCCACCACTTTCTAAATAGGAGAGAATTTTTTCGGCATCTTCTTCTGTATAGTCAGTAGTAGGAGCAGAAATAAAGATACCAGCTGCATCGGTTGGAATGGAATCATAATTTAAAAGATTAATGAGTTCAGTTTCGATATTCTCTTTGGAAATGAGAGATGTTAATTCTGTTGGCAAATCCAATTCATTGTGCCCAGATATTACATATAATTTAGGGAGGTCCTCATTGGTCACATAGTCAATTGCACTAGTCAACTGTCCCTCAGCATCATATCCTGTCGTAGTTTCTGCGTATGTATTATAATCTATTTCGGTCTCATACAAGTTGCTATAATTAATGGTCTTAAAACGCTTTGAGCCCTCTACAATAATGCTGTTTGTCTCTAGTTCGTCTGTATTATAAGTTGTTGCAAAATTAGGATAAAGAGAAGGATCTCTGTACTCGACCTTGATACGGTCAGATAACTCCCTATATTGGTTTAACGTTTTTTCGACAGTGCTGTCCTGTTCTGCTTCAGAGACTAAGACATAAAATACAATATCTTCGTCAAGTGAAGAAAGCAGTTCTTTCGTTTGGTCAGTGATACCATAAATATTCTGTGATGTAACATCAAATGAGGTATATTTCTCTGGTATCTGGTTAATTCCATAATTGACTGCTATAGTTAAAACAATTGCCAGAAGTATAGACCCCGTACTGAAGGCTCCACGTTTTAGTCGTTTCGTGGACATGCTCCAGCGCTTTTTCTGCACTACCTGATAAGTGAAAAATAGAAAAAGCATCGTCACTGTAATAAAGTATATTAAATGATTAAGGTTAAAGGTTCCTTCAAAAAAAGTAACCAATGGATTGTAAAAGTTATAGAAGTTCAAAATTTTTGTAGCCAGATTTTCAGAGGTAAAGAATAGTCCTGTAATACCATTCATGACATAACCAATATATAATAAAATCATCGTAAATATGGCAGCAACAATTTGGTTTTCAGTAATAGAAGAAATAAACATACCAATTGCCAGACATAGTGCGCCATAAGCAATAAATCCAATGATAGAAGTATAAGCTTCAAGAAACCCTACAGTCCCATAAATCGACATAATCAGAGGGTATAAACTGATAATTACCATCGGAAGCAAAAAAGTAGTAAGGAGTGATAAGTATTTGCCAATAATGATTTTACTAATTGAAACGGGAGAGGTATAGAGCAATAAATCGGTATTTTGTTTTTTATCTTCTGTCATAATGCGCATGGTTAATATCGGTGTGACCAATAGCAAAATGGAAACAAGCCCACTTAGTGTGGCAGAAAAATAGGAAGAGCCTCCTGCCAGGTTGTTAGATAAATAAAAAATTCCAATAAAAAAGAGAATAACAGCCATATAGACATATCCAATAACGGAATGAAAAATAGAGTGCAATTCGCGTTTATAAACAGCTATCATTTTCCTTCACCTCCTTAGTCAATTCTAAAAATACATCCTCTAGGGAGGCGTGTATTGTCTGCATATCTACGATTAGCAAATCAGCTTTATAAAGTGCATGTGCTATAGATTCCCGGATATCCTGTTGTATATCTGATTCACCATCATTTGCTAAAGTAGTAAGCGTGATACTGACTTTGCAATAAGGAGAGTTTTCCTGCTCAGAAACAGAAATCAGATTTTCATCTATCGTATTCGAAAGTGCATTTATAATAGCTTTTACTGTCCCCCTTACCTGCAATGTAAGTGTATCATTGCCAGATAATATTTTTGCAAGATTTTCTGGCGTATCGTTTGCAACAAGGCATCCTTTACTCATAATCATAATCTGATCACAAACAGCGCTAACTTCTGACAATATATGAGAGCTAAGAATAATCGTATGATTTTCTCCGAGTTTTTTTATCAAATCTCGAATTTCAATAATTTGTTTAGGATCAAGACCAACGGTAGGCTCATCTAAAATGATGATTTCTGGATATCCCAGAATAGCCTGTGCCAGACCAATACGTTGGCGATAACCTTTTGAGAGATTTCTTATCAGGCGATTGCTCACATCTGTAATTTCTGTCATATTCATTACTTCAGATATCATTGCTGCACGATTGCTTTTTGGTATTTTCTTAAGTTCTGCTACAAATTTTAAATATTCCAGGATAGTCATATCCTGATATAAGGGGGGGAGCTCTGGCAAATACCCAATATGAGCCTTTGCTTTCTCAGGTTCCAAAAAAACATCGTACCCATTAACCGTTACGGAACCCTCTGTAGCACACAAATAACCTGTGAGTATGTTCATGGTAGTGGATTTACCTGCACCATTTGGACCAAGAAAGCCATAAATCTGCCCTTTTTCAACGCGAAAACTCAGATTCCTTACGGCGTCATGTTTTCCGTACTTTTTAGTAAGATTACTTACTTCAATCAATTTTTTCACCCTTTCTGTTTTGGAATTATTTTTTCTTCCATTAGGCTATAGTATAAAGAATTTGTGATAATAATTACAAGAAAATGTGAAAAAACTGTGAAAACATATTGACAAACCAGAAATAAATGATAATATGAACATATGAACAGACAAGCATATAAGAAATAAAACGATAATCATAAAATGGGAGGACATATATGGATAAAAAAGAAATAGGGGAAGAGTGCTGCGACAATATGCATATACATGATGATGTTGTGAAAAAAGTAAATGGTAGAATGCCGCCGGAAGAAGAATTATATAATCTTGCTGATTTCTACAAAACAATTGCAGACGCAACAAGGATAAAGATACTATTTGTACTTTTCTGTGCTGAGACATGTGTTTGTGATATTGCGCAGATTTTGAATATGAGCCAGTCATCTATCTCGCATCAGCTACGCGTGTTGAAGCAGGCGAAAATGGTAAAGAATAGGCGTGCAGGAAAGACGATATATTATTCATTAGCAGATGATCACATTTTCACGATTTTGAACCAAGGAATCGAACATATTAACGAATGACGGAGGATATAAACATGAAAAAAACTTTTATTCTGGAAGAGTTGGATTGCGCAAATTGTGCAGCTAAAATGCAGGAAAAGATAAAAAAAGTAAAAGGTGTTAATGATTGCAGTATCACTTTTATGACAAAAAAGATGTTTCTCGATGCAGAGGACGTGCAATTTGAAAATATTATTATGGAAGTAAAGAAACTGATAAAAAAGGTAGAGCCAGATGTGGAGATGATACCGGTATGACAAAAAAAATGAAAAAAAAACGAAATCATATGTTGGTAGGTGGCACGATTTACATTTGTGCAATCGTATTTAAGTGGTGTATTGAGAATAATATTATTTTAAGATTGCCACAGGAAATTGTGCCAAAAATAATGCTGGCACTTTTTTTGGCAGTTTATATTTTTATTGCCGGAGATATTATTAAGAAGGTGATAAAGAATTTTATGAATGAGGACAGTATGATTGAAATGCTGCAAAAGGCACTTGATGAAAATTTTTTAATGGTCATTGCAACAGTTGGTGCATTTTTGATAAAAGATTATTCGGAAGCAATAGCGGTTATACTATTTTATCAAGTGGGTGAATTTTTTCAGAGCTATGCAGTTGATCAATCTAGAAAATCTATAACAGAGGCAATGGATATTAGGCCCGAGTATGCGAATGTGATTAGAAATGAATTGACAGTCAAGGTAATGCCGGAAGAAGTAAATATTGGAGAATTGATTGTAATAAAGCCGGGAGAAAGAGTTCCTCTTGATGGAATTATAAGTCGCGGTGCTACAACGCTGGATACAAAGGCGTTAACAGGAGAATCAATGCCAAGAGAAGTAATAGAAGGAGATGAGATTGCAAGCGGTTGTATTAATTTGTCTGGTGTGATAGAAACTAAGGTAACTAAAGCTTATGGAGAATCAACGGTTACAAAAATTTTGAAATTGGTCGAAGATGCTAGTTCTAATAAAGCAAAAGCCGAAAACTTTATTACCAAATTTGCACGGATTTATACACCGGCAGTGGTTGGGGCCGCTATATTGCTTGCTGTGATACCGCCTATTATATTAGGTGGTGGATTTAGAGAGTGGCTGTACAGAGCACTGACGTTTCTAGTAATATCATGCCCATGCGCTCTTGTTATTTCGATTCCTTTAAGTTTTTTTGGTGGAATCGGTGGTGCCAGCAGAAAAGGAATTTTAATAAAAGGAAGTAATTATCTGGAAGAGCTTGCAGGAGTCTCTGTTGTTGTTATGGATAAGACAGGCACGCTTACAAAAGGTGTATTTACTGTTACAAAAATAATGGCATATGGCGACAATAGTGGCAAGATATTATTTGAACCAGTTGAATTATTAAAATATGCAGCTTATGCAGAGAATTATTCATCACATCCGATTGCGAGTTCACTTAGGGAGGCATACTATAAAGTATCACTGAAGAATAGTATAGAAGAAACTTCCATAAGGGAAGTAAAAGAAGCAGCAGGGTTTGGAGTGTGTGCTAAGGTAGAGGGTAAAACTGTATTGGTTGGAAATAAGAAATGGCTTCAGGAGAATGATATAAATTTAGAAGATGAAAAGGATGGGCGGACTGTAAAAGCGCACATTACTATAGCAGATTATACAGTAGGAACTGAGGTACATATTGCTATTGATAATATATATGTTGGATACATTCTGATTTCTGATGAGATAAAATCTGATGCGATTTGGACCGTTGGGCAACTTAAAAAGATGGGCATCATTACGGTTATGCTAACAGGAGATAAAGATGAAATAAGTCAGGAAATAGCAAAGAAAATTGGGATTAATGAGGTGTATACAGAATTGCTTCCAGAAGACAAGGTGCAGATTATCGAAAGATATATTAATAAGAAAAAGGTAAGTGAAAGACTAATATTTGTCGGTGATGGTATTAATGATGCACCAGTACTGGCGGGTGCAGATATTGGAATCGCTATGGGAGGACTTGGAAGTGATGCAGCTATAGAAGCAGCTGATATTGTCATTATGACAGATGAGCCGAGTAAGATTGTTACAGCATTAAATATTTCGAGAAAAACGCATGCGATTGTAAAGCAGAATATTATATTTGCGCTTGGTATTAAGGCGGCTATTTTGATTTTGGCAGCATTTGGTATGGCAAATATGTGGTCGGCGGTCTTTGCAGACGTAGGTGTAGCATTTATTGCGATACTAAATGCAATGAGAGCGCTTCGTGTAGAATAATGCAGACCTGATAAAAGCATTGACAAAACATATAGATTAAAATATATTAAAAATAGTTAATTTCAGTTAAAAAATGGTAGAAGTATAAACGGATTGGGTGAACATTTGTGATTGCGCTGGAGGAAAATTCATGATACATCAGACATTGAACGGCAATTGGGAAATGAACGAAAAGGGAACTGAAAAGTATTTAGAAGCTGTAATACCGGGTTCTGTAATATCAACATTACTGTTGCAGCGCAGAATAGAAGATCCATTCTATCGTTTGAACGAATATAAAGCTCGTGAAATAGCCAGGAAGGATTATTTTTTTTATAGAGAATTTGAGGTTCTTCCTGAATTGTTTGAACAAGAAAAAATAAGGCTGGTATGTGAAGGTATTGATACCTTGGCAAAAATATATATTAATGAAATGTATGTTGGCAGGGCAAATAATATGCACCGGACATGGATATTTGATGTGAAAAATTTTCTTCGTTCAGGTACAAATTTTATTAATATTGAATTTACTTCACCAATTACATATATAGAGTCGTATCGTACCGGAACCGATAAAAATATAACCTATGTGCCAAGCGGCTGTATGAAGGGTAATCAGTATATCCGAAAAGCACATTGTATGTTCGGCTGGGATTGGGGCGCACAGATTCCTGATATTGGAATATGGAGAGATATTAATTTAATTGGATATTCTTTGATTCGCATACGAGATGTTGAAATACTGCAACATCACGAAGAAGAAAAAGTAATATTGGAGATTAATGTTGATACAGAAATATTCCGCAAAGGAAATTATTTGATTCATATTGAAATTGAAACTCCAGATGGCAGTATTATAGCTGTTTCACAAGCAGAAGATAAGAATGAATGTAAGATTTTAATCGATGTGGATAAGCCTAAACTATGGTGGCCGAATGGACTTGGTAAACAGCCATTATATACAGTGACGGTTTTTGCACTTGATGAAATGGGAAATCAATGGGATGCTAAGTCATACCGTATAGGCCTTCGGACACTAACAGTTAGCAGGGAACAGGATGAATGGGGTAATGAATTTTGTTTTATGTGTAACGGCATCAAATTCTTTTCCATGGGTGGTAATTATATTCCAGAAGATACGATTTATTCTTTTATTACAAAAGAAAAAATCAACTATTTGTTAAAAGCGTGTGTAAGGTGTAATTTCAATACAATCAGAGTATGGGGAGGCGGTTACTATCCATCGGATGATTTTTATGATTTCTGTGATGAGTATGGACTTGTTGTGTGGCAGGATTTAATGTTTGCATGCAATGTATATGATGTGACAGATGAATTCGCAAAAAATATTGCGGGAGAGGTAACTGATAATGTGAAACGTCTTCGTCACCACGCATCTCTTGGTTTGTGGTGTGGAAATAATGAGATTGAATCTGGTTGGGATCACTGGCCGGATATTATGAAGCATTCAGAAACATTGAAAAAGGATTATGAAAAGCAGTTTGAAGAGATATTGCCGAAAGCAGTTTTTGCTGTGGACAAGCAGCGTTTTTATTGGCCATCATCACCATCATCTGGCGGAAACTCTGTTTATCCAGATGATGAAAACCAAGGAGACTGCCATTACTGGGGGGTTTGGCATGGACAGTTGCCATTTACAGACTATGCAAATCACTTAATACGATTCTGCTCGGAATTTGGATTTCAATCCTTTCCATCTATTAAGACAATTAATACTTTTACGGAGGAAAGTGACAGAAATATTTTCTCAAAAGTTATGGAAAGTCATCAGAAGAATGAAGCAGCAAATGGTAAATTGCTTTACTATTTGTCTGAAAACTTTTTGTATCCGCAGAATTTTGAAGATTTAATATATGTAACGCAGATTTTACAGGGGATGGCAGTCAAATATGGGGTGGAACACTGGCGGAGAAATAGAGGCCGTTGCATGGGTGCACTTTACTGGCAGATTAATGACAGTTGGCCTGTGGCATCTTGGGCAAGTATTGACTATTTTGGTCGATGGAAACCGTTGCAGTATATGGCTAAGACTTTTTTTGCTCCAGTGGCGGGCTCAATCAAGCGTGAAGGAACAGTGGTTGGTGTTTATATCCATAATGAAACACGTAAGGCTGTTAAAAGGAAGGTAGCAATTCGTTTGCAGACCATGGAGTTTCAAATTTTGTTCGAAGAGACTTATGAGATAGAGATTATGCCATTTTCTGTAGTATGTGTATGCGAAATTGATTTTGAGGAATTGATTTTAGACAGAGAGGACAGTGTATTTGTAGAAGCGACCTTTGAGGATGAAGAGGATAATGTTATTTCTGAAATAGAGACATTTGTGCCATATAAACATCTGCAATTGGCTAAGACATCGATTGCATATTCGATTATAGATGTAGCAGATGAATATGTGATTCGTATGATGAGTAGTTCTCTTGTAACATTTGTTGAGTTGAATCTGAAACAGGCGGACGGTATTTTTAATGAAAATTATTTCCATATGTCTAGTAAAAGGGAAAAAGTAATTACGCTCAAAAAATCGGAGATTCGCTATCCATCACTTGACTCTTTGCCAATCCAGAGTGGTTGGGATTTGGAACAGCAATTGGTAATCCGCTCCTTAAGGGATACTTATTAAAAACACGATCTGAAAGAGGTATCATGTATGACAAAAGCAGTAAAATTAGCTGACATTGCAAAGGCCGTCGGTGTTAGTATTGTAATAGTGTTCGGAGGATATAATATATGATACCAGAGGATCCATTTATATTACTCAGCTTTGTAAATCTGAAATTGAGGGATTATTATGAGAATTTAGATGTATTGTGTGAGGAGCTCGACGTAAGTAAGGAAGAACTTATTGAGAAACTCAAAGTAATTCATTATGAATACAATGAAAAGGAGAACCGATTTGTATAAGATGACAATTATCAGGGAGAGTGGCGAAGTAGTGACAACACTCTCTGTTTTATATGGTGAAACAATATTGTCAGTATTGCGACGAGAAGGACTAGAAATGCCAGGAATATGTGGAATCAATGGAGTTTGTGGTAAGTGCATAGTCAGAGTGCTGGGTGGAGAAATGATCCCGTCTATGGTTGATACACAGATATTCACAAGAGAAGAAATTGATTTGGGCTATCGATTGGCATGTATGGCAAAACCTACTGAAGATTGTATCGTAGAGTTATTGTTTGTAGACGAAGAGTTAAAAAGGATTGAGAGAGAAAAAGTAGATTTGACACATAAAAATGTGCAGAATAATAATAAAACTGTTAAGAATTATGCAGTGGCAATTGACCTTGGAACGACCACAATAGGGATGCAATTGGTTGATACGGATAAGCAAAGAATTTTGCATACACAAGGGGCATTAAATCCGCAGAGGAAGTTCGGTGCAGATGTAATATCACGTATTATGGCTGCCAATGACGGTAAAGAAGAGGAAATGCGGGAGCTGGTTATAGATGTTATCAGAGAAAATCTGGAGAAAATTGCTGAAAAAGAAGGTGTCAGTCCAGGAGAGTTACAAAAAGTTTACCTGGCAGGTAATACAACAATGGTTCATTTGTTAATGGGATTTTCATGTAGGACACTTGGCAGCTTTCCTTTCAAACCGGTATCACTGGAAAAGCAGCAATTTATTGCAAAAGGGTGTTATTATTTACCTGTAGTTGTACTTCCTGGGATATCGGCATTTGTCGGCGGAGATATAGTTGCAGGGTTATATGAAACTGGATTTGGTGAAGTGGATGAGATAAACATGTTGATAGACCTTGGAACAAATGGGGAGATAGCGGTTGGTAATCGTGAGAAGATTTTTTGCACAGCGACAGCAGCTGGGCCGGCATTTGAAGGGAGTTTTGGAGTTAATCTGATGGGCTCAGATATGATTGCAATTGTAGCAGATTTATTAGGAAAAGGAATTATTGACCATACAGGTCTTCTCAGGGAGCCCTATTTTGAGGAGGGTTATGAAATACAAGGAGAATTGCTGAAACAGAAAAATATCAGAGATCTGCAGATGGCAAAAGCAGCGATTTGTGTAGGCATTGATACATTAGTTAGGGAATATGGGATTACGTATGAAGATATTGCGCATGTATATTTAGCAGGTGGCTTTGGACGTTTTTTAAATGTAGACAAGGCAATTGCGATTGGTCTCTTTCCACAGGTATTAAACAATAAGATTGTTTCAGTTGGAAACACATCACTTTTAGGTACCATCCGCTATGCATGCAGTGAAGAAAAATCGGCAGAAATGATTTCATCCATAAGGAGTGTGTGTAAAGAGTATAATTTGGCACTACAAAAGGATTTTGGAGAGGATTATGTGAAAGCCCTTTCATTTCCAGAGAGATTTTAAGAGGAAGAAATACTATGATGGATTTGTTTGATTATGTGAGAGAAACAAATATGGAGAAAGACTCACCACTTGCTGCAAGGCTTCGGCCCACAACCATAGAGGAAATTGTGGGACAGCGTCATATTCTCGGAGAGGATAAGCTTCTTTATCGTGCTATTAAGGCAGATAAAATTCGCTCTGTCATTTTTTATGGCCCACCAGGAACTGGAAAAACAACGATAGCAAAGGTAATTGCTAATTCAACCAGCTCTGAATTTAAACAAATCAATGCTACCATATCAGGTAAAAAAGATATGGAAGAGGTGGTGGAAAAGGCAAAAGAAATGCTAGGCATGTATGGTAAGAAGACAATTTTGTTTGTGGATGAGATTCACCGTTTTAATAAAGCACAGCAGGATTATCTGCTTCCATTCGTTGAGGAGGGAACAATTGTACTCATCGGAGCGACAACTGAGAATCCTTTTTTTGAAGTAAATGGGGCATTGATATCTCGATCTAATATTTTCGAGCTAAAGCCTTTATCAGCAGTAGACATTCGAACGATACTGCATAGGGCAGTATATGATAAGGAAAAGGGAATGGGTTCATATCAGGCAGAAATTAATGAGGATGCCCTAGACTTTCTGTCAGATATTGCAAATGGTGACGCACGTAATGCACTGAATGCGATAGAGCTTGGGATACTGACGACAGAACGGTCTGAGGATGGTAAAATATATATTACCTTAGAGGTAGCATCAGAATGTATCCAAAAGAGAGTCATTCGTTATGATAAAGCTGGAGACAATCATTATGATACCATATCAGCATTTATTAAGAGTATGCGTGGTTCGGATCCAGATGCTGCGATTTATTATCTGGCGAAGATGCTATATGCTGGTGAAAGTGTTACTTTTGTCGCAAGACGTATTATGATTTGTGCATCAGAGGATGTAGGAAATGCCGATCCAATGGCATTGACTGTAGCAGTCAGTGCAGCGCAGGCTGTTGAGAGAGTAGGTATGCCAGAGGCACAGCTCATTCTGGCACAAGCAGTAACTTATATTGCAACAGCACCTAAGAGCAATGCATCTTGTAATGCTATTTTCGAGGCAACGCAAGCAGTTTCCGAAATAAAAAATGTAACAGTGCCAACACATTTGCAAGATGCTCATTATAAAGGGTCTGCAAAATTAGGGCATGGTGTAGGGTATAAATATGCACATGACTATCAGAACAATTATGTAAACCAACAATATTTACCTTATGAGTTAACTGGAAAAGAATTTTATCGTCCAACTAATAATGGATATGAGAAGAAGATTAAGGAACATATGAAGTGGTTGAAAGAGAATGCGAGGGAGGAAGTTCATGAAAAGTAAAAAGAGAATTATCATAATTTCTCTGGATGCTGTGGGTACACAGGATATGGAATACATGAAGGGGTTGAAATATTTTGGGGAATTCGCACAAGATGCAGCGATATGTGAGCATGTGAACACAGTATATCCCTCTTTAACTTATCCAGCGCATACTTCCATCATGACGGGAAAATGGCCAAAGAATCATGGTGTCATTAATAATGTATTAATACAACCGCAAAGAGAAAAGCCAGATTGGATGTGGCAACGAAAGTATGTGAAAGGAACAACCTTATATGATGAGGCGCTGAAAGCAGGAATGAAAGTGGCTTCTATTTTTTGGCCTGTAACTGCAAGGTCAAAAATCACATATAATATGCCGGAAGTACTTGCTAATAGGCCATGGCAAAATCAGATTACGGCCTCGTTATCTAATGGTTCACTTATATTTCAATTTAAAATGTTACAAAAATATGGCCATTTGGTTCATGGTGTTTCGCAACCAGCACTGGATAATTTTTCTTTAAACGTATTGCTAGAAACATTGCGGCAGTATCGTCCGGAAATGACACTGGTTCATTTTACAGATGCGGATTCGATGCGCCACGAGAATGGTGTCAGCAATGAAAATGTAATAAGAGCCTTACAAAGACATGATGCACGCTTGGGAGAGATATTCAGGACATTAAAGGAACTTGGATTATATGAAGAGACAACGATTATTATATTGGGTGATCATTATCAGCTGGATTGTGATAAAGTTGTTTATTTTAATTATGAGTTTAAGCAGCGGGGCTATTTAAAAGTGTCCGAAAAAACAGGGAAAATCATAGATTATAAAGCATTTGCAAATAATTGTGATGGCTCTTGTTATATTTATGTAAAAGATAAAACGATTGAGAAAGAAATAGGAGATTTACTAAAGTCATTTGCCAATGATAGTGAAGGTAAATATGGGATTGAACGTATTTTTACAGGAGAAGAAGCTGGAATACTAGGTGCTGACCCGACTTGTTCCTATATGGTGGAGGCAAAACCGGGATATTATTATCTGAATGGATTTGAAAAAATGACTGAAAGAGTCAATGATGTTGAAAAGCATAAAATGTATGCAACACATGGTTATCTGCCAACAAAGCAGAATTATCAGACGTTTTTTATGGCGAAGGGACCGGGAATTAAAAATGGAATTTCTATAGCAGAAATGTCTCTGCCAGATGAAGGGGCAACGTTGGCGGCATTATTGGGCTTTGATTTGGGAGAGACGGATGGAAAAGTAATACATGAAATTTTGAAGTGAATTACATCAATTGATCCATTAGATAAGCATAAATTTCCTGACTCTTTTTTTGCCAATTTTCACAGATTTCGGCTGCAGCGGCTTCCGTAGGGACCGTAATTGTTATGTCGACCAAATCTACAGTTTTTTCTTTGGCCACAAGATGTGCGGCAAAGTCAGAACCAGTCGTCTTATAGAAAGTAGACTGTATGGATACTTCGTTTCGTAGTTCTAGTTCCTTTTTCTTAAAATACTCGTTCACATCAGTCTTAATGGAGTCGGCAATACGGTTACTAAAGAAAGTAAGCGTGTTACGACCCTCATCAGTTATAGAAAGATGAGAACTATTTCGGATGGACTTCGAAATGATTAAGCCAGAATCAATTAATTCAAAGACTACTTGTTGCAATGTAAAATAATTCGTGTACTCTTTTTCGAGCACAAAATCAAATATTTGTGCTTTGGTCAAAGAAAAGTCCACTCTGTCAAGCATATATAGAACAATTAATTTGTATTGTGTCAATGGATCGGTCATACTATTTCACCTCAGTTCTATTTTATAATATCTGCAAGCTTTACGCAAGAAATATCATAGAACATGACTATTTTCCTTGCTTTTACAATAAGCATATTGTATAATTAATTTACGTATTGACATAATTCGTTAATCTATTCAGATTATGAATCCCATGATGACGTGTAATGAAATGATTTTGAACAAGTAAAAGTATGAAAAGATATATAAAAATCTCAGTGGAGGGAATTTTATGATGAGAGAGAGATATGAATCTTTATCATTGAGTGTTCTAAAAGACCTTGCAAAAGCAAGAGGTATTAGAGGCACATCAACGATGAAGAAAGCGGATATTATTGAGGAAATGCTTCAGAAAGATGACGAAGAAAAAATTGTGAATACTATGGAGAATCCAAAAGAAGAAGTTGTCGAAGAAGTTGTCGAAGAGGTTGTAGAAACCGATAAAAAAATCCAAGAAGAAGAACGTGATGAAATAAATATACTGCAGGAAAAAAGTAGTAATGAAATCTCCAAGGAAAAGGAGGCACTCGACAGTGGCGTAATGGCAAATGGAATACTGGAAGTATTACAGGATGGTTACGGTTTTATCCGTTGTGAGAACTATCTGCCAGGAGAAAATGATGTCTATGTTGCCCCGAGTCAAATTAGAAGATTTGGACTTAAGACAGGGGATATTATTGCCGGAAATACAAGAATAAAAGCACAAAGCGATAAATTTGCCGCATTGCTTTTTGTAAAGACAATTAATGGCCACTCTTTGGCAGAAGCTAGTAAGCGTAGGAATTTTGAAGATATGACACCAGTATTCCCCTATGAGAGATTACATCTTGAGCGTCCAGGTGGTAGTGTGGCAATGAGGATCGTGGACTTAATCTCACCAGTAGGAAAAGGGCAGCGAGGTATGATCGTATCACAGCCTAAGGCAGGAAAAACGACATTGCTAAAGGACGTAGCAAAGTCTTTGACTACAAATAATCCAGATATGCATTTGATTATTTTGCTAATTGATGAGCGGCCGGAGGAAGTGACTGATATCAAGGAAGCAATTAAAGGAAATAATGTTGAGGTTATTTACTCAACATTTGATGAATTGCCAGATCATCATAAGAGAGTATCTGAAATGGTAATTGAACGTGCAAAGCGGCTTGTGGAACACGGGAAAGATGTTACGATACTACTTGATAGTATTACACGACTTACAAGAGCATATAACCTAACGGTTCCACCGAGTGGAAGGACGTTGTCAGGAGGTCTTGATCCGGCAGCATTGCACATGCCAAAACGATTTTTTGGTGCGGCACGAAAAATGCGTGAGGGTGGAAGTCTAACGATTCTTGCAACAGCACTTGTTGAGACGGGTTCCAAAATGGACGATGTTGTGTACGAAGAGTTTAAAGGCACAGGTAATATGGAGTTAGTGCTTGATCGAAAGCTGTCTGAGAAGCGTGTGTTTCCGGCAATCGATATATCAAAATCAGGCACGCGGCGAGAGGATCTACTGCTTGACAAGGAAGAGCTTGAAGCGATTAATGTTATGCGCCGTGCACTTAATGGTATGAGAGTAGATGATGCAGTTGAAAAGATACTTGATATGTTCGTAAGAACGGACAATAATAGGGAGTTTGTCGATATGGTAAAAAAAATCAGGTTTATGTAAGTTTGCACTTGATTTCATAAAAAACCTGTGTTACAATAACTAGGCTGTTCACTTTGTGGTGTTTAGTAAATGTAAATGAAATACTGAAATATTCATTATATAGAGAGGTGAAGAAAATGAGAGAAGGAATTCATCCTGATTATCATCAGGCAACCGTTACATGCAACTGTGGAAACACATTTGTTACCGGTTCAACAAAAAAGGATATCCACGTAGAAATTTGCTCAAATTGTCATTCGTTTTATACAGGACAACAGAAAGCCGCTCAGGCTCGTGGACGTATTGATATGTTCAACAAGAAGTATGGCGTAGAAAGCAAATAGAAAACTTTGAAAAAGTTGAGGTTATCAAATCTCAACTTTTTTTGCTTTATAAAGAAAAGAGCAGTATTTTGGGAAATCTAGAAATCCGGAGGCAGTCGACATGGCTAAGAGAAGAAAAAAAAGAGAACGTTCCTGTGGCATTGGTGGACAGGCTGTAATCGAAGGTATTATGATGAGAAACAAAGAGCGTTATTCTGTAGCGGTCAGGACACAGGAAAATGAAATTGATGTTGTCGTAGAGCAATATGATTCTTTTGCACCCAGCAAAAGATTCACAGAGATTCCGTTCATTAGAGGGATATTTAACTTTATTGATTCCTTAATATTAGGAACCAGAACTCTGACTTATTCGGCTTCCTTCTACGAAGAAGTCGATGAGAAGAAACAAGACAAGGAAAAACCAATAGACCATGTTCTCGGCAAAAATGCTGAAAAGATTTTAATGGGTATTACAGTTACATTTTCAGTCATTGTTGCAGTCGGAATTTTTATGATATTACCTTATTTTATATCGCAGATTTTAAAACAATGGATTTTATCAGATGTCGTACTAGCCATAGCAGAGGGTGTAATACGTATTATTATTTTTGTACTTTATGTGACGGCGATTTCGTTGATGAAAGATATAAAACGTGTCTATATGTATCATGGTGCAGAGCATAAATGTATCAATTGTATAGAAAAAGCATATCCCTTGACCGTTGAAAATGTAAAGAAGTGCTCAAGACAACATAAGAGATGCGGTACGAGTTTTCTTCTTTTTGTAATGTTTATTAGTATTCTTTTCTTCATTTTTATCAGAGTAGATGATCCGATTATGCGCGTGGTGATAAGAATTTTATTGATTCCTGTCATTGCTAGCGTATCCTATGAAATCATACGATTAGCTGGTAATAATTCGAGCAATCTTTTTGTAAAAATTATATCTGCACCAGGTCTGTGGCTTCAGAGGCTTACGACTAAGGAGCCAGATGACAGCATGATAGAGGTTGCAATTGCCGCAGTAGAAGCTGTATTTGATTGGAAAGAATACTATAGGGAAAATTATGGATATGATATTACAGGTGGAGAACCTGATGTTGAGTTATAGCTTATTCTGCAGTCGAAAGGAGTACCACTATGACATATAGAGAATTATATGAAATTGGAAAGGGACAACTTACAGAGGCAGAGGTGCAGGATGCTGAAATCGATGCGAGACTGCTATTGGAATACATATGTAAGACGAATCGTAATTACATGTATGCACACGGTGACGAAAGTGTGACAGAAGAAATCAAAGAGAATTATGTCAGTTTAATACAGGAACGTGGAAGACGAGTGCCATTGCAACATATAACTGGAACGCAGGACTTTATGGGCATGGAGTTTTATGTAAACCAAGATGTTTTGATTCCAAGGCAAGAAACGGAAGTTCTCGTGGAAGAAGTATTACGTGAGACAGAAGATGGGATGTCTGTATTAGATATATGTACGGGATCAGGGTGTATTATACTTAGCATTGCGAGGTATAAAAATGGTATCAAGGGAGTTGCGACAGATATTTCTGATAAAGCACTTGAGGTAGCCCGAAAAAATGCAATAGAATTAGGCTGTGACCAAGAAGTATGTTTTGTAAAAAGCAATTTGTTTGATAACAGTAGGGAAATTAGAAGTGCGCTTCAGTATTTAGGAGGGCAGAATGAGAGCCTGGAAAAAGGGTTTGATGTATTAGTATCAAATCCACCATATATTCCAACACGGGTGATAGAAAGTCTTGCACCAGAAGTGAAAGATCATGAACCACGGATAGCACTTGATGGTGCTGTGGATGGTCTATATTTCTATCAGATGATTGCGGACAAAGGACGTAATTTTCTTAATCCGGGAGGCAGAATCTATTTTGAAATTGGACTTGATTTAAGTGGAGATGTTACTCGGATTTTAACGAAAAATGGATTTAAAGATATTCAAGTAATTAAGGATTTTTCTGGAATCGATCGTGTGGTATGTGCGAGAATATAGTGTTTTAACAAGGAGGAAACGATGTTTGACAGATTGGATGATTTGTTAATCAGATTTGAAGAAATAATGGGGGAGCTCGGCGAGCCAGGTGTCGCTAATAATCAGACGCGTTATCGCAGTCTTATGAAAGAGCAGAGTGATTTAAATCCTATTGTTGAGGCATATAGAGAATATAAGAATTGTAAACAGACGGTAGAAGACTCATTGATTATGCTGAACGAAGAGTCAGATGAAGAAATGCGTGATATGCTGAAGGAAGAGCTGAGCGATGCCAAAAAGCGAATTGAAGAATTAGAGCAGATTATAAAGATTCTTTTGTTGCCGAAAGACCCCAATGATGATAAGAATGTAATTGTTGAGATTCGCGCAGGCGCAGGCGGAGATGAAGCGGCGTTGTTTGCTGCACAAATGTATCGTCTTTATTTACATTATGCAGAAAGCAAGCGCTGGAAGGTAGAGACAGTCAATGTTGATGAGATTGGCATAGGTGGCATGAAAGAAGTGAGCTTTATGATTACTGGTCAGGGAGCTTATTCCAAACTTAAATACGAAAGCGGGGTACATCGAGTACAACGTGTTCCTGAAACAGAATCAGGAGGAAGAATACATACTTCGACAATAACGGTTGCCGTGATGCCAGAGGTGGAAGAGGTCGATGTGGAAATCAATGATAATGATATCCGAATCGATGTCATGAGAGCGTCAGGAAGCGGAGGCCAATGTGTTAATACTACGGATTCAGCAGTACGTTTAACACATATGCCATCAGGTATTGTAATCTACAGCCAGACTGAAAAATCACAGATCCAAAACAGGGCAAAGGCATTTGCGCTGTTACGTGCAAAATTGTATGATTTAGAACAACAAAAGCAACACGATGCAGAAGCAGAATTGCGAAGAAGCCAGGTTGGGACAGGCGATCGCTCTGAGAAAATAAGGACTTACAATTTTCCACAAGGCCGTGTGACGGATCATAGGATTAAATTGACACTATATAAGATTGATTCTATTATGAATGGCGATATAGATGAACTGATTGATAGCTTGATTGCAGCAGACCAGGCAGCCAAACTCAGTAAGTTGAATGAATAAGAAATAAGAAATCAAAATAATAAGCAGATACTTTCCAGCTAGATATTATGTCTAAAATAGGAGAGTAATATATGAAAATGGACAGATTTAACGATACATTTGCGGCAAGGTGATGAGAAATATTCCATCATCGGCCGCTTTTGCTTTTAATACATCGGTAAAACCGCTACGGTTTGCAAGACAGTAGTATTTTTCTTTTACAGCAGTAACTTTTTCACTCTCCTTTTTGAGATCATGTAAATCACTGATATCCATTGGACGACCACCGGTATATTGGAGCATACCAAATAAACCACATTTATGTTCAATGTCGGTTGCAAGCAAATCAATTCGATCTTTTTTGTCCTTTCCCCACCAACGCCCAATATTTTTAATCTCAAAAGGTAATAAAGAACAGTACTTTGTAAAGTATTCTTTAACGATTTCGTAAAAAATGTCTTCCATATAGGCAGGAAGATGATCCTCTACAACAGTTGGGTATGACAAAAAAATGCGTCCAGAAGCAATATGAGACAAATTAGGAAATACAAAGCGATACCAAAAACGAAAAAGAAAATCTGATATTTTGTAGAAGCTTTTTTTCTGATCAGAAGATGCTATCGGGGTTTCTTTTTCAATCAAATCCATGTAAAAGAAGGATTTTAGATATTTAACACATAATCCGGTTTCAAGTCCTGCGCGTTCTGCAATTTCATTTAGTCTTGTACATCCATCAGCAATAGCAGTTAAAATAGCATTATAAGTCGTTAGTTCTCGAAGTTCCTGTTTCATAATCAATGTTGGCGTTTCCATAAAAAGTGCATTGCGCAAAAAAAATGCACTCATGATATTATTTTTTATTTCAGCATTTTGATCGAGTTTTGCCAGATAATAAGGGACTCCGCCAGTAATACCATAAATAAGGGCTTTATCCTCAGGAGAGTAGTTTGGAAAAAAGGTAGCTGTTTCCCGATAATCAAAAGGAGAAAGCTTTATTGCTGTTAAATGTTGCTTATATAGTGGGCTCGAAGAAGATAGTAAGGTATTTTCAACAAAGTTTGAGGAAGAATCAAGTAGTAGAATAAAAGAGTTTGCAAAAGAAACTCCTTTTTCCATATAATGATTTAATAGAGATAAAATATTTGGATAGGCATGATAGAGATTCGAAAAATCGTCAATGATAAGAACAACTTGTTCTTTTTCTGCAAACACCCTTATATTTTCAAATATTGTTTCAAAGTCAGGAAGCACGGGAAGTATGTGGAGAGCTGGCGAAATACAGGAAAAAAGTGCCTTTGTAAAAGAAGAAAGATTTTTTTTGGCAGTAGAAGGAAGCGCCGAAAAAAATATTACTTTTTTACCTTTTGAGAATTCATTTGCAAGTAAGGTCTTTCCTACATATTTTTTGCCATAAATAAGAGCACATGACATAATATTTTTATTCCAAAGGAAATTGAGGGTGTCCAATTCATTTTTTCGTCCGTTAAACATTATATAACTCCTTTTAGAGTACGAATTGAAATATTAACTGTATTATGATATAGTTAGTATACTAACACAGAGGGAAAATGTCAATGAATGCGGTATCATATGAAGAATATAAAAAACTGCAGGAGAAATATAATGAGACAGCAAAACGCCTTGATGTCCTGATGGATAATGTGCCAGGTGGCGTGTTCTGTTATTTTGCTGCGACAGGAAAATTCGATTTTGTAGGAAAAGGTGTACTTGCGCTTTTCCATTGTGATGAAGAGACATTCCGTGAGCATTTTTACAACTCCTTTGATTTGTTTGTATTTAAAGCTGATCGAAAAAATGTGAAAGAGCAAATAGAGAGCCAACGACAATTTTTCAGTTCTGTAGAAATTGCATATCGTGTGCAGACCTTTACAGAGGAGAGCCAGATAATATGGGTGCTGCATAAAGCACATCTATATATAGATGAACAGGGAATAGAACATTATTTGGTTGTAATTAATAATGTGACAGAGCAACGTCTTGCACAGGATGAATTGCAGCGTATAAATGAGCAATTATTCATTGAGACAGAAAGATATAAATTAATTGAAGAAGCTATAGAAGAAGTGCAATTTGATTATGATGTTAAGAGTGATATAGTTACTCTTTCGCACCGTGACAAAGACGGAAACCGAAAGCAAGTTGAGCATTTTCTCAAAGATAATGTTATGCGCATGGTGGTACATCCAGAAGATTATGATAGAGCAAATATGCATTTTTTCAAGGCCTTGCTGGAACCCACTAAAGATGTACTGGAGTATCGAAGCTTGTTTCCTACAGAACAGTATGTTTGGTATCGTATGAACTATGTGAGTTTTGCTGATGAAAATAAAACGGTCACTCGTGTAGTAGGAATATTAAAGGATATTACTGAAGAGCGGCTTGCAGAAGAGGCAATGAGGCATAAGATGCAACTTGATTTAATGACAGGCATCTTAAATAAGGTGTCGATTCAAAATGCAATCGAAAAATACTTAAAAGAATGTAATGTGAATAGTACGCAATCAACACAAGCACTTTTGGCAATAGATACAGATTTTTTTAAAAGTGTGAATGATACATTAGGGCATATGTGCGGTGATGATGTCATTAAGTTTGTTGCAAAAACATTGCAAAATACATTTAAAGAAAATGATATTATAGGGAGAAGCGGTGGAGATGAATTTTTAGTGCTCATGAAGAATGCTGTACCCAAAGTAGTCAAGGAGAGGGCGCACGTACTAAACAAGAAGTTGCATAAGCGATTTACAAAGGATGGGAAGTCGGTGCAAATTAGTTGTAGTATAGGAATTGCATATTATTCTGAAAAAGCGCACGATTTTGAGACGTTATTCGCGCAAGCAGACCAGGCACTGTATGCAGCCAAGAATGCAGGTAGAAATTGTTTTCGTATCTATGAAGAATTATAGAGTATAACTTTACAGATAGTGATATTCAATATAGTAGTGAAGCATCTTTCTAATAAAGAGAAGGATGCTTTTTGTTTTTAAAAACAGGTTGACAAAATCACCTTATGTGTTATAGTTGATATAGAACAAGCAATAATTGATACAAAAGGTAACAGGAGGAATCGTTATGAATATTAATAAATTTACACAAAAATCAATAGAAGCAGTAAATAATTGCGAGAAATTGGCTTATGAATTTGGAAACCAAGAAATCGAGCAGGAGCATCTGTTATATGCGCTTTTGCAACAGGAAGACAGTTTGATTTTAAAATTGATTGAGAAAATGGAAATAAATAAAGATCATTTTATAAACAATGTGCATGAGCACTTAAGCAAGCGTGTGAAGGTACAGGGTGGTCAGGTATTTATTGGGCAGCAATTAAATAAAGCTTTGATTCATGCAGAAGATGAGGCAAAGCAAATGGGAGATGAGTATGTTTCGGTAGAGCATCTATTTCTTTCGTTGTTAAACAATCCAAATGCGGCATTAAAAAGTCTGCTGCAGGAATACGGTATTACACGTGAGAGGTTCTTACAGTCTCTTTCTACAATACGTGGAAATCAACGGGTGACAAGTGATAATCCGGAAGCTACATATGATACATTGGGTAAATATGGGCAAGACTTAGTAGAAAAAGCAAGAAATCAGAAACTGGATCCGGTTATAGGGCGTGATAATGAGGTTAGAAATGTAATCCGCATTTTATCAAGAAGAACAAAGAACAATCCTGTACTAATTGGAGAGCCAGGTGTCGGTAAGACTGCAGTTGTTGAAGGACTGGCGCAGCGTATCGTGCAAGGTGATGTGCCAGAGGGACTCAAAAACAAGAAGGTATTTTCTCTTGATATGGGAGCGCTTGTAGCAGGTGCAAAATACAGAGGTGAGTTTGAAGAACGTCTTAAGGCTGTGCTCGAGGATGTTAAAAATAGTGATGGTCAGATTATTCTTTTTATTGACGAACTCCATTTGATTGTTGGCGCAGGAAAGACAGATGGGGCAATGGATGCAGGCAATATGTTGAAGCCGATGCTGGCGCGAGGGGAATTACATTGTATTGGCGCTACTACATTAGATGAGTATCGGCAGTACATCGAAAAAGATGCAGCATTGGAAAGACGTTTTCAACCAGTTTTGGTTGATGAACCGACAGTAGAGGAGACAATATCGATTCTGCGTGGTCTAAAAGAGCGCTATGAAGTCTTTCATGGTGTCAAGATTATGGATACAGCACTTGTATCGGCAGCCATATTGTCGCACCGTTATATTTCAGATAGATTTTTGCCAGACAAAGCAATTGATCTCGTTGATGAGGCATGCGCGCTAATTAAAACAGAGTTAGATTCTATGCCTACAGAATTAGACGAATTACAGAGAAAAGTAATGCAAATGGAAATAGAAGAAACGGCACTTAAGAAGGAGACAGATAAACTAAGTAAGGAGCGTCTTGATACTTTACAAAAAGAACTGGCTGATTTAAGAGAAGAGTTTAAAGCACAAAAGACCCAATGGGATAATGAGAAAACATCACTTGAGAAATTGCATAAATTGCGTGAAGAAATAGAAGATGTCAACAATAAAAAGGAAATAGCAAAAAGAGATGGAGATTTTGAGACTGCTTCTGAATTAGAATATTCTAAGCTTCCCGCGTTAAAACGACAGCTTGCAATAGAGGAGCAGAGAATTAAAGATGAGGGGCTGACTTTAGTACATGAAAGTGTATCTGATGAGGAAATAGCAAAAATTATTTCGAGATGGACAGGAATACCAGTTGCAAAGCTTACGGAAAGCGAGAGGTCTAAAACACTTCATTTGGATGATGAACTTCATAAAAGAGTAATCGGGCAGGATGAGGGTGTTACGAAGGTGACGGAGGCAATTATACGTTCAAAAGCCGGCATCAAAGATCCTAGCAAGCCTATCGGCTCGTTTCTTTTCCTTGGTCCGACGGGCGTTGGGAAAACAGAACTTGCAAAAGCACTTGCAATCAGTTTGTTTGATGATGAAGCAAATATGGTGCGCATTGATATGAGTGAATATATGGAGAAATTCTCGGTATCACGTTTAATAGGGGCACCTCCAGGATATGTAGGATATGAAGAAGGGGGGCAATTAACAGAAGCAGTTAGAAGAAAGCCCTATTCGGTAGTACTGTTTGATGAGATAGAAAAGGCACATCCGGATGTATTTAATATACTCCTGCAAGTACTGGATGATGGCCGTATTACAGACTCTCAGGGAAGAACAGTAAATTTTAAGAATACAATTCTAATTATGACTTCTAATATAGGCTCATCCTATTTGCTGGAAGGCATTGATGAGGAAGGAAATATTACAGAAGAAACGGAAAGTATTGTATTCAATGAGTTACAGGCACACTTCAGACCAGAATTTCTAAATAGACTGGATGAGACGATTTTGTTTAAACCGCTTACAAAAAATAATATACGTGAAATTATCAAATTATTAATGGAGGACTTAAATAAAAGAGTGACAGACAAAAACCTGTCAATTACATTAACAAAAGCAGCAGAAAATTTTATAATTGAAGCGGGGTATGATCCAATATATGGTGCAAGACCACTTAAAAGATACTTGCAAAGAAACATTGAGACTTTGGTAGCAAAGGAGATTCTTGCAGATCATGTAAAGGAGGGGAGCGTTATTACAATTGACTTGCGGGATGATAAGTTGACGGTTTGCCAAGAATCATAGTATGATAGTATGAAAGACAGACTAAAATAGAAACTAAAAGGGAGTTGCCGTGAGCCGATATAAAATGATACTGCAATACGAAGGTACGAGATACCAGGGGTGGCAGAAACAGACTTCAACCCAAAATACAATACAGGGTAAATTAGAAGATATCTTGACCAGAATGGCAGGATATTCGGTAGAGGTGCATGGCGCCGGCAGAACGGATGCTGGCGTTCATGCACTTTTTCAAGTTGCTGATTTTCAATTAAAAGAGCCAAATATAAGAGCAGGTGAATTCATAAAAGAAATTGAAGAGAGGGACTTACCCAAAGCGATAGCGAGTTATATAAATAAATATCTACCAGAGGATATCCGTATACTTTCCGTCGAGGAAGTGCCAGAACGATTTCATAGCCGCTTAAATGCAAAGGAGAAAATATATTGTTATCGTATTCATAATGCATTGGTAACAGATGTTTTTACACGAAGATATACCTATCACTTTCCCCAGCATTTGAATATCGAGGCTATGCGTGAAGCAGCAAGGCAATTGTGTGGTACACATGACTATCAATCATTTTGTACAAAGAAGAAGATTAAGAAATCAACTGTGCGGACAATATATGATATCGAAATCAAAAAAGTTGGTAGTGAAATACAGTTTCTATATCGAGGAAATGGATTCCTATATCATATGGTCAGAATTCTAACCGGTACGCTATTAGAAGTGGGCACTGGTAAGCTTAATGCCACAGATATGCAGGATATTTTTGAAGCAAAAGCAAGGGCAAAAGCGGGAGAATTGGTCCCGGGATGTGGGCTGACGTTAGTAGAAGTAAGATACTCATAAAATATTGATTTCATTATTTAGTAATCTATAGTAAAATAGTAGAATATAGTAGAAAAATTTGTTTTGGTCGAAGATGGTTCAGTTTCAAACAATTGCGCTTAGCAGGATATTATATGAATAATCGGAAGAGTATAAAAAACAAGTTTATATATGCAGGTTTTGCAATTGCACTTTTTGCAATTGTTTTTTGTGCAAAGAATAAGGTGTATGCCGGTAATGCAAAGGGACTCGACCCAGAGCATAAAGAAGTATTAGTATTGCAATCTTATAATATAGATTATATACATAGCAGTGAGATGGGCGATGGAATAAAAAAAGAGTTTGAGAAAAGTGAAGAGCAGGTAGGGCTACACTATGAATTTTTGGATACAAAGAATTATATGAGCCCAGAATATTTTTTGTTACATTACAGGGAATATAAGGAGAAGTATAAGGGAAGAATATTTGATGCCATCATTCTTTGTGATAATGACGCGCTAGATTTTTATGAATTATTTGGAAAAGGACTTTGGCCAGACGTAGAGGTAGTTGTGGCAACGGGTATCAATTCTATTAGTAATTATCCAAAAGGATTAGAAGGAATATGCATTATAGAAGAACGTTTTGAATATAAAAAGAATATTGAACTGGCATTGGAACAAAACAAAGAGAAGGACATTAAACGGCTTTATTTTATCTATGATGATTCGAAAACAGGAGATGTCATCAGAAGTGATCTTGAAGCACTAACTGGCAGTCAATATAAAAATTTCGAGGTGTACCATTATTATGATAAAACGCCAGAACAGCTAAAAGAAATTTTTGATTCCAGCACTACACAGGACATATTTTTCTTTGTACTTTATTTTAATTCAGAAGATGGGCGCACATTTAGTCATGAAGAAGTACCAAGATATTTGTTTGGTAATACGAAAAATCCGATTTATGGATTTATAGATTTTTATCTGAATGAGGGTATTATAGGTGGTTATCTGGTTGAATCAGAGGTATATGGAAGAAAAGCGGTACAAGAAGTCTTAAAGATGTGGGATGGAAAAGAAGTTCCGCCTATCATCTATGAAGACGGTTCTAATGCAAAGCTTGTGTTGGACAATACTATAATAGAAAAATATCATATTACAGATATTCCTAAAGAAGCAGATATTATTAACAGCCCACAGAGCTTTATTGAGAAAAATAGACAGATAATTCTATTCTTTTTAGCAATCATCGCTGTACTTGTAATTATGATTTTATTGTTGATTAGGGTTATCATGGAAACGAATAAGGTTCAGAGCAAGAATAGTGAGATAAATAAGCTAAATCTGCATCTGCTTGAGATGCAAAAGGATATTGTATTGACACTTGGAGAAGTGATTGAGACCAGATCTAATGAAACCGCAAATCATGTAAAGCGTGTGGCACAGATTTCACGTATTTTAGGAGAAGGCTGTGGGTTGTGCGAAGAGGAAATCTGTAATTTGGTTATGATTTCTCCAATGCATGATATCGGGAAAATAGGAATTCCAGAAGAAATATTGAATAAGCCAGCCAAACTTACAAAAGAAGAATTTCAAACTGTAAAAGAGCATTCACGAATTGGGTATGAGATATTAAAAAATTCAGACAATGAAATTTTTTCTTTAGCTGCGCTTACATCTTTACAACATCATGAGAGATATGATGGTACTGGTTATCCAGCTTGTCTAAAAGGTGATGAGATTCACATTTTTGCAAAGATTACATCAGTGGCAGATGTTTATGATGCACTTTGCAGTGAACGTGTCTATAAAAAGGCTTGGCCAGTCGAAGATGCAGAGGCATATGTCATTGAACAAAAAGGCAAGGCATTTGACCCTGCTATAGTGGATGTATTCATAGAGAGGAAAGTGGCTATTAGAGGAGTTTTCGAGGAACTTTCTTAACAAAATGTATTGATTAAAGCTCTGTTATCATAAAGTTGGTAGCAGAGCTTTATTTTTTTTGATAAAAAGTTGACAGATGATATATATCGTGATACGATATAAAAAACAATTAAGTCGTCAAGCGACATATCGAAATATGACATATCGCGTGATGATACATACTACCATATGATTATAATAGTATGAGGTCAAAATAAAAGAGGGAGGAATACTATATGCCGTTAAAAAATGAGCCACTTACGGAAAGCTATTACTATATTTTGCTTTGCCTATATCAAAATCCAAATCATGGATATGGCATTATGCAGGATACTGAAAAATTGTCGGAGAATACGGTAAAGATAGGTTCAGGAACTATGTATGGTGCAATCGTCAATATGTTAAAGAAGGGTTGGATCACAGAGACTTCTAGTAGTAATCTGGCAGATAAGAGAAAGCGCCTATATGAATTAACATCATTGGGAAAAATAGTTTTAGAGGAAGAAATTATCAGATTAAAGAGATTGATTAAAGGTTCGGACATTATAGTGAAAGGAATGAAGATATAAATGAGAAAAACAATTACGAGTTATAAAATATATGCACCATGGGAATATGAAAAAGAGGAGTACGACCTAGATGAAAATTCAAAAAAAGGAATACAATTGAAAAAGGGAGGCTGTTTCCATTCCAAATTTTATCTTGATGAAAATGTGAGATACATTTATCAGCTTGATTATAATCCTAAGATAGATGACCCCGTGCAGTATCGTGAATCATTTGAAGAGCAGGGGTGGCAATTTATTAATTCTACTTATAATGGCTGGCATTATTTTAGAAAGCTGTATGTAGAAAATATGGATGAGAGCGAAACAAAGATCTACACGGATGAACATTCTTTGTACGAAATGCAGAGTAGATGGATGAAGTTACTTCGGGGACTTACTATTTTTTTCTCTATAATGGCGATAGCATATGTGACAATGGGTATTATATCCAGTGAACCTACGATACTTGTAGAGGGTATTATTTTTATAATATTTTGTATTACGTTTGGACTTGGAATGATAAGTGTGAAGAGAAAAAGGCAAGGGAAGAAAGCTGGTTTTGTACCTCCGATCCAGGTTGTTTTTCCAGCAGCTTTATTAACGATGTTTGTGATTTTAATAGTATTATTCTTTTAAATTTCTGATTTTACTTATAAGTGCAAATCTTTAATAATAAAAATCCGGGAGAATAAGTTTACAAAAAGGACTGGCAATTTGATGCCAGTCTTTTTACATGATCTTGCCTTCTCCCTTAATTGCAAATCGATTGCAAATCGAAATGCGACACTTCTTGTTTATTGATAAAAAACATAAATATATCGAAAAACGATAAATTTATATTGCTTTTCAATTTATCCAGTGCTATAATAGGAATCGTTAAGAACGTTTACAACAGTTAGCAGTGAGTGTATCTTGATGTATTATTTTATAAGATATTGGTGGAGGCGACAGAATGAAGAGAGATAATGAGAAACAGGATAATTTAGCAAAGATAACAAAATTAATGTTAGATATTATGTTTTATGGCGGAATAGTGACTTGTATTACACTACCATTGCTAATTGCTGCGATTGCTCCATATTATGATAAATTTGAACGGTTTTATTGGCAGGCGGTTATATTGTATTTTATGGATGGTATCCTTGCAGTGATGTTGATTAATGAATTGCGAAAAATATTTAGGACGGTTCTAGATGACGATTGCTTCCTTGTAAAAAATGTAGATAGCTTGCGAAAAATGGGGAATTATAGTTTTGCAATTATGGCAGTTTCAGCAGTGCGGCTACTTTTTTACATTACCCCAGCAATCATGGTGGTGATTTTGGTATTTTTTGTCGCAGGAGTTTTCAGTAAGGTGTTATCACAGGTATTTGATAAGGCTGTCACATACAAGCTTGAAAATGATCTGACGATATAGGAGGCATGTAGATATGGCAATTATAATAAATCTGGATGTCGTTATGGCAAAAAGAAAAATGGGATTGACGGAATTAGCAGAGAAGGTAGATATTACAATGGCAAACTTATCTATCCTAAAAAATAATAAGGCCAAGGCAATGCGTTTTTCAACGCTGGAAGCAATTTGTAAAGCACTTGACTGTCAGCCAGGTGACATTTTGGAATATGAACTTGAGGAAAAAAACACGCACTAGATATAAAATAGTAAAATCATAAAATAAAAGAAGAGAATAGTAAGGAGACCAGAAACTATGTCAGAACAAATTTGCACAGAAGAAGCAAAAGAAGAAGTAAAAGAAGAAAAGAAAACTGCACCTGTTATGGTAGTAGTGATGGAGAACAAAAGCAGAGTAGAAAAGGTTAAGGAGCATTTTGGAACAATTGGACTGGCAACGCTAGTATTTGCTGTATTTTATACATTTTGTCTGTATCAGAATCTCGTAGGGATTACCTTCCCGCTGTTTGTAGGAGGCGTCTACTTCTATTTTGTATTTTGTATAAAAAAGTTGGAGATTTCGCTGAAAAAAGATGCATGGTTCTATATGGGAAGCTCTTTATTGTTAGGAATATCCACATTCTGTACGGATAGCCTACCAATTCAAATATTTAATTTTATGGGAATTGTATTATTAATCTGTAGTTTTATGGTACACCAGGTATATGATGACAGGAAATGGGATTTTTCTAAGTATTTAGGAACAGTTACCTATACAGCAATGGCTTCGGTTGCACATATTTTCCAACCATTTATGCACTTAAATTATTTTTTTAAGACGAGGAGTAAGAAAGAAAATTCGAAGGGTAGATATGTAGTATACGGATTAATGATTGCAGTCCCACTGTTAATGATTGTCATAGGATTACTTACACAGGCAGATATTGTATTTAATAATATATTTGTAAAGATATTTGAGATGCTGGAATTGATTGACGAGGATGTATTTGGTGTCATTTTCCTCACTATTTTTGCATTTTTTGCAGCATATTCATTTTTATGTTCTGTTATCAGTAAGGATTTAAGCGAAGAAGTAAAAGAGAAAAGGACAGCAGAGCCTATCGTAGCGATTACCTTTACATCGATTCTGACAGCAGTTTATTTAATCTTTTGTGCAGTTCAGATTTTCTATCTTTTTATTGGTGGATTACAATTACCAAAGGGATATTCTTATGCAGAATATGCGAGAAGCGGTTATTTTCAACTATTGTTTGTGTGTTTGCTGAATTTGGTTATGGTGTTGATTTGTCTGCACTATTTTCAAGATAATAAAGTATTAAAGGTAATACTGACAGTCATATGTGGCTGTACATTTATTATGATCATTTCCTCTGCCTACCGCATGTTTTTGTATGTAAGTGTTTATCAGCTGACATTCACGAGAGTGCTCGTATTATGGAGTTTGTTGGTATTAGCAATACTATTGACCGGAATAGTCATCTATATATTTAAAAATGATTTTTCATTATTCCGATTTTGTATGATAGCTGTATCAGTATCTTATATGGGTTTGTCGGTCAGTCACCAGGATTATTGGATTGCAAAGTACAATGTTACCGCTGCGATGGATCATATTACAAAAGCTGACAGGAATTACCTTTATCAATTATCTGCAGATGCAGCACCGATTATTATCCCGTTTGATTTTAAAATTTCGGAAGAGGAAACTGATACAGAAAACTATTATTTGCGGGACAAAGACATGTATTTGGCGGACATAAAGATTGCAGGAAAAGAAATGGGAATCAGAACCTTTAATCTTTCAAAATGGATTGCTTATCGCGAAGTAATAAAATAGAATAATAAGTATTATAGCTTATAAGAACTAAATTTTAATAAAGGAGAATGAAAATGAAAACAATTGGATTAATAGGCGGAATGAGTTGGGAAAGTACAGTTACTTATTATCAGTTACTAAATGAATTTATGAAGGAGCATTTAGGAGGATTTCATTCAGCTAAATGTCTTCTGTATAGTGTAGACTTTTATGAATTAGAAGAAAATATGAGAAATGGCGATTGGAACAAAAATGCTGAAATCCTTTCGCAGGCAGCGATTAATTTACAAAAAGGAGGTGCTGATTTCATTTTGATCTGCACGAATACAATGCATAAACTGATAAATGAAATACAGGCCGGTGTTTCAATACCAATTATTCATATTGCAGAAGCAATTGCGGATGAGGTTGAAAAAAGAAAAATTAAGAAGGTGGCTTTGCTGGGTACAAAATATACCATGGAGCAAGACTTTTATAAAGAGAGATTAATCAGGAGAGGTTTTGAGGTTATGATCCCTGATACTGAAGGAATTGAAGTGGTCAACAATATTATTTTTGACGAACTGTGTAAAGGGATTATTAAAGAAGACTCTAAAAGAGAATATATTAGAATAATAGATGAATTAGTAGAGCAAGGTGCAGAAGGTATAATTTTAGGATGTACAGAAATAGGGTTGCTAGTTAAGCAGTCAGATACAGATATTCCTCTGTTTGATGCAACAGTTATTCATGCGACAGCAGCTGCATATGCAGCGCTTGATATGTAAAAAAAGAATTGTGACAGCCATCTTTGAACAGCCACCTTTGAACGGTGGTTGTTTTTTGTTGTAGATTTTTTGTAAAAATGTAAAATATACTTGACATAAAGTGTAAAGCAGACTATACTAAAAATGTAAAGTTAACATTACAAAAACATTTTTAAGCAAAGGAGGGTATCAATTGGAAAGCAAAATAGAAAACAGAATTGAATCATATAGAAAAAAGATGAAAATCACACAAGAAGAACTGGCAAATGAAGTATTTGTTACACGACAAACAATTATTTCCTTGGAAAACGGGAAGTATATCGCTTCACTGCCCTTGGCCCATAGGCTAGCTGTTTTTTTTCAAACAACAATAGAAGAATTATTTATATTTGAAAATGAAAAGGAGAATGAATAAATGAAAATAATAAAAAAGAAAATAATCTATTCAATATTATTAACATGTGCAGGTATTATTTTACTATCTGCGGGATATCTAAGAGATCAGGACTCTATTATGGTCGGAATGGGAACGGGTCTGGCTGTTGTTTCTATTTTAAAAATGATACAATTTATAAGATTAATGAAAAATGAAGAAAAAATGAAACGATACACACTTCTGCAAAATGAGGAACGTATGATATTGATTTCCATAAAAAGTGGCAACATGATGTTTTATGTTACATTAATTATTGAATATATAGTCCTGCTTGTATTAATCATCATTAAAAATGAGATGATAGCTACAATTCTATGTGAGGCGATGGCGCTGCAGACATTTGGATATTTGATAGCCTATTATTTGTACAACAAAAAATTTTTATAGACGGTAAAGACATTGTGATTATAGGTGATATTTGATACAATGTGAAATAAGAATATTCTGGAAGAAGGTAAGACTATGTATCGGATATTGGTTGTAGAAGACGATGATATCATCTGTAAAGAAATGATGAAAAATCTTATAAAGTGGGACTATGAAGTAGAAGCTGTGACAGATTTTCACGAAGTAATGGCATTGTTTGTACGTTTTGAGCCGCAACTTGTATTGATGGATATTTCGCTTCCATTCTATAACGGATTTTACTGGTGCACTGAAATGCGAAGAGTTTCTCAAGTACCAATCGTATTTGTGTCTTCAGCAGGAGATAAAATGAATGCGGTTATGGCAATGAATATGGGAGCAGATGATTTTATCACAAAGCCATTTGACCTTGATGTTCTGGCTGCAAAAGTACAGGCGCTGATTCGCCGTACCTATTCGTTTGGTCAGACGGTACCGTTGCTTGAACATAAAGGGGTGATTATAAATTTTGCAGATTCTTCTATGCAAGTAAACGGAGAAAAAGTTGATTTGACAAAAAATGAATTTCGAATTATGCAGCAGTTATTTGAGAATAGGGGAAAAATTGTAACACGTGAAGAAATGATGAAACATTTATGGGATAGTGAATGCTTTGTAGATGATAATACATTATCAGTTAATGTAACCAGGATTCGTAAAAAATTAGAAGAAGTTGGTGCTGTGGAGTTTATCGTAACAAAAAAGGGAATTGGCTATATGCTGGGATAGACAGACTGATTTATGGAGAGATTTCATGAAAGAACAGAAAATATTACAATTAACAGGTTACTATCTTAAGGACAGGGCTAAAATAATAGCCCTGGTACTTTTACTAATCTTCACGCAGTTAGCAGTCTGTGTTGTCTTTCGGGAAGTATCAGGGGCATTGCTATATGCAGATGTTATTTTCATTTTTCTGTTTTTATGTATTGGGACAGTTGATTATCTTGGATATATAAAAAAAAGAAAGCAGTTATATGAAGTACTACTAAATCTGGACACTCATTTATCGGCGCTACCAGAAAAAAGCAGTACGCTAGAGGAAGCATATCAGGAATTATTGAAGTTTTTAGATGATAAAAGGTTTCTGATTCTTTCAGAGACAAGGCAGAATACAACAGAATTAAATGATTACTATACTATATGGGTACATCAGATTAAAACTCCTATTGCAGCAATGCGCCTCATATTACAAGGGGAAGAAGGGACTCAAAGCAGATTGATTCTGGAACAAGAACTTTTTCGTGTTGAGCAGTATGCTGAGATGGCATTGCATTTTATTCGCTTGGGGAGCATGTCTTCTGATTTGTTATTGGAAGAATGTGATTTGGGAATTATTGTGAAGCAGGCGTTAAAAAAATATGCAATCAATTTCTCGAGTAAGAAATTGTCTCTTGCGTTGGAAGAGTTCTCTGTAAAAGTGGTCACAGATGATAAATGGCTCACCTTTATTATTGAACAAGCACTTTCAAACAGTATTAAGTATACAAGAGAAGGTGGAATCAGAATTTATTTGTCTCGGACTGAAAAATGTGTGGAGAAACAAGATAGTCTTATGTTAGTTATAGAGGACACAGGGATTGGTATCAGTCAGGAAGATTTACCAAGAATATTTGAGAAAGGCTTCACTGGTTATAATGGGCGTATGGATAAAAAATCGACTGGGATTG
This sequence comes from uncultured Lachnospiraceae bacterium, assembly GCA_964483155.1. GTDB lineage: Bacteria > Bacillota > Clostridia > Lachnospirales > Lachnospiraceae > JAAYYM01. The sequence continues at coordinate 12,578 of CAZAAC010000004.1, read as the reverse complement.
GCCTGTATCTTTGTAAGCAGATAGCGGATAAGCTGGGATATAGAATCGAAGTGGTATCAGCGGTAGGAAAGGGAACGAAGTTCATAATCTGTATTTAAGAATATAATCTTACAAAAATGAAAGAAAAAGGAAAAGAAATGTAAGGCAAGTCAATAGGAAAACATTTCTTTTTTTGTTATATTCAATTAGTAAAATATAATGTCGGAGGAAAAAGTAATGGAGATTTTACAAGTTAAAAATTTGAAAAAAGTATATACAACTAGATTTGGAGGTAATCAGATACAGGCCCTGACAGATGTGAACTTCTCAGTAGAAAGTGGTGAGTATGTTGCAATTATGGGTGAGTCTGGGTCAGGAAAGACAACACTCTTAAATCTTTTGGCATCACTAGATAAACCAACAGAGGGTGAAATATTGCTAGAAGGGAAACCTTTTTCAAATATTAAAGAAAAAGAATTATGTTCCTTTAGAAGAGATAATCTTGGATTTGTATTTCAGGACTTCAATTTGTTAGATACTTTTTCATTACAGGACAATATATTCTTGCCACTTGTCTTACAAGGTATGGAATATGAATTGATGCTAGAACGTCTACAGCCTATCGCCCAGAAACTTGGAATCGTAGATATATTATCAAAGTATCCATATGAAGTTTCAGGAGGACAGAAGCAAAGGGCGGCAGCAGCCAGAGCACTAATCACTTATCCAAAACTGATATTGGCAGATGAACCAACAGGTGCACTTGACTCAAAAGCGGCGGCACAGCTGCTCCACATTTTTTTTGATATTAACCAGACAGGGCAGACGATTATTATGGTTACACATAGTATTCAGGCCGCAAAAGGTGCAGGCAGAGTGCTATTTATTAAAGATGGATCTTTGTTCCATCAGATATACAGAGGTGATGCAACAGAGGATATGATGTATCATAAAATATCTGAAACGCTTAGCGTATTGCAGGGTTGTAATGCAGACCAGCAGTATGGTTCTGTATATAAGAAAAATGGCGGGAAGGTATCATAGGAGGAGACTAAAATGAGTAAGAATAAAGCCTATCTACTACCGCGATTAGCATTTAGCGGTATTAAAAAAAATTTGATTATTTATGCACCATATATGCTGACTATGTCTTTTATGGTATGTGTTCTTTTTATTTTTGATTCAATTGCCAGAAATGAGATGATGAAAAATTTGCCTTATGCAGACTATGTTACAATGCTGATGAAGGTGGGTGAAGTATTGCTAGGGATTATAATAGCACCTTTTTTATTCTATACAAACAATATTTTGATGAAGCGGCGTAAAAAAGAGTTTGGACTCTATAGCATTCTTGGTTTAGAAAAAAAACATATAGGAATGATGATGGGATTTGAAACAGTAATCATTTATATAATGTCTCTTTGTGCAGGATGGGTTATGGCAATTGTATTTTCAAAACTTTCCTTTGTCGTATTACTTCGGATATCTGGACTGCCGATTACCATAGATTATACGGTGACAGTTGCTACCTTTGTAATGACAATTGTATATTTTGGAATATTATCGGGTGCTAATTTACTGGTCAATCTGCTACAGGTATCTATGGCGAACCCGGTTGAGCTTCTTTATTCATCTAGTAAGGGAGAGAAGGCAGTTAAGAAACTTTGGGTCACAACTTGCCTAGGTATTCTTTTTCTTGGTTGTGGATATACGATTGCGCTTATTAGCAAATTGGAAGATGGATTAATTTTTTACTCTTTTTTCCTTGCGGTATTTCTGGTTGTAATCGGAACCTATTATATGTTTACATCTGGCAGTATTTCGTTTTTGCAGAGAATGCGTAAAAGGGTGAAGGTTTATTATCGTAAGGAAAATTATATTACAATATCAGGCATGCTTTATCGTATGAAGCAAAATGCAGCTAGCCTTGTAAACATATGTATCTTTGGTACAATGATAATGATAACCTTAATTTGTACACTGTCGTTACCACTCGGGCAGGAGGCTGCAAATCGGTACAATTATCCGTATGACGTGAGATACGATTTTGTGAATAAGGAATCGACTGAAAGAGGTTTTATTAAGGGAGCAGAGCAAATTGCAAAGAATGAAATGGTTGACATAACTGACAGGGTGGAATATGTACACCGTGATTTCACAGCGTTGCGGGAGGAGAATATTTTCCGATTTTTTGATGAAACAGCAGACGATGGTATCAAAAAAGATTATACAGATAATGATTATATTATACGTATGCTGACCTTGGAAGACTATAATCGTATCGAAGGAACCGATGTGAAATTAGGTGATGAGGAAGTAATCGTATTTTCAACCTTTATTGATTATGGATTATCAACAATCATATTTGATGACAAAGAGTATAAAGTAAAAAAGGAATTACAGGCACTTAATTGTGAGGCAAAAGAGAAAAAGAACTATCCTAATCATTTCTATTATGTGATTATGCCAGAAGAAGAAAAAATCAAAGAAATTGTTTCACTATATGGGGGAAGCAGTGACGGAATCTATACAGTGAAATTTAATGTAAATGGTGAAAAAACTGATATTGAGCAATTTGTAGATAAACTGGGTTCTTTTGGAACTGCTATTCCGACACATTATGCCAATGACAATATTTTTGATTATGCGTATCGCGCGGCTTCCATGAACGGAGGACTTCTATTTTTAGGAATCTTCTTTGCCATTGTTTTTACATTGTGTCTGGTATTGATTATGTATTATAAGCAAATAGCAGAAGGACTCGAGGACAAGCAGAAATTTGCAATTATGAAGCAGGTGGGATTAAGTGATATAGAAATACGTGCCACGATTAACAAGCAGATCAGAACGGTGTTCTTTTTACCATTGATTGGAGCCATTTTGCATACTGCTGTAGGACTTAATATGGTAATCAACATGTTGAGCGCATTACATATCTATGATGAGAAATTGATTATATCCTGTGCAGGCATTACAACAGTTGTTTTTGCGGTATTTTATGGAATCAGTTATATGCTGACTGCTAAGACTTACTATCGCATTGTGCGGTAATAGAGAAAATGAAACGGTTATAACAGGTGAGTACAAATATCGCTATAATAATATAGAAAAATGTAAATATAAAAAAATATTTGGAATTGTATTGACAGATATAAGTAGTAATGATAAAATTACACAAACAATTCGGAGGAAAGATAATGAAACTATTCCTATTTTCAACAGCATATTTTTTCTTTTACTTTTTTGGCTTTATAGGTTTAAGCAAAAAAGTGATTTGTGCTGCCGAAAATGTTTCATATGTACAATGAATTGAAATAATCATTGAAAACATTGAGCCTCGCAGTGAAATCACTGCGAGGTATTTTTATTTTCTTGAAAAAGGAGGATTACTATGATTGTTGTATTAAAACAAGATGTGGATGAAAAACAAAAGGACCATTTAAAAGTTTGGCTTGAGGAGCAGGGGTTATCCGTACATATTTCGGAGGGTGAATTTTGTTCGGTATTAGGATTGATTGGTGATACTGGAAAAATTGATGTGGAGTTACTTGAGAGCCTGGATATTGTAGATAATGTAAAACAGGTTAGTGATCCATTTAAAAGTGCAAACAGAAAATTTCATCCTGAAGATACAATCATTTCAGTTGGAAATTTTAAACTTGGAAAAGGAAATTTTCAAATCATAGCAGGCCCTTGTTCCATCGAGTCATCAGAACAAATATGCCAGGTGGCAGAAGAAGTGCAAGCTGCAGGAGCTACAATTTTGCGTGGAGGAGCATATAAACCGAGAACCTCGCCATACGATTTCCAAGGACTTCGTGCTGAGGGCTTGGAGTTGTTGCTCGAAGCCAAGAAAAAAACAGGGATGCCAATTATTACGGAACTGATGAATGTGAATCATCTTCCGAAGTTCGAGGAGGTTGATATTATTCAAATAGGTGCGCGCAATATGCAGAATCATGAAATGCTGAAAGAACTCGGGAAAATCAGGAAACCTATTTTGTTAAAGCGTGGTCTTGCTAATACGCTAAAAGAATTATTGATGAGTGCTGAGTATATAATGGCAGGCGGTAATGAAGAGGTAATATTATGTGAACGTGGTATCAGGACATTTGAAACATATACCAGAAATACACTAGATTTATCAGCAATACCTGCATTGCGTGAATTGACACATCTTCCTATTGTTGTCGATCCAAGTCATGCAACTGGTATTGCCAGAATGGTTCCACCAATGGCGCTTGCAGCTGTTGCGGCGGGAGCAGATGGACTTATGATAGAGGTACATAATAATCCGGCAAAGGCTTTGTGCGATGGAGCGCAGTCACTGACGCCAGAACAGTTTAAGGTATTGGCAGATAAGATTTTTAAAATAAGTGAAGTGTTAAAGGAAAAGTAAGCCCAAATACAAAAAAAGTTTGAAAAAAGTAATGAAAATACGAGGAGGAAAAGAAGATGAAGGATATTACGAGTATGAGAAATGAAATTAACCAACTAGATAATGAACTAATTCAATTGATTAGTGAAAGAATGAAAAAATGTGGAGACGTGGCAGAGTATAAGAAAGACAATGAACTGTTGGCCTATGATAATGAGATTATGCAAGAGAAGCTAAAGTATATTATGGAAAATACAGAGGAATCGTTACGCTCTTATGTCTATATGCTGTATTCATTTCTTTTTGATATTAGTCGTACCTATGAGCAGAGCTTAATGAATCCATCGACTGCACTGATGGAAAAAATAACAAACGCTATCGAAAATACAGATAAAGTATTTCCGCCCTATGCAGTAGTAGCCTGTCCAGGAGTAGAAGGCGCATTTTCACAGCAGGCATGTGAAAAAATATTTGAGATTCCTAATATTATGTATTTCAATAATTTTGAGGGTGTATTTTCGGCAATTGATAAAGGATTGTGTAAATATGGTATATTGCCAGTTGAAAATAGTACAGCAGGGTCTGTTAACGCGATTTATGACCTTATGATGAAGTACCATTTTTGTATCGTGCGTAGTATTAGACTGAAGATTGATCATAGTCTTCTGGTAAAGCCGGGCACAAAACTAGAAGATATAAAAGAGATATTTTCCCATGAGCAGGGATTTGGACAATGCTCTAATTATATCAAGGAATTAAAAAACGTAAAGGTGACAGTTTGTGAAAATACGGCTAGTGCGGCAAAACTTGTATCTGAATCTGACCGTACTGATATTGCAGCGATTGCTTCAATTGATTGTGCACGTTTATATGGATTGCAGTCATTAGACGAATCTATTCAAAATACAGACAATAACTATACACGTTTTATTTGTATATCAAAGAAAATGGAAATATATGCAGGTGCAGATAAAACAAGTATCATGATGACAATTGGACATAAACCAGGCTCACTGTATAAGGTATTATCAAGGTTTTATGCATTGGGTATTAACCTGGTTAAGCTAGAGAGCCGTCCATTACCAGATAGGGATTTTGAATTTATGTTTTATTTTGACTTAGAGACATCTGTCTATTCTAAAAGATTTACGCAGCTAATCTGTGAGTTAGATGAAATGAGTGAAAGGTTTAGCTATTTAGGGAGTTATTTAGAAATCATGTAGAATTAAGTGAGTGAAAGAGCAGTCATGCGCGTTAACATTGTAAAAACATCTAAAATGATATAGTATTAGGTGGAAGCAATCAAACAATTAGCAGAATCAGAAAGAAGTATTAAGATGAAAGTATATTTTGTAAGACATGGAGAAACTATGTGGAATAAAGAGAAACGTCTGCAAGGACAGGTAGATATTCCACTTAACGAGTATGGAAGAGAGATGGCACGTCTGACGCGGGATGGAATGAAAGACATTTCTTTTGATATCGCATATACGAGTCCATTGTGCAGGGCAAAAGAAACGGCGCAGATTATTTTAGAAGGAAGAGAAATTCAAATTTGTGAAGATAATCGTTTGCTGGAAATGGCATTTGGCAGTGGTGAAGGTATAGGGATTATTGAGGCTATTGAAAGCAAGCTAGAACCAATCTATAGTTTCATTTGTTCACCAGAGCAATATATTCCTGCTGAAGGTGGCGAAAGTTTTGACGGACTATCCAAAAGATGTAGACAGTTTTTAGAAGAAGTCATTATTCCTGCGGAGAGTAAACATGAGAGTATTCTTGTAACTACGCACGGGGGACTCATATGTAGCCTTATTTGTTATATTGAAAAGCTGCATATAGGTGAATTCTGGAAAGGAAATCTTCAAAAAAACTGCGGAGTGACGATTCTTGATTGTGTAGACGGTAATATAAGTATTTCGAACAAAGGACTGTTGTTTTACGATTCGGCGCTAGAGGTATGAGAATTCATTTTCATGAAATTTATCATGTAGGAAAAATTTGGATTATGCCCATAATTTACCGAATAAACAGAATTTAAAAGAGATGACATTAGATATTGACAGAATTGATAAAAAAAATAGTAATATTGTATATACAAAAACAAATAAAAAGAGGATAAGAAATGATTTTTTAGAAGGTGATAATAAAGCACAAAATGAGGAGAAATGTATATGGGAAAAAAGAATGATAATGAAATGGAAAGCAATAAGATTAATTTTTTAAGCTCGGTTTCCGCTAAAATAACGCTGGTTGCAATTGGCTCAGTTATTATTGCTGTTGCAAGCTGTTTACTTTTAATTATTCCGCGAGTTGAGTCTGAGTTGGGAGAAGTAACAAAAAATTATATGTATAACATGGCGGCCGATCAGAGGACTATTTTAAATAATAGCACAGAGGGTGTTGAGGGTACAGCAGAACTCTATGCAGAAACACTTTCACCTGTTAAGGTTGAGGGAATAGATTCTTCTTATGCCTATCTGGTGGATAGAAATATGAGTTTATTATATCATCCAGTAAGTGAAAAGATTGGTATTGTCTTAGATATTCCTTTTGTAACAGAAATTGTAAATGAACTGAATGCGGGAAGGATACCAGAAGATGCTGTAGTGGAATATGAATATGAGGGTATTACAAAGTATGCCGGCTATGCAGTTACAAATGAAAATCTGTTGCTTGTTGTAACAGCAGAGAAGGCTGATGTAATGGCACCGATCAGTCACATTACAAATTTTGCAATTTTTGCAGGTATTGCAGTCATGCTCCTTTGCTCTGTATTGGGCTATCTACTCAGCGTGGTTATTGCAAAGCCTATAAAGCAATTAACGGGTATTATCATGGATACTTCGAAGTTTAATTTTATAGCCAATCCGATTATGGAAAAAATAAGTAAAAAAAGAGATGAAATCGGTGCTATGGGCCGTGCCATTCGTATGATGCGTGTGAATCTTCGTGATATTGTAAAAAGCATAGATGAAGCTGGCAAGAAAATTGAAAATAATGTGAATGCACTGCAGAGCGTAACAAATGTCGTAAATAGTATGTGTACGGACAACTCTGCAACAACGGAAGAATTGGCAGCAGGGATGCAGGAGACGACAGCAACGACAGAAACGATCTTCAGCAATATTGGATATATGAAAACGGGAGCAGCTGACATTGGACAGCTTTCAATCGAAGGTGCAAAAATGTCTAAGGAAGTCATGAACAGGGCAAATTCACTTAGGGATACGACGATAGGGGCAAGCAACCGTACAAAGAGTACATATGAATCAGTAAAGACGAAATCCGACAATGCAATCGAAGGCTCTAAAGCAGTGGCGAGAATCAATGAATTGACAGAAGCAATTATGGCAATTTCGTCTCAAACCAGTTTGTTGGCATTGAATGCAAGCATTGAAGCAGCACGTGCAGGAGAAGCAGGAAGAGGCTTTGCTGTAGTAGCAACGGAGATTGGGAACTTAGCCGTGCAGACATCTAAAGCAGTGGCTGATATTAATCTTATCGTGGGAGATGTTAATTCTGCAGTAAATAATATGGCAGAGTGCTTAGAGGAGTCAACAGAATTTCTTGAAAAAACAGTTCTTAATGATTATAATGATTTCATGCAAGTGGGAGAGCAATATAATCAAGATGCGGATCAGTTCAAGAATAGTATGAATGATATCTATGAATCCATTAATAACCTGACAGAATCCATCAGCCAGATTGTTGATGCCCTTGCAGGAATTAATGCGACGGTTGGAGAATCAACTGTAGGAGTAACTGATATTGCCGGTAAAACAACGGATATGGTTGGAAAAACAAGTGAAACCTATGATTTGGTTTCAGAAAGTCTTGAATGCGTGGCACAGCTGACAGAAATTGTACAGAAATTTACGTTAGATTAAGAAAATATGATTTTATAAGAAAGCAGGCGCTACATGTACTAAGTAACGCCTGCTTTTTCGTGGAAAGAGTATTTTTAATAGTTTATGGCTTAGGGTGCATGAAATAACTGAATTCCATTTCCACCTGCTTTTTTTATCCTATACATTGCCTTGTCAGCATGTTTCAGAAGGTCTGAAGAGGTAGTTCCATCCTCTGGATAAAATGCGACACCAAAACTTGCACTCAGTGAGATGGGTTTGTTTTTTATCGCATTTAATTCCACAACAGTTTTTTGAAAAGAGCCAATATATGCGAGAGTGTCTTGTTCACTTGTACTATTGGTAAGCAGTAAAGCAAATTCATCGCCACTAAAACGTCCCAGCATATCGTCAGGGCGTTTGATTTTCAAGAGTCTGGTAGTTACTTCGCGCAGCAGAGTATCGCCAGCTGCATGCCCTAAAGTATCATTAACACTTTTAAATCCATCTAAGTCAAAGAAAACTACGGCAAATCGATCTACATTAGGTGTCATTATGAGAAGCTCCAAATTATCAATGAACTGTTTTCGATTTGGCAACCCAGTAAGGCCATCATAGTAAGCCATTTCTAATAGCGCTTTTTCTGAGCGAAAAATAAAGAGTCCAATAGGGAGACCTAAACATAGTATAATCAAAATTAATAGAGACATTAACAAATTATTATTGTCAGCCAGTTTGTCTGATTTATTATAAATTTCCTGACGCCATTGCTTGCTTAAAATAATACTTTCATCAACAAAGTATCTGTGTTGGTAGTAGCTTTTTCTTAAGGTCATTTGTGCTTTATATATTGATTCTCTATCGCCGGCAGTTACAGCTGGAACTACTTGTTTATAAAAGATGTCATAAAATTCATTTGCAAAATAATAGGAATCTTCGAGAAATATCTTTTTTAGATTACCATAATTAGGAAGATTCTCTTCCCAATAATTGTGTCGCAAATAATAATTTTTTTCAAGCTTTTGGAACTGTAAATATAGATCTTCACGTCGGTCTGCATTGAATTCATTAATATACTCCAAGGCAACCGAATAGGATTCAACTATATATTCCGGTGGTGGAAGGATATCAGCAGTCAGATTATCAGAAAGAATAATTTCTTCGTAAAGATTTCCACCAATTTTATAACGGCTCATAATTGCAGATGATAATACTAGTCCAATTAACAGAATAAGAGTCATTGCCATAAAAGCAAATGTAATAAATGTTTTAGGGAGTTTCTTTCTTCTTAAAATATTCATAATTTCTACCTCCTGTAAGGGAACATAATACCATGCTACAATTCATACAGTATTTAAACATATGATATACGTTGTCATTGCTTTTAGCAAGAGTGAAATAAGTTCCGTTTTTTAAATGATATTTTTGGGAAGAAAAAAATGAATAGGTAAATGTAGGTAAAGGTAGCGGGATGAGCAAAAGAAAAAGTTGACAGGTTATTCAAATCCCAGTATACTAAATTTAATTTCACATAAGAGAGGTCATTTTTTGTTAATTGTATTTATCGTGGAGAATAATTAATTTATGAATAGGTACCAATCGTTGGTCTGCAAAGTGCAGACAATTGTTTGCTGTACCTTAGTACCATAATAAATGCGCACATGGATAGTAACCTATGTAGCATATGTATTATGGATGCTTCATAGGTTTTTTGTTTTCCTTTTATATTGCGATTAACACATATAATGGAGGAAATATAAAAATGGATCGATCATTGTTGATATTAGAATTTAATCAGATACTAGAACAACTTAGTACATTTGCAATTACCAGACAAGCAAAACAATCTGTAAGTGATTTGCGACCTTGCATCAATGAGGCAGAGGTTAAAAAGTATTTACGTGATACAACACAGGCAAGACAGCTGATTGACGATATAGGAATGCCACCAATTCCTTTGATGGAAAATATTGAAGAATTTATTATAAAAGCAGTAAAAGGGGAATTACTATTACCAGAGGAAATGGAGCAGATAGGCATGTTCCTCGTTGCTATTGGTCGCTTGAAATCATATCTGGAAAGAGGCCGTGACAAGCAGATAGGATTGGCTTTTTATAGTGAAAATCTCTTAAACCTTGGTAATCTGAGAGAAGAAATTGAACGCTCAATTCGCAATGGCAAAATAGATGACTACGCATCTGTAGCATTAAGAAACATTCGAAGACAGTTACAACTTTTAGAAGATAGAATGAAGGAAAAGGCTGAACGGATTTTGCGCACGAATCAGGCGTATTCATCAGAGTCATTTATTGTAAATCGAAATGGACGAATCTGTCTCCCGATTAAAAAAGAGTATCGTAGCAGGGTGCCTGGTACAATTGTGGAAAAGTCATCAACAGGTGCCACACTTTTTATTGAACCACAGGCAATCACACAATTGCGTGAGGATTATGAACTATATAAACTAGAAGAAGATAATGAAGAAAGGCGGATTCTTTATGCTATCATGAATAGTATAGCAGAAGAAGAGGCTGTATTGAAAGAAAACATACGAGTGGTTATTTTACTGGATTTCATTTTTGCTAAGGGTAAAATGAGCGCAGAAATGCAGGCAATAGAGCCCCAAATCAATACAGAGCGTCAAATACGGCTTGTGGCCGCACGACATCCGATGCTCAATGCAGCAGAGTGTGTTCGGCTTGATTTTGAAATAGGAAATGGAATCCGGGGAATTATTATCACGGGACCAAATACAGGTGGTAAAACAGTTGCGATTAAAACGGTTGCACTATTAAGCGCCATGGCTTGTGCTGGTCTTCACATTCCCTGTAAAGCTGCAGATATTGCCATAAATGCGCAAATTCTATGTGATATTGGAGATGGACAGAACATTGCAGATAATCTCTCCACTTTTTCTGCACATATTGAGAATATAATTGAGATTTTGAAGCGCGTTAACGAGGAAAGTCTGGTAATATTAGATGAGCTAGGATCGGGGACAGACCCGACAGAAGGTATGGGGATTGCGATTGCTATTCTAGAAAAGCTTCGGCTGAGTGGGGCACTCTTTTTAGTGACGACACACTATCCTGAGGTAAAGGAATACGCTGGGAACTATGAAGAAATCGTAAATGCCAGAATGGCATTTGACCGTATAAGCCTAAAACCGCAGTATCGATTAGAAATTGGGGAAGCAGGAGAGAGCTGTGCTTTATATATTGCAAAGTGTCTGGGACTCCCAAATGAGATGTTAAAAAGGGCCGCAATGGAGGCTTATGGAGAACAGTCTGTGCAACTGATCCAAGAATTAAAATTAGAAGAGGATGATGGTGGACTACAGAAGGTTCCATCGCCAACGGTAAGAAAGCAGGAAGTTGTAAAAGTTCGTTCAGAGCAAGATGGTGGATTTGAAAGAGGCGATAGCGTAGTCGTTATGCCGAACGGAAAGATTGGTATTGTAGTCAAGGTAGCTGATAAAAACGGAGATGTTATGGTACAGGTACAGAAGGAAAAAATGTTATTGAATCACAAGCGCTTGAAACTTAAAGTACCTGCAAATCAGTTATATCCAGAGGATTATGATTTTTCGATTATATTTGATACGATAGAGAATCGAAAAGCAAGACATAAAATGGGGAAAAATCATCAAGATAATTTGGTGATTTATACGGAGGATTACTAAAATATGGAGTTGTTGTCACTAATATTATTGGCGATTGGTCTTTCAATGGATGCCTTTGCAGTATCTGTTTGCAAGGGACTGGCAATGAAAAAAATTACAGTCAAGAAAGGCCTGATTGTAGGAGCGTGGTTTGGCACATTTCAGGCGCTCATGCCATTTCTAGGATATATACTGGGAATACAGTTTGAATCATATATCAATACCATTGCACCATGGATTGCTTTTTGTCTATTGGAACTCATTGGAATTCATATGATTAAAGAGGCTATGCCTAATGCTTGTAAAAGAGAAGATGAATTTTTGAAAGTCAAAGAAATGTTTTTACTTTCACTGGCAACGAGTATAGATGCACTGGTTGTAGGGCTCACGTTTGCACTAGTTCCTTTACAAATCATAATGGAAGCCAGCGCCTTGATTAATACGATTATTGCCTGTAGCAGTATCGGGGTGACAACCTTTATTCTTTCGTTTATTGGCGTTAAAACCGGGAATGCATTTGGTGTAAGGTATAAGAATAAAGCAGGGATTGCAGGCGGTATTATACTGATGTTACTTGGGTTAAAAGTTTTGTTAAACTACTTTGATATCCTATAAATGGAACGTTAAAGCAAGTCATATTTTAGATTTGTATTTTGGAGAAAAGTTATGGAAAAAAAGATTTTTCAGACAATATTAGTAGATGTAGATGATA
>CAZAAC010000003.1:80853-93631 GCA_964483155.1 uncultured Lachnospiraceae bacterium | reverse complement strand
AGATGCATAAAACTGCAGAATTTGGTATTGCGGCACACTGGAAGTATAAAGAAGCTTCAGATGGCAAACGTGTCGAGGCACAGGAGCAGGAGAAACTCAGTTGGCTCAGACAGATTTTAGAGTGGCAGAAGGATATGTCTGATAACAAAGAGTTCATGAATATATTAAAGAGTGATTTGGATTTATTTTCGGACAGTGTATATTGTTTTACACCAACAGGAGATGTAAAGAATCTTCCGGCTGGCTCTAATACGATTGATTTTGCTTACAGCATTCATAGTGCTGTTGGTAATCGCATGATTGGGGCACGTGTCAATGGAAAACTGGTCACGATTGATTATGTTATTAATAACGGTGATCGTATTGAGATTTTGACATCACAAAATTCTAAAGGACCAAGCAGAGACTGGCTTAATATCGTAAAGAGTACGCAGGCAAGGAGCAAGATTAGCCAGTGGTATAAAAATGAGTATAAAGAAGAAAATATCATAAAGGGCAAGGAAATGTTACAAGCTTACTTTAAAGCAAAGTCACATGATATGCAGGCGCTTATGAAGCCTGAGTATATGCGCCCAATTATGGAAAAGTATGGATTTAAGGAGTGGGAGGCAGTATGTGCTGCAGTTGGGCATGGTGGTCTGAAAGAGGGCCAGATTATCAACAAAATGCAGGAACTATACAATAAAGATCATCCACATGTTGTTTCTAATGAAGAAGTCCTACAGACAATCGGGGAAGCAGGTCAAGAGAGATTACAAAAAGCAAAAGGAAAAATAAAGGGAGGCATTGTTGTAGAAGGTGTCGATGATGTTGCAGTACGTTTTTCTAAATGCTGTGCACCTATTCCAGGCGATGAGATTGTGGGATTTGTAACAAGAGGAAGAGGCGTATCTATACACAGGACTGACTGCATCAATGTACTAAGTTTATCTGAAATGGATAGAGACAGATTAATAGAAGCAGAGTGGCAGAAGTCAGAAAATAATAATGGAGAACGCTATTTGGCGGAGATTAATCTTTATAGTAATAACCGAAATGGTTTACTTGCTGAGATTACACGTGTACTGACGGAAAAGGGAATCAATATCATGTCGATGAATGTGAGAACGAGCAAGCAGGGGACAGCAACAACCTCCATTGCCTTTGAAATCTTAAATAAGGAAGAATTAAAGAATATTGTTGACAGACTACGTTCAATAGAAGATGTGATTGATATTGAAAGAACGCGGGGGTGAAAGATGGCAGGTCTGAAGGTTGGAAGAATGGTACTAGGCATGGTGAGCACAAATTGCTATTTTATATACAAAGAAGGTGGAAATAAGGCAATTGTCATAGATCCTGCTGATAATGGCAAACATATATATCATAAATTGAAGGAGCACGGGATAGAGGTTGGCGCTATTTTCTTGACCCATGGACATTTTGACCATATCATGGGGGCGAAAGAATTACAAAGTCTATCAGGTGCAAAGATATATGCATGTGATGAAGAAAAGGATGTATGTGAAAATGCACATTTAAACTGCTCTAATCAAATAGGACACGCGCATACGGTTAATCCAGATTATTATATTGCGGATGGAGAAAGTATAGAGATCGAGGGTATGAAAAGCAGATTGATTCATACACCAGGACATACGAAAGGGAGCTGCTGCTATTATTTTGAAGAGGATGGAATCTTGTTTAGCGGGGATACGTTATTTCTAGGTTCAGTAGGACGTACGGATCTTCCTACAAGTAGCACAGGAGCGCTTAGGCATTCTATTAAAGAAAAGCTTGCGATTCTTCCAGGACATGTTAAAGTATACCCGGGGCATGATGACCAAACGACGATAAAATATGAAAGTGAAAACAACCCCTATTGGTAGAAAAAAGAGTAAACGGTTGAGGTTTATATAGATGGAAGTCAGAATCAATGAAGCAAACTTTGAATATGATATACATTCTTTAGTAAAGGCGTTTTATCCTGATGAGGATGTACATGTAACAACTGAGGAAACCGGAATAGACTATTCCGGTTTTAAAGTTCTGTATCCGCAGGAAGCTACGAGAAATGCACCAGATAATAGAAAACTGCTCATAATGTATTATGAGAGGGGTTGTGAAATAAATAAAATTACAACTGATATTTATTCGACGATACGTTTAGAACTAAAAAATGTTTTGAAACAACAGTTATATCAGCTCCTTTCAAGTGTAACTGGCAGAAGATTACCATGGGGAACATTAACAGGGATTCGCCCGACTAAAATCGCAATGTCAATGTTAGAGCAGGGAAAAACTCCAGCAGAGATTAAAGACTATATGAGAAAAACGTATTTTACAGCAGAAGAAAAGATAGAATTGTGCTGTGATATTGCTGAACGTGAAAGAAATATTTTATCACACTTACATGGAGATAGAGGTTATAGTCTTTATGTGGGAATTCCTTTTTGCCCTACGACGTGTTTATATTGTTCCTTTACCTCATATCCTATTGCAAAATGGGCGGATCGAGTGGATGAATACTTGTGTGCACTTGAAAAAGAAATTGACACTATTGCAGAGATATTTAAAGAGAAAGTATTAGATACTGTATATATAGGCGGTGGAACGCCGACGACTCTGTCCGCATCTCAACTAGAAAGATTGCTTACCTATTTAAAGGATAAGCTTGATTTTGAAGAGGGACCAGTGAGAGAATTTACCGTAGAGGCAGGAAGACCAGATAGTATTACACGGGAAAAATTGCAGGTCTTATACGATAAAGGTGTAACACGTATATCTATCAATCCACAAACCATGAATGAGGAAACTCTAAAAATTATAGGGAGAAGACATTCGATAGCGGATGTTATTGAATCCTTTTATCTTGCTCGTGAAATTGGATTTCATAATATAAATATGGATTTCATATTAGGCTTGCCTGGTGAGGTGCAGAAGATAGGAGCATATGATAAAATCATTTATTCTATGGAAAAAATGAAGGAACTTAGTCCTGATAGTATTACAGTGCACGCAATGGCTATTAAGCGAGCTGCCGGTATGCATCAGTGGTTAGAGAAAAATCCTGATAGTAAGAGTATCAATACACCTGAGATGATGGATATTGTGGCAAAGGCGGCACAGGATCTTGACATGCTACCCTATTACTTATATCGTCAGAAGAATATGGCCGGAAATTTTGAAAATGTAGGATATGCAAAGGAAGGTAAATATGGCATATACAATATTGTGATTATGGAGGAGAAGCAATCGATTGCTGCAATCGGGGCAGGAACAATTTCGAAAGTAGTATTACCGGATGGAAGAATCGAACGATGTGATACGATTAAAGAGGCAGGATTATATATCGAAAAAATTGATGAAATTATCGACAAAAAGCGAAAGTTTTATGATATACTATTTAGATGATTTTAGATTAAGATAGAAAATGTAAGGAGAATTAGAATGGTACTTAGTAAGAAGCCGGTTACCGGGATGAAGGACATACTACCAAAAGAAATGCAGATTCGGGATTATGTAATGGAAATGATAAAGGATACTTATCGCAGTTTTGGATTTTCTCCAATTGAGACGCCATGCGTGGAGCATATTGAAAATCTTTGCAGTAAGCAGGGTGGAGAAAATGAGAAGCTGATTTTTAAAATATTAAAGAGGGGCGAGAAGTTGAATTTCGATACGGCTATGCAAGAAGAAGATTTGGTGGATAGCGGATTGCGTTATGATTTGACAGTGCCACTTGCGAGATATTATGCGAATCATGCCAATGAGTTGCCGTCGCCCTTTAAATCTTTGCAGGTGGGAAGCGTATGGCGCGCAGACAGACCTCAGAAGGGAAGATTTCGCCAATTTGTGCAGTGTGATATTGATATATTGGGAGATGCAAGCCCGTTAGCAGAAATCGAACTGATCATGGCAACGACTACATTACTTGGAAAATTGGATTTCAAGGATTTTACGGTACGTATTAACGATAGAAAAATCTTAAAAGCTATGGCCGCCTATAGTGGTTTTGAGCAAGATAAATTTGAATTGGTTTTTATTATTTTAGATAAGATGGACAAGATAGGGTTAGAGGGTGTTGCAAATGAATTACATGAAAGTGGTTTTTCGGAAATTGCTGTTACAAAGTATCTAAAGCTGTTTGAAATGCTTTCTAATAATTCTGAAACAGGAGACTTGTCGGGACTTATTTATTTGCAGAATACATTGGGCAATTATTTAGATGAAGCTGCTTCTGAAAGTCTGGCAATGATAATAGACAGCCTTCAAAAGACCATGTCAGGTTCCTTTAAAATCTTGTTTGATCCAACGCTTGTTCGAGGAATGTCGTATTATACAGGAACAATTTTTGAGATAGAGATGGAAGAATTTAAGAGCAGCGTAGCCGGTGGTGGACGCTATGATGAGATGATTGGCAAGTTTACGGGAAATCAGACACCAGCGTGTGGGTTTTCAATTGGATTTGAAAGAATTATAACGATTCTTTTAGATCGAGACTTTAAGATTCCGGATATGGCTGAGAAAAGGGCATTTTTGATCGAGAAGGGTGCAAGTGTCGAACGTATATGTGAAGTGATGGCTGAAGCGACTGCTGAACGAAAAAAGGGTTTGCAGGTATTAGTATCACAAATGAATAAAAACAAAAAGTTTCAGAAGGAACAATTAATGGAAGAAGGCTATAGACCTGAGAATATCAAAGATTTTTATAATTCAAAATTGAATCAATAGTATTTTAGTCATATGTTAGCATAAAATGTGACAAAAGTAACTGTAAAGATAGAAACCAGAATATTATAATAAATAAGTGATAAAGCGAATGTTTAATTCGCTTTATTGCCAATAAGGAGAGTATGTGTTATGGCAGAGTCGATGAAGGGATTAAAAAGAACTCATAGATGTGCAGAAGTATCTCAAAGTAACATAGGGGAAAATGTAACGGTTATGGGTTGGGTACAGAAAGCAAGGAATAAAGGCGGAATTATTTTTCTAGATTTGAGAGACAGATCTGGACTTTTGCAAATTATATTTGAAGAAAGTGATATCGGAATAGAAGGGTTTACAAAGGCTGAAAGACTTCGTAGTGAGTTTGTTATTGCAGTGACAGGCAAAGTGGAAAAAAGAGCAGGTGCAGCAAATGAAAATTTAATAACGGGCGATATTGAAATAAGAGCCACAGGACTTCGCATTTTATCAGAAGCTGAGACTCCACCGTTTCCCATTGAAAACGGGAGCAAGACAAAGGAAGAATTAAGGCTGAAGTATCGATATTTAGATTTACGTAGACCAGATTTACAAAAGAATATAATGTTGCGAAGCGAAATTGCAATGAAAATGCGAGAATATTATATTGAAAATGGCTTTTTAGAGATAGAGACACCTATACTTGCAAAAAGCACACCTGAGGGTGCAAGAGACTATCTTGTTCCAAGTCGTGTGCATCCGGGAACCTTTTATGCTTTACCGCAATCACCACAGTTGCTAAAGCAATTATTGATGTGTTCAGGATTTGACAGATATATGCAGGTAGCAAAGTGCTTCCGTGATGAGGATTTGCGTGCAGACAGACAACCTGAGTTTACGCAGGTGGATTTGGAAATGTCATTTGTTGACGTTGATGATGTTATCGAAGTAAATGAGGGTGTGATTCAGAAGATATTTAAAGAGGTTCTTAATGTAGATGTGACATTACCAATTAGGCGTATGACATGGCAGGAAGCAATGGATCGTTATGGCTCAGATAAGCCAGATTTACGCTTCGGAATGGAACTACAGGACGTGTCCGAACGTATTAAGGATTGTGGGTTTAGTGTTTTTACAGGTGCACTAGAAATTGGTGGTTCTGTGCGTGGTATTAATGTTAAAGGACAGGCCGAGATGCCAAGAAAGAAAATAGATGCCCTCGTGGAATTTGCAAAAGGATTTAAGGCAAAAGGGCTTGCTTATCTTTCAATAATGCCTGATGGCTCCTATAAGTCTTCTTTTGCTAAGTTTATGACAGAGAAGGAATTAGAAGTACTTGTAAATGCAATGAAGGGTGAGGCTGGAGACTTATTGTTGTTTGCAGCAGACAAGAATAAAATCGTATGGGATGTACTTGGAAACTTAAGAGTTGAAATTGCGAAGCAACTTGATTTGATAGATAAAGAGGCCTTTCGCTTTCTGTGGGTAACGGAATTCCCATTATTTGAATGGAGTGAGGAAGAGGGAAGGTATAAAGCAATGCACCATCCATTTACGATGCCAATGGAAGAGGATATGGAATTGATTGCATCTGATCCAGGGAAAGCACGTGCCAAGGCATATGATATTGTTTTAAATGGAACAGAATTAGGTGGAGGAAGTGTCAGAATACATCAAAACGATGTGCAGGAAATGATGCTTGAGAAACTTGGGTTTTCTAAAGAAGATGCCTATATGCAGTTTGGCTTTTTACTGGATGCATTTAAATATGGAGTACCTCCTCATGCTGGTATGGCATTTGGCCTTGATCGCCTGATCATGCTTATGGTGAGGGCGGACAGTATTCGCGAAGTGATTGCATTCCCAAAAGTAAAGGATGCGTCTTGTCTGATGACAAATGCGCCTGACGTGGTTGCTGACGTGCAACTTGATGAATTGAAAATTAAGTTGGATATCAAGGAAGAATAGAGCTAATATTATGGTTGAGAAACGAAGAAAATTTGTCGAAAAGTTCATATTACTCATTTATATTTCTGTAATGATATATATTTTTTTAATACAAAAACAAGTAAAAATATCTGTTTTTGTATCTATTGTAATGTTTGTTTCTACAATGATTTTAATCGTATTGACTTATCATCATAAAGTATCCACTAAGGTTCAGGGACTTGCACTTTCCTTATTTTTGTCAATTGCATTGACACTTTATAGTTACATGATAGGTTCAAGTTATTTTTTGCAGATTGCAATATTAATGATTGCCTGTCTAGTTTCTTTATACCAATGCATTGCTGTAAATGGATTTTTATTAACTTATACAGGCATATTATATCTTTCTTACGTTATGATAAGCCCTAAAAAACTAACAGAAGAGTTTTTACTTCAGGTTTTAGCATTATTTATGGGGCAGATTATTCTAATCGTACTGATTAAGTGGAATAAGACAGTAGAACGCATGTCTGAGCAGAAAGCACAAAGTAATGAGGATTTGCTTCGTGTTGTTGAAATCAAAAAAAGAGATGCGGAAGCGGCATCAAAAGCTAAGGCAGATTTTCTTGCTAATATGAGCCACGAAATCAGAACACCTATGAATGCAATTTGTGGTATGTCAGAATTATTAATGCAGACATCACTCACACCACTTGGGGCTGAATATGTTAATACTATAAAAAATGCATCAGACAATTTACTGAATATTATTAATGATATATTGGATTTTTCTAAGATTGAAGCTGGAAAAATGGAGATGGTGGAGCAGGAATATAATATCATATCACAGATGAATGACATCCAAAATGTGGTCAATACAAGAATTGGGGACAAAGATATTGCGTTTATTGTGGAAATGAATCCCAATATGCCAGTACTTCTTTTCGGAGATGAGATACGTATCAAACAGATTGTATTGAACATTTTGACAAATGCTGTAAAATTTACACAAACAGGTAGGATTCTCCTTTCGCTTGATTACAGAATGTCAGAACATCCCGATAAAATTATGATTCAGATCAAAGTTATTGATACAGGTATTGGAATTAGAGATGAGGATAAGCCAAAGTTATTTTCAGCTTTTATGCAACTTGATATGGAGAGAAACAAAAACATAGAAGGTACTGGACTAGGGCTTGCAATTACTTCTCAACTTGTCAAAAAAATGAATGGAACAATTAATCTTGAGAGCGAATACGGCGTGGGTTCTATATTTACGATTGAAATCGAACAGGGAGTAAGAGACTATACACCATATAGCGATTCTCTGCTGGACAAAGAACACAAAAAAGTATTTATATATGAAGAGAATATGTATTATAGAGAAGGGCTTCAGAGACTATTTGAATCCCTAGAGATAAAATGTACAGTGTTGGAAACAGTAAACGAGATAAAACAAAAACTGCGTAATGAAGAGAATACATATGTACTTTTTGATTATACAACAGCACATAAATATGCTTTGCAGCTTGTAGAGGAGTATGACAAGATTTCATGGGTTGCTATGGCAGATATCAACGATGTTGTTCAGCAGACTTCTGATAATACGAGAGTGCAGTATATTCATAAGCCTATTTCTATCTATTCGGTAATCCCACTACTACGTGGGGAAAACCTGAGTGCCACTTTATTTAAGAAGTCCGTCATATCCAAATTCTATGCACCTGAAGCACGTGTATTGGTTATTGATGATAATATGGCAAATCTTAAGGTGGCGGAAGGCCTGATGGCACAGTATCATGTAGAGGTTGTTTCATTGGAAAATGGTCAAGAGACATTAGATTTGTTAGCGCATGATAAAAATTTTGATGTATTATTTGTTGATCATATGATGCCGGGGATGGATGGCGTTGAACTAGTGCATCGTATTAGAGAATCGGAAGACAGTTATATGAAAGAAGTACCAATTGTCGCCCTAACAGCCAATGCAATTAAGGGTGTACAGGAAATGTTCTTGTTGAATGGGTTTGATGATTTTTTGTCAAAACCGATTGAAATTAAGCGTCTTGGTCAGGTTATGCATAAGTGGATACCAGAATCAAAACAGCAGAGCAAAGATTCCGTTTGTGAAGTGGCACAGGAAGTAGTGGCAGAGACTGCATTTACAGAAGAGGCAGAAAGTGATAATGCTAAATTTGCAGTTGTATTCAGCCAGGTTAAGAATCTTAAGATCAGTGAAGCACTAACAAGGTGTGACGGAAATGAAGCTATCATGCTTGAGGTTATTAAAAGCTATACAAAATCAGCGAAGGATATCCTTGCGCGATTACAAACAGCCTATGAATCAGCTGATTATAAAAACTATACGACAGAAGTGCATGGTATTAAAAGCTCATCTATGAGTATTGGCGCAGTACAGCTGTCAGAGCATGCAAAAGCTATGGAACTGCAAGGGAAGGAAAACAATATATTATATATTCAGGAGCATCATGACTTGTTTTTAGAGGAATATGTTTCTATGATAGATAATCTGAAGGAAGCATTAAACAGAGTGGAACCAGCAAAGGTGGTTGTTGATAAGAAACCAATCGCGAAAACTATGCTAACAGAAAAAACAGCAGAAATTCGGCTTAAGATAGAAGAGTGGGAAGTTAAAGAAGCTGCTAATTGTGCAAGAGAATTGCAAAAATACGATTTGGGCGAAGATGGGGACAGAGTAGTAGTAGAAATATTGGAGCATATCGAAATGTATGATTTTGAATTAGCGCTTCAGCAGTTAGCGACATTGGAGGTATATGCTATATGATCATTCACATTTTTATTATCAATCCTATAGCAGGCGGACGAGACCGATCTGAGATTATCAGAAAGTTTCTTGCGAGAAAAGAAAACTTTCAGTATCTGGTATTTGATACAGACGGAAAAGGCCAGGAACGTGAGATCGTAGAAAGAATGTTAAAACTTTTTGAAGATGATTTAGTGCGTTTTTATATATGTGGTGGGTCTGGTACTTTTATGAATGCATTGTCGGGAGTTAAAGATATGAGTAAGGTGGAGGTTGCTCATTTCCCTTGTGGGTCAACAAATGATTTTATAAAGGTATTTGGGAGAAGCCGGAAGTATTTTTATAATATGGATAACCTGATTCGTGGTGCCGTTATGCCAATGGACTATATTAAGTGTGAAGGGTTTAGCGCTGCAATTTTTATTTCAATGGGGATGGCAGCACGTGTGGAAAAGTCTTCCTTGCATATGAAACTATTGATGTCAGTAAATTCAAATTTCATTTATTCGCTTGCTTTTTTAGCTACTTTCTTATGGAATCCTTCCGTATCATATATAATTGAAATCGATGGCGAAGATTATAGTGGTGATTATGGCATGGTATATGTAGGAAATGGCTTGGTCATGGGGGGTGTTTATTGTCCATTTAAAAATGCTTCGCCTGTAGACGGAAAAATGGAGGTTATGCTTTTAAAGAAGATTGCCAATATAAAATTGCTGAGCATCATGAAGCATTTTCAGCATGGTGAATTAGAGCTATTAGAAAATGATATTATTGTTAAGAGTGCTAAAAAAGTTTCGGTCAGGCGAAAAGATGAAAAGGAAATTATGATTAATAGCGACGGAGATATATTATATCATAATAAATTAGTATGTGAGCTGGCAGAACAGGGGATGAATTTCGTAGTACCAAGGGGTTCGGAATTATGTAAAAAAAGTATGAAGGGGGAAGCAGAATGAATACCAGAAAAGTAATCATGGTCGTCGATGATACGGTTATTAATCTGACATATGCAAGTGAGGTGCTTGAAAATACCTATAAAATCATTCCCGCCAAGTCAGGGGAAAAAGCACTCGCATTATTGGATAAAATTATTCCAGACCTGATCCTGCTTGATGTTGAGATGCCAGAGATGGATGGATATGAAACAATTAAGAGGATTAAAAGTAATCCTAAGACAAATAAGATTCCAGTTATTTTCTTGACTGCACATTCGGATAAGGAAAACGAGCTGGCTGGTTTTCAATTAGGAGCAGTAGATTTTATTACAAAGCCGTTTGTGCCTGAAATAGCGCTTGCAAGAATAGGTACGCAGATTGAATTATCTGATTATAAAAATCATTTGGAAAGCTTAGTGCGCCAGAAAACAAAGGAAATAGAAGCAATCAGTTTACAAGCCATCATGGCAATTGCCAATACTGTTGATGCCAAAGATGAATACACGAGACAACATTCTATACGAGTGGCAAAATATTCACGTGAGATAGCGATTCGACTTGGCTGGGAAGATGAAGACATTATGAATTTGTATAATCTTGCGCTACTGCATGATATTGGGAAGATCGGAATTCCTGATGAGATTCTAAATAAACCTGGAAAACTTTCGGATGAAGAGTTTGCTATTATGAAGACCCATACTACGATTGGTGGATTTATTTTAAAAGATGTTACTATGATTAAAGACGTTGCAAAAGGAGCATTGTATCACCATGAGCGCTTTGATGGAAAAGGATATATGCAAGGACTTAAGGGTGAAGAGATTCCAATCTGTGCTAGGATTGTGGGCATTGCAGATGCATATGATGCCATGACTTCTGATAGTGCATACCGCAAATGTTTACCAGAACACATTGTCAGAGATGAGCTGAAAAAAGGGAAGAATTCTCAGTTTGATGGAAGTCTGGTAGATATTATGTTCACAATTATGGATAGCGGCATTGATTTCCCAGATTAAGGAACTTGACAAAAATGGTGCAATGTGATATTTTGAAATAGTATATGAGGGAGTAGTTAGCGTAATCTACGTTATAAGTCAACATCATGGTCTAGAAATAGCCTGGCTTATATTAAATAACGAGACTTATATACAGCATTTATTTGCTGTATATAAGTCTTTTTTAATACAATTTGAGAATAATGATAAAATATGCTATAACGTATGGTGGAGGGAAAAGTAATGAAAGAGAAGGTAAAGGAATTTATAAGAAAGAAAGATTTTATAAAAGTAATCAGTGCAGTGTCTATTATTATAGTATGCATTTTTGTTTATGCAGGATTTTCTGAAAGACCACAGTCTTATATGACGAGTGTGGCTACTGTAGGTCCGGTTGCAGAGAAAGTAAGTGCAACAGGCAAGGTGTGTGGGGAAAATGAAAAGACCTACTATGCAGGAGTATCAGCGCCTGTTTCCGAAATAGAGATTGAGGTGGGAGATGCTATCAAGTCAGGAAGTAGAATATTGTCTTATGAATTGACAGACTTACATAAAGTGTATGATGAAGCATTTTTAAATATCGAAATGAGTGAAAGCGGATTAAGTGCTAAGATGAAAGAAAGCGATAAAAATGCAGCAAAGTATAATAAAGCGGAGGCGGATGAAGAAATCTATAAGATACTGTATGCATGGAGTCGTGGAGATGCCGATTCTATATCGCAAGAGCAATATGCTGAGGCATATAATATAAAGTGTCAGTATGATAGTATTGAGAAGTCGATTGCAGAAAAAAGCAAGACATCGGCAGAAAAGACAAGTGAACTTACAAGCATTACAGATAAGACATCAGATGCCTATAAGAATTTATCAAAAGAAATAGCTGATTTGAATGTAGAAATCACAAAATTACAGAAAGACCTAACTACACTTCCCAGTGACAATATGACGCCGGAGGAGAATGAGCATATTACGTATGATTCGAATCTGATGGAGGATATTATTCGTAATTGGACGCAGGCTACGGCGGATGCAGCTTCTTCCGAGAATTTAATTTTGAATGAAGACCAAAAGGAACAATTGGTAAAAGGACATGAACTTGCAAAATTGAGTTTAGAGACAGCTGAAGAAAATTTGGTTTGTGCAAAAGAGGGTGTCGATGCTGAATTTACTGGTGTTGTAACAGATGTTTTTGTAGACTGTGGTGCAGTAGTAACAAAAGGAACCCCTTTATTTTCCATGGAAAATACGGAAGATCTGAAAGTAAAGGTAGAGTTGTCAAAATACGATATTGGCAAGGTTAAAATAGGGAAAAAGGCAGATATTACAATTGCTGACAATATTTATGGTGGAAGTGTAACAGAGATCAAGCGTCTTGCGATAGAAGATACATCTGACAAAGCAAAGGTGACAGCAGAGGTTCATATTGAAAATCCAGATGAGGATATTATTTTGGGAATAGAAGCAGA
>CAZAAC010000003.1:0-80753 GCA_964483155.1 uncultured Lachnospiraceae bacterium | reverse complement strand
GGTGGAATTATGAAGCCATTAATTGAATTTAAAAATGTGTCAAAGGAATATAAGATGGGAGAACGCATTTTTTATGCACTCAAGGATGTAAATTTTGTTATAAATGAGGGTGAAATGATAGTTATTTTAGGCCCATCAGGGGCTGGAAAGAGTACACTACTCAATTTGCTTGGCGGTATGGATTCAGCTTCATCAGGACAGATTCTATTTGAAGATAAAGACCTGACAAATTTTTCGGATAATCAATTGACGGAATACAGGGCGCGAAATATTGGGGTAGTATTTCAGTTTTATAATCTGATTCCTACATTAACAGCATATGAAAATGTAGCTTTAATGAAGGATATAGAAAAAAGTGCGCTTGACCCAAAAGAGGTACTGGAGTCTGTTGGGTTAGGGGACCACATGCATCAGTTTCCTTCTCAGCTTTCAGGAGGGGAGCAACAGAGGACATCTATTGCAAGAGCACTTGCAAAAAATCCCAAGCTGCTTCTATGTGATGAACCAACGGGAGCTTTGGATACAGAAACGGGGCGTGAGGTACTAGATTTGTTACAAAAAATGAGTAGAGAACGAAATCGTACGGTTGTAATCGTAACACATAATAGTATTTTTGCGGAGATGGCAAATCGTGTGTTCCGTGTTAAAAATGGTAATATCAGCAGTATAACCGAAAATGCTAAGCCGATTAGCGCAAATGAGGTGAGTTGGTAATGTTATTTCGCAAACTATGGAGAGACTTGATACAGAACAAAACGCAGTTTATCTCTATCTTCTTAATGTCTTTTTTGGGCATGTGGATTTTTGTGGGGATGGATTCGGAGGCTTCTGGAGCAATGGAAACGTCAAGTGAATACTATAGAGAGTGTAATCTTGCAGATTTATGGTTGCGCGGAAACGGTTTTTCTTCAGAAGAAGTGAAGCAAGTAGAAGAAATTGGAGGCATAAAGCGTGCTGAACAAAGGTTGATTCTAGATGGCGATGTCGAACTTTCAGGAGAAAAGTATTCGATGGAGACGGTTTTTTTGACGACGAATGAGATATCTGCTTTTCGCCTGTTAGAGGGGGAGTCCTATAAACCTGATGAAGAAGGAATATGGATTGAGCAATTATTTGCGGAGGCACATAATCTTTCGCCAGGTGACAGGCTACAGATTACACTTGGAAGTATGGAGGTTAATGGTATCATAAAGGGGATTGTACAACATCCAGAATATGTATACTATTTGTCAGCTGAAGAAACCATGATGCCTAATTACTCCAATTATGGAGTGGCTTTTCTATCTGAGGTACATTATCCGCTGAAGAGCAGTATTGTTTATAATCAAATGATTTTGGATTTGGAATCTGAGTCTGATGAAGCACAGAGTGTTTTAAAAGAAAAAATCGAACAAGTAATTGATAGAGATAGTGTTGTTATTACGGATAGAAGTCAATGCGAAAGTTATCAGATGTTTGATGCGGAAATTAGCCAGCACACATCTATGGGAGCGATGTTCTCTGCTGTTTTTCTATTGATTGCAGTACTGGGGATCATTACAACTATGACAAGGCTGACAGCAAATCAGAGAACGCAGATCGGAACGTTAAAAGCATTGGGATTCAGCAAAAATGTGATAACGAGACATTATGTTTCTTATGGATTTTGGATTAGCCTTATGGGAAGTGTTTTGGGTTCATTTGTCGGGTATATCACATTACCTAAACTCGTGTTTTCGGCATTTGAAGGTAGTTATATCATGCCAGGACTGCATCCGGTGCTTTCTGATAAAGCGCTTGTAGCAAATGCACTGTCTATATTAATTTCGACGTTTGTTAGTTTCCTTGCTTGCCGAAAAGAACTCATTGATCCTCCAGCAGTCACATTAAAACCTGCAGCACCAAAAAAGATCACGCATACAGCTTTAGAAAAGAGCAGATTTTGGTTGCGCCTTAGTTTTTCAACACAATGGAATTTTAGAGATGTGCTACGGAATAAAGTCAGAAGTATGATGGGAATTATAGGGGTGTGCGGGTGTACTATGCTTATGCTATGCGCCTTTGGCTGTAATGATGCAGTAATCAGTATGTTGGATTGGATGTATCAAGATTTGATGACAGCACAGAGCAAAATCATTTTTTCTGAAGAAGCAGATTATTATACGATTGTAGATTATGGAAAAGAGTATAAGGGCCAGCTGATACAAGAAAATGCAGTAGAGTTTGTGTCTGAAGAAGCAAGAGAGACAGGAACACTTACGGTTTTGGATACAGGGAATTATATGCACTATCAGGGAATGAAGCTGGAAAATATTTCGCTGACATCTGATGGGATAGCAATAACATATAAAATGGCCAAAAGTCTCAACATTGGTTTAGGTGATTATGTGAAGTGGCATATTATGGGAGAGGATGAGTGGGAAAAGACAAGAGTCACGCAGATATATCGTGATCCGAGCGCACAAGGCATCACCATGAAGCGCGAAACATTTGAGCGATTGGAACACGCTTTTCTGCCAACATCATTGTTAACGAACAAATCAGTGCCCCAAAGCCTGGCTGATCAGGATGAAATACAGGCGGTCATGAGCGTTGCAGATATGAAAATTGCCTTTGATAATAGTATGGAGGTTATGATTATCATGATTGCTTCTATGATTATGGGGGCAGCTATACTTGGAATGATAGTGCTATATAATCTTGGCGTGTTGTCTTTTATAGAGAAGATGCGCGAGATTGCAACACTGAAAGTGCTGGGTTTTAAATCAATGAAAATACGTGGGATTTTGCAAAAACAAAATATCTGGATTACATCAGCTGGAATTGCAATAGGATTACCAGCAGGATATGGGATGCTGGTTGGAATCTGCACATTAATGCCGGATACTATGGATATGGTTGCAGAGGTATCTTTTCCGTCCTATATCTATTCTGTAGCAGGTACATTTTTAGTGTCTGTAATTGTAAATGCCATTTTATCGGGGAAAGTAAAAACTATTGACATGGTGGATGCCCTAAAGGGAGTTGAATAAAATCAATTTCGCTGGATAAAACGATGAAGCAGAGTGGTTTTTTCCTTGCTAGGTAATAAAAGAAATGGTATTCTATAAGAGATAAGATTCTGATAGAAAGTATTATAGAAAGTAAACAAACGAAAGTAAATAAAACCATGGATTTAGTGCATTATACAAATGCAAGTGGTTATGAGTTGATGAGGAGAGCGTATGCATATAGCAGAAATGTTTAAACAAAAGAGACCTATTCTGTCTTTTGAAATATTTCCACCAAAGAAAGAGGCAGCAATTCGAAATATTGACGAATTATTAGAACAACTAAGTGCATTAAAACCAGATTTTATAAGTGTGACATTTGGAGCGGGAGGAAGTGCTGTATCAAGTGAGGAAGGGCAAGTGAAAAATCCTACAATTGATATTGCAGGAAGAATCAAAAACAAGTACAATACTGAAGCTGTAGCACATCTGACATGTTTGAATTATGACAAAAACGAAGTTGACCTTTTTTTGAAGGGACTAAAAGAAGCAGGAATTGAGAACATACTTGCATTGCGTGGTGATAGGAATCAGGATGTTGTGCCAAAGTCTGATTTTGAACATGCAAATGATCTCGTTGCATATATTTCGAAAAAAGGTTTTTTTGGAATTAGCGGGGCCTGTTATCCCGAAGGACATCCTGCAAGCATAGATATGGATAAGGATATTGAGAATCTCAAGAAGAAAGTAGATGCAGGGGTGACTCATTTGATATCGCAATTGTTTTTTGACAATAGCAGGTTCTATGAATTTGTTAAAAAAGCAAGAGCAGCTGGTATTACGGTGCCTATTGAGGCAGGAATTATGCCAGTTACAAATAGGAACCAGATTGAAAGAATGGTTGGTATGTGTGGAGCATCTTTACCAGATAAATTTCGTATCATTCTGGACAAATATGAGAACGATGACAAGGCATTATTAGACGCAGGGGTTGCGTACGCCATAAATCAAATTGTTGATTTGTTGGCGCATGATGTGGATGGTGTACATATATATGTCATGAATCGCCCTGATATTGCCAAACGAATTTGTGATGGAATAGCAGCATTACATTAAAATATAAAGAGCTTCGCTTTTTCTTTCCCTGCGAAACTCTTTTTATTTCGATAGAAGTTATAATTAACTATTTTGGTACTGTATCTCTGGCAGGATGGGTTTGATTTCTGCAAAAGTAGACTTTGCCCATATTGAAATCAAACATGTGATGAACGGACCAATTAAGAAAATGTGGGCAGTCCTATCAGGAATTGATTGAAATAACCAACCATACATTGCTTGACCAATTGGACTTGCACATAAACAAACTGCCATAACACAGGATACAATTTTCCCGATGAGATGGGGTGGTGTGATAAGCTGTATGTAGGAAAGCATTTGAATAGAAAAGATGGAAGCAGGAACCATCATGACAAAGCAGCATACTAGTATGACTCCGTATGAAAGCATTGCGGAGGGACTGAACATAAGTACTAATCCAATGGGAATCAAAGTCAGTGCATCGGCAAACAAGAGAAGGTAAGCGTTCTGGACATTTAATTTCTTGCCAAATACACCAGTCAGTAGGCCACCAAGTATGGAACCTGCCGCAATACATCCTTGTGCATAGCCATATAATTGATTGCCTAGCTGCATAGGGAAACCAAGACGCTGTGTTACAATGACGGGAATCCCAATGATGATGAGAGAACTCAAAAACATATTGAAAGCTGCTATAATCCAAATGCTTTTTGCAATAACAGGTTGTTCTTTACAGATAAAGTGCTTACTTATTTTCAAATCTTTGACAACAGTTTTAAAGATACTTGCTTCTGCAGGTAATTTTACAAAAGGAATTTTAATAAAAATCTCCATAATTGCAGAAATTAGAAAGCAAATAATGCCGATATATAAAATAGGGTAGAGACCATAAAAACCAAAGATTGCACCACCAATTACCGGCCCTATCAAGGCAGCAAGTGAGCTGACTAGATTAATGACAGCATTTGCGGGCATTAATTGTTCCGGTGAAGCGAGCACAGGGATACTAGCCTGTACAGCTGGTTGATAGGCACCAGCGATGGCATAAAGCAGTATTAGTGTAATCAATATTAGCAATACCATATCCATATGCCAGAGAAGTATTGTAAATATGGTTAAAATTGCTGCGGTAGTAAAGTCTAGTGCAACCATAATGTTTCTTTTGTTCATACGATCTGTAAAAATCCCCCCAACAGGAGTTAATAATATCATAGGAATGAATGCACAAGCAGATACGATACCAAAAAGAGCTGCAGAACCGGTTTGATTTAGTAAATATAATGGTAATGCAAAGCGAATAATGGCATTTCCAAATAGAGAAATAATTTGTCCAATGACAACTAATGTAAAGTCTTTTTGAAACAATTTGTTTGAATTCATAGTAGATTGACCTTTCTTATTGAATTAATTACAATTTATATAAAATTTCTATAATTATAATATATCATTCTGGAATATGATGTATAAGTGACAATTGTTAAAAAAATAAATTACGTTTATAATAAATATTTAGGAAAAGAATTACATTAACAATAATAATGATGAAGGTGAGGTAGTATGAATAATTATTTGCGACATTTTAGAACCATTACATATCATCGTAGAGAAGTAAGAAGAGGATGCTTTAAAGTAGGATTATATTGGAATGGTATTACACATGATTTGAGTAAATATTCACCTGAAGAGTTTATGGTGGGAGTAAAATATTATCAGGGACATCGCAGCCCTAATAACGCAGAGCGGGAAAAACTAGGGTATTCTACTGCGTGGCTACATCATAAAGGCAGGAATAAGCATCATTATGAGTACTGGTTTGATTATAGCGCAGACGAAAAAAAGGGAATTATACCAGTTAAAATGCCGACAAAGTATATTGTAGAAATGCTGGTGGATAGAGTGGCAGCATGTAAAATATATGCAGGGAAGGATTTTACAGAGGCAGCGCCCTATGAATATTTTAGCAGAGGGCGGGATGTTGTTGTTATGGAAAAAGAGTCAAAAGCACTTTTGGAAAGACTCCTCAAAATGTTTTATGAAAAAGGGGAGGAAGAAACCTACCGTTATATTCGTGTCAAGGTACTCGGAAAGCATCAAAGACACTTCATATAGAATATCCTATGCATATAAGGGAGAGAGAAAATGGAATACAAATTTAAAAGGAATAGAAACAATAAAAAAGCAAACATAGTTGTTCTATTTGTAGCAGTTCTTTTTTCTACATGTCTTGTTGCTTATTTTGCTGGAGTGATTTATTATAGTTTTCATTTTTTCCCAAATACATACATTGATGGTGTAAACTGCAGTAATAGAAGCGTGAAAATGGCAACAGAATTACTGGAGGCGAAGGTCGATAGTTATACATTACAGGTAGCAGGACGTAATGATATCGGTGACATGATTACGGGAGCTGAGATAGAATTGCAGGGGCATTTTGAAACCACAATCAGAGAATTGCAAAAGGATCAAAAGAGCTTTTTATGGCTCATGCAACAATCAAGTAAGCACGTGTATGAGGCAACATCTGCAGTAGAATGCAATCAGGATTTGCTGCAGGAAAGAATTAGAAAACTGGGTTTCTTTGATCGTGAGAATATTGTGGCACCACAAGATGCATATGCAGATGGATACGATGCAAAGGCGGGGCAGTATATTATTGTAAAAGAAGTGGAAGGTACAACACTAGATGAGAATAAAACAATAGCAGTAGTCGCAGATGCGATTATGCAACTTAGTTCTACAGTGGATTTGGATCAAGAAGGTTGTTATTTAGAGCCCGCGATAAAAGCCAATGACTCAATATTCAAACAGAAAGCAGATCCTAAAACGATTATGCTGGGTGCAGTTATCACGTATCAGTTTGGTGATGTTACAGAAATAGTTGATGCAAAAAAAATCGGCGATTGGGTTGTAGAGGATGAAAGTGGCGTATCATTAAACCGAGTGGCAGTTAGAGAGTATGTGGGTACACTGGCAAAGGAGCATGATACATATGGCCGGACGAGAACCATAACGACGAAAGCAGGCGAAACGAAATCATTGCCTAGCGGAGGATACGGCTGGTGGATGGATAAAGCAACAGAAACGGATGAGCTGATTGCAGATATTATGGCAGGTGCGGTTAAAGAAAGAATTCCAGTTTACTTTTGTGTTGCAGCACAATATGGGAGCGATGATATAGGAAAGACGTACATCGAAGTTGATTTGACATCGCAGCGACTGTATTTTTTTCAGGAGGGGGTCAATATATTTGAAAGTGAACTGGTATCTGGAAATGTATCAAAAGGAAATGGCACACCTGCAGGCGTGTTTGGCTTAACCTATAAGGAGAGGGACGCAACACTTGTAGGCGAAAATTATGAATCAAGTGTTGCATACTGGATGCCCTTTAATGGCAATATTGGATTTCATGATGCAAGCTGGAGAAGTGTTTTTGGAGGGACAGAATATTTGTTTAATGGTTCTCACGGATGTATCAACATGCCAAAAGAGAAAGCAGCAGAGTTATATGAACTGGTTTATAAAAGTATGCCTGTAGTGGTTTATTATTAAATGGAATATTGCAAAAGGAGCAAGCAAAATTATGAAAGTAGTATTGGCATCTGGTTCACCACGAAGAAAAGAGCTAATGGAGCAGTTAGATATTAGTTTTGAAATTATTCCAGCGTCGGGGGAGGAATTGATTACAAAAGAGATTCCCGAGGATATAGTACGAGAGTTATCTAGCCAAAAGGCGGAAGAAGTAGCTCTTTTGCTTGTGAAAAAGGGCGACGAATCTGCTATGTGTAATGCCTTTGAGACGGCTGTCATTGGAGCAGATACGATTGTAGTGAAGGATAAGGCTATATTAGGGAAGCCAAAGAATGTGGAAGATGCAGTACAAATGATTATGTCTTTGCAAGGGCAAGTACATGCGGTATATACGGGTGTCTGCGTAATGATGGTGTCGATGGAAAATAAAATGAAAACGGTA
This sequence comes from uncultured Lachnospiraceae bacterium, assembly GCA_964483155.1. Classification (GTDB taxonomy): domain Bacteria; phylum Bacillota; class Clostridia; order Lachnospirales; family Lachnospiraceae; genus JAAYYM01. The sequence goes on along the minus strand of CAZAAC010000003.1, from coordinate 72,737 downwards.
TGTAGTTTTGTTGAGCGGACGGAGGTAACAGTTTATCCAATGAGCGAAACTGAAATCAGAGAATATGTTGCAACTGGTGAACCTATGGACAAAGCCGGTGCATATGCAATTCAAGGAGCATTTGCAAGATATATTAAAAAGATAGACGGTGATTATTATAATGTCATGGGATTACCGATCGCACGATTGTGGCAAACGTTTTTAAAAGAGCAGAAATGAAAAAGTTATAATTTACTTTCTAACCTGACAGGAGCAGAAATATGGAACAGCAAAATTTAGATACATTATTGAAAGATATGGATTTGGATGAGAAAATAGGTCAATTATTACAATTATCCAATAACTTCTATGAAGAAGAAGTTGTTATGACTGGACCGGCGATGCAGCTTGGTATAGGTGAGAAGGAAATTTTTCGGGCAGGGTCTGTGCTCAGTGTTTTTGGGGCAGAGAAAATAAAGGCAATTCAAAAAACATATATGGAGAAACAGCCACACCATATTCCCTTACTTTTCATGGCAGATATTATCAACGGCTATAAGACCATATTTCCTATACCACTGGCACAAGGCTGTAGTTTTAATCCAAAATTAATTCAGGAATGTGCCAGAATAGCAGCCAAGGAGGCGGCGGTATCAGGGCTACATGTCACTTTTTCGCCAATGGCTGACTTAGTACGTGATGCCAGATGGGGCAGGGTTATGGAGTCGACGGGAGAAGATTCCTTTTTAAATGAGCAGATGGTAACGGCCATGGTGGAAGGTTATCAAGGAGGCAGAAAAGGAGCAGAACTTGCAAGCAAAGGAAGTATAGCTGCTTGTGTAAAGCACTTTGCGGCATATGGAGCAGCAGAAGCAGGAAGAGACTATAATAATGTAGAGTTGTCAGAACGTACATTACGAGATGATTATCTGCCAGCATACAAAGCTGGTGTTGATGCAGGATGTTCATTGATGATGACATCATTTAATACACTAAATCATATACCTGCTACAGGCAATAAGTGGTTGATGCGCGATATTTTAAGAAAAGAAATGGATTTTAGCGGAGTATTAATTTCAGACTGGGCAGCAATTGAGGAGTTAATCTATCATGGTATTGCATCAAATAGGGAAGAAGCTTCAAAACTTGCCATAGAGGCAGGCGTAGACATTGATATGGTCAGTGGATGTTATATCAATCATATTGCAAAGCTGATTGCAGATAATAGCATAGCAGAACAATTATTAGATGAGTCAGTTATGCGTATTTTACAATTAAAAAATAGACTGGGCTTATTTGAAAATCCTTATAAGGATGCGGATGAAATCGAAAGCAAGAATATGATTTTGTGCTCAGAACACAGAGAGCGAGCGAAAACTGCGGCAACAGAAACAATTGTATTATTGAAAAATGAAGAAAGCATATTGCCGCTTTCAAAAGAGAAAAGAATTGCATTTATTGGCCCATATGTGGAAGAGGAAAGACTTTATGGGGCATGGTCACTTCTAGGAGACAAAAATGATACGGTGACAGTTAGAACCGGCGTGGAGAACATGTATAGCGGTAGCAGTGATAAAACTTTATTTTGCAGAGGAAGTTCACTGCTTGATCCAAATGAGATTCTCTACGGTTTCAACGGTATTGTTAATGATCATAATGAGCAATCAAATGAAGTCTTATTGAAAGAAGCTATCAGGACAGCTGAAAAAGCAGACCTGATTGTGCTTTTTCTTGGAGAACATGCTTATCATACAGGTGAAGGAGGTTCTCGAGGCGATATTTTATTACCAAATTGCCAAATGCATCTGTTTCGAGAGATATGTAAGGTCAATGATAATATTGTTACAGTTATATTTGCAGGAAGACCGCTTGATTTGAGAGAAATCGAAAAGAATTCCAAAGCCATATTATATGCATGGTTTCCGGGGAGTGAAGGAGGCAATGCCATAGCGGATATACTTTTTGGAGAAAAAAATCCAAGTGCAAAATTGTCTATGAGCTTTCCTTATTCGGTAGGGCAAATACCTGTTTATTATGGTGGATTTTTAACAGGGAGAATGTTTAATGGAGATAAGGGGAATCGTTTTCAGTCAACGTATCAAGATATCCCCAATGAACCACTATATCCGTTCGGATATGGAATCACATATACTGAATTTCATTACACCGCTGTTTCATTAAGCAAAAATATTTTGCATAGAAGAGATGTGATTCACCATGAGAACGTTACTGACGTAATAGAAGCATCAGTGATTTTGACAAATATCGGAGAACGCATGGGTATAGAGATAGTACAACTATATATTTGTGATATCAATGGAAGTGTATCTAGACCGACCAGAAGATTAAAGGGATTCCAAAGGGTGATGCTGCAACCAGGAGAAAGAAAGAAAGTTACTTTTGAAATCACGGAAAAAATGCTCCGATTTTACGATATTAATATGAATTATGTTAGTGAAGCAGGAGAATTCAGAGTGCTCATAGGCGAGGATAGTAAAACAATGAATGACTCGAAGTTTGTTCTAGAATAAGATTTTTTATCCTTAAAACAAGAGGCAGTAAATCAATTTATATTTGATTTACTGCCTTTTTTCTGTCATTATCATACCACAAATTTACTTTTTTTTCAAGTCTTGTATTGATATCTTGGTAGTAGTAAAATCAAGTTTCAATTGTTGCAAACAATGGGAGGGTATTATGATAAATGAAAAAGAAATAGATGCATTGCTGAAGCAAGACACTTACTATTTGGAGAAAGTATTACAGAGCAATAGTTATACAAAACAGTTTGGGGTACAATTATCTACGCAAGAAGTTTTAGAATTACTGCAAGATAGGAAATACAGTCTCGCAGAACAGGAGAGAGTTGAATTTGGGGAGGGTGTTTTGCAAAAAATAATTTTCACTTTTTGTGATTCCCCTTATATTTATCAAGACAATTATGTAGATATGATAGCGCAGCTACAGGATATATTTTATTTATATAAGAACGAATCCATGGACGAACTGACAGACGATGAACTACTTGCATATATGAAAGAAAAATTTGAAAATGAGTGTCAGGGTTCGGCAGAACATCTGGAGGATACATGTCTAGAAGGTTTTGCTCGAATGATTCGTGCAGGAACATGTGGATTCATGGGCATGAATCATGAGAGGAGTGAAGAATGAATCGGTATGTGATATCAAAAAAGAAAAAAGAAGATACTTATGATATTGATGAATTAGTGCCAATTGTTGCATGGTTAACGGAAAAGTATACATCGAAAGAAAGTACCTCTGTTTCATACAGTACTGCCAGACAATTGATGGGTGCCGTGATTTATTGTATTCGCGAATTTGAGGTTACAGAAGGGTTAGAAACGACTGCATTAAATCTTGGCGGAAGGCAAATGGCTAAAGATGCTTATGAAAAGGGCTATGAACTTGTAATTGAAAAGGTGAATCAAACGAAAAAAATGTATGATACTATGCAGCAGAGTTTTCAGGCATATGGAAATCTAAATTATTTTGACACAGCAGTAAAAGGAATAGAGGGTTTTTTAAAGTGCTATGATGCCAGATATAATCCGCAAAACAATATCATCACAATGGATTATCCGGTTTTGATGAGATTAGATCAAATGTGTGGAGTTGATTTAATCAATCGATATCTGAATTGCATTCGGTTGGAACAGCTGTTCTTGAGTCAATTGCCAGAAAGCTTTATAAGGAGTGCACTCGAGAGATATCATTGTGATTACGAGGATTTGTTTATTAATATCTGCAGTATTGTATTACATAACGTATTATGCTGTATGATTGCAGAAAAGAAGATGATAGAAATGAAGATTTCAGAAATGAAGTTTACAGAAAAAGAATATGCAGAAATAAAAAAATTTGCACTTCAGGGGACAGTGCAGGAATTGAAAGGAAGACTGCTGAAATTAACAGAAGTATTGGTTGAAAAAGGATATTATAATTCCAGGGAACTTCTCTCTTATCTTCAAGCGGATTTAAGTGATTTTGCAGTAGAATTGCGTAATATGGCAAGCAATAATCATTTTACACTTTAAACACAATACGCCGATACTCTTTATGAAAGAGGTATCGGCGTGTTGATAAATGATTTTTTTATCACTTATATTTTCTCAAATACAGATTTTGGTTGACCACATATAGGACATTCATAACTTTCTGGCAAATCTTCAAAGGGAATATCACCGTCATATTCATAACCACAAACTGTACATTTCCAAATCTCTTTTTTTGCATTGGATGGTTCTGGTTTATCTTCTTCAGGAATATAGGTAGGTGCATTTTTGGGACTTGTTCCTTTTATTACTTTGTGATAGTACGAATAAGTCATTGCTTCTGTCTCACCATATATATCACCATCTACTAGTTCACCTAAAAAAATTGTATGTGAAGAAGTCTCTGTTTCTCCGATTACCTTAAATACCATGTAGCCGCAGGAATCTGAAATAATAGGAAGATCTTCTTTTGTTTCATAAGGAATCTGCGCAAACTTATCTACATTTTTACCGGACTGAAATCCGAAGGTTCCAATTAATGAGGGATTGCTTTCTATCGATAAAATAGAAACGGCAAATTTTCCAGTATTCCGGATACAAGAATTTGTGAAATTGTCATGATTCATACTGAGGGCAACAGTTACAGGAGAAGAAGTAATCTGCATAACACTATTTGCGATACATCCGGTGGGACGGGTTCCGTCCAATGTAGAGATAACATAAACACCGTAAGAAAGATTTCTTAGAACATTTGTATTCATAATCTGACCGCCTTTCATAGAAAAAATAAAAGCATATCATAGTAATGATTGCTATTATTAAAATATTATATCGGTATCATTAACACATGTCAATGAAATAATAAAGAGGTTGTAAAAGGCTGTAAAATCATCAATCGATTTAGTGTGGTATTTGAAGATGAAATATGCTAGAATATTAGTAATAAAAAAAGGGGGGAAGCATTATGGTAAGACATATTGTAATGTGGAATTATAAAGAAGAACTATCAAAAGAGGACAGAAAAAAAGTGGCAGAAAATATGAAAATAAATTTAGAAGGTTTACTACACAAAGTACCAGGACTTTTAAGCATACAGGTTGTTGATGCGCCGATTTCATCAAGCACACATGACCTTGCTTTAATCATACAATTAGTTGAAGAGGATGCAATCATGGCTTATACAAATCATCCAGATCACATCTATGTTGCAGATACCTATGTCAGACCCTATGTCACTGACCGTGTATGCCTGGACTATGTGGAACAGGATAGGTAGGTATATAAAGCATATGTGGTCCTATTTAGGCATATAAGTCATGCGAGGATATGAGAATGGTATGTAATACTAGGAATGCTATCTGGAGGAGGAAATATTGTGGATGTCAGGAAATTAGTAGGCAGAATGACACTTGATGAAAAAGCTTCCCTTTGTTCGGGAAAAGATTTTTGGCATACAAAAGCAATTGAAAGACTTGGCATCGCAAGTATTATGGTCAGCGATGGACCACATGGACTTAGGAAACAAGATATGGATGCGGCACAACCCAGTATAAACGAAAGCATAAAAGCGGTGTGTTTTCCAGCAGCATGTGCGACAGCCGCCTCTTTTGACAGAGAACTGATCTATCAGATGGGGCAGGCAATTGGCGAGGAGTGCCAAGCGGAAGATGTCGGTGTGGTATTAGGGCCGGCTGTTAATATTAAGCGATCCCCATTATGCGGACGTAATTTTGAGTATTTTTCGGAAGACCCTTATTTGACTACTGAAATGGCTACTTCACATATAAAAGGAGTGCAGAGTAAGAACATAGGAACAAGTATTAAACACTATTTAGGGAATAATCAAGAACATAGAAGAATGACATCGAGTTCGCAAATAGACGAGAGAACATTGCGCGAGATTTATCTTGCTGCTTTTGAAGGAGCAATAAAGAGTGCAAAGCCATGGACAGTAATGTGTTCCTATAATAAGGTAAATGGTGAGCAAATATCTGAGAGCGAACATTTTCTGAATGATATTCTTCGTGATGAGTGGGGTTTTAATGGCTTTGTAGTGAGTGACTGGGGAGCCGTAAGAGATAGGGTTGTTGGATTAAAAGCCGGATTGGAACTTGAAATGCCTTCGTCTGGTGGGGAACATGATAAAAGAATAGTACAGGCAGTTAAGGATGGAACGCTGGATGAGAAGATATTAGATCGAGCTTGTGAAAGAATCCTAAATATTTTATATAAATATTTGGAGAACAGAGAGCCAAATGCTACGTGGGATAAGGAAGAACATCATAAATTGTCCCGTAAGATAGCAGGAGAAAGTATAGTTCTTTTAAAGAACAATGGTGTGCTTCCGCTACATGATAGGCAGAGAGTAGCAATGATTGGAGCTTTTGCTCAAAAACCACGTTATCAGGGTGGAGGCAGTTCACATATTAACTCATTTAAGATGGATTCAGTAATGGATGCTGTACAAGAAAAATTTGGTCAGTGCAGGAGTCAAATTACCTACTCACAGGGGTATGAGACTATGGATGATATTATTAATCCTATACTGATGGCAGAAGCAGTGACGGCTGCAGAAAAGGCAGAAGTTGCAGTATTATTTGCGGGATTGCCAGATGATTTTGAATCGGAAGGTTATGATAGAACACATATGTCATTACCAAATTGCCAAAATGTACTGATAGAAGAAGTGTCAAAGGTACAACCAAACATAGTAGTTGTTTTGCATAATGGTTCGCCTGTTGATATGCCTTGGATCAACAGTGCAGCAGGCATAATAGAAGCATATCTTGGTGGACAGGCAATTGGTGGTGCAGTTATGGATGTGCTTTATGGGGAGGTTAACCCAAGTGGTAAATTAGCGGAGACATTTCCATTACGAATCGAGGATACCCCATCTTATTTGTTTTATGGCGGAGAAAGGGATATTACGGAATATCGCGAGGGTATCTTTGTTGGATATCGTTATTATGATAAAAAGAAAATGGACGTTCTGTTTCCTTTTGGATTTGGACTTAGCTATACAACGTTTTCTTATACAAATTTCAGTGTAGACAAAGAGAGCATGAAGGATGCAGAAGAACTAGAGGTATCGGTCGAAGTGACAAATACTGGTAATAGGTTCGGAAAGGAAGTCGTACAATTATATATTGCGGATGTTGTCAGTACGCCAATCAGACCCATGCGTGAACTAAAAGAATTTGCAAAGGTGGCATTGTATCCAGGAGAGACTAAGAAAATAACGTTTTTGTTAGGGAAGCGTGCTTTTGCATATTATAATGTGCAGATGAATGACTGGCATGTAGAGAGTGGAGAATTTATTGTTCAATTAGGACAGTCTTCAAGAGATATTGTGTGTCAAAAAACAGTCAGGGTAGAATCCACAGTAAAGTTACCAATTGTTTATGATGATAATTCAACGATAGGAGATATTCTTGCTGATCCAAAAGCCGCAGAAGTGATAAGGCCAATGCTGGAGTTATATAATAGCAATAATTCTATGGGCGCATGTGAGAGCCCTGGGCAAGAATCGGGAACAGCGCAGGAAGCAATCAGCGACGAGATGAATAAAGCGATGCTAGCTTATATGCCATTGCGCCAAATATTAAGTTTCGCACCAGGATTGTGTTCCTATGAAGAACTACATAAAATCATTAAAATATTGAATGAAATTACATAATATTCTGATTTATAAAGAGTTTTTATATAATTTAGCAAAAGTAGTTTATATTTTGAAGAAAACAATATATAATGAAATATATTGAAATAAAAATATATAGAAGGATTGATATCATATCATGAAAAACATTGCTGTAATTTCGTCAGGTATTATAGTTAATCACGCCAGCAGAATGATCGCAGGAATAAAAAAATGCATTAATGAGCAAGGAGCTAATGCATTTGTTTTTACGTGTGCGAGGAGATACGAGAAGAATATGGAGCATGATATAGGAGAGTATAATATATATACACTCCCTGATTTTGCACAATTTGACGGTGTCATTTTGGTCAATAGTACTGTTGGATCAGATGAAGTGTTGGAGACACTCGCCTATAAGATTGAACAGGCACATATTCCAGCAGTCGGGATCGAGAGAGAAGATTCCAATATGTATAACGTATATATTGATAATAAATTAGCGATGAAAGAAATTGTATCGCACTTTGTAAAGGTACATGGATTTACACGTCTCAACTATATTTCTGGGCCACTAAGTAATGAAGAGGCAGTCGAGCGAATGGAAGCTTATTTAGAGGTGCTTCGCGAGAATAATATTCCGATTGAGCAGGAACGTATTTACTATAAAGGAACTTATTTAAAGGATAGTGGAATGGAAGCAACAGAACATTTCCTGCATTCAAAACTTCCGCTTCCACAGGCGATTATAGCCGCTAATGATGTGATGATACTTGGTGCATGTGAAGTATTAATGAATCACGGAATAAGAGTGCCAGAAGATGTTGCAATATCAGGATTTGATGATGATTTTGATGCTAAATGCCATGTCCCAGCGATTACTTCTGTTGCAAGAAGACAGGAAGAAGTTGGATATACTGCGTGTAAGAAGCTTTTAAGCGGGATGACGGAAGAAGACAGAGGCGCTTGTTTGGAAGTCAAAACAGAAGCAGTGTTTAGAGAAAGCTGTGGATGTAAAAGTCACACACATATTGATAATGTCGGATTTCGTAAGATGCATTTTGAACAAAAGAAAAATGATGAAAGATATTTAGATATTACGAAGAGAATGTCTGTCGATTTGACAAGTGTTGAATCGTTTGAACAATTAAAGAAGTACTTGAAGTTGTATATTCCAAAGATAGAATGTGAGGAAATGTACTTTTTCCTATGTGATGATTTTTCAAATGAAGATGACAAATTGAATTTGTATAAGGAGAGTACAGAGGAAGAAGATTTTTTAAGAGAAGGGTATGGTGACACAACAAAACTTTTAGTTGGTTTTGATGGTGATCGTTATAGGGAGGATGAAGATATTGATTTTGCTGGATTACTTCAATTTGTAAAGGATTCAAATAAAAAGCAACTCCTTTATACAGTATCACCAATACATTTTCGTGACCGCTGTTTCGGATATTGTGTGATTGGGAATGATACCTTTTCGACACAAAATAATTTGTTTTATACGTGGCTGATGAATATAGGGAATGCAATTGAAACAATCAGAAAGCAAATGCTTATGCGCACAATGATTAGTAAATTGGATTTAGTATGGAGCTATGATACGTTAACGGGCGTATATAATCGATCAGGATTTCGTAAATACGGAAGAAAAGTGTGGGAAGAGGGAGAAGCTAAAAAATGTAGTGTAATGATTTTGTTCATGGACCTAGATGAATTAAAGAAGGTAAATGATACCTATGGTCACGAGGAAGGCGACCTATTTATTAAGACTTTTGCTATCATTTTAAAAGAAAAAAAGCGTCATGGTGAAGCAATTATGCGTTATGGCGGTGATGAATTTGTTGTTATTGCATGTTGTGCAGATGAGAAGTATGCGAATGACTATATTGATATGTTATATGAAGAAATGCGTCTATTTAACAGCACCTCCAATTGGAAATACAAACTTGAGGCCAGCATTGGATACTATATTGCGAACCCGAGCGCAGGAGACATTATGGAAGACGCAATAGAAGAGGCTGATCATAGGATGTATGAAAATAAGAAAAAGAAAAAAGAAATGCGAAGACAGGATAGATTGTTATGACTTGAAATGGGTGAAAAAAATGGGAATGGAACGCAATTTTAGTAATGATTTTGTATGGGGAACAGCATCATCTTCTTATCAGATAGAAGGCTCGATAGATGCAGATGGTAAGGGAAAGAGCATTTGGGATGTGTTTGTAAAAGAAGAAGGTAAAATATATGAAGGGCGTGATGCCTCTGTTGCCTGTGAATTTTATATAAGATATAAAGATGATATTAAACTGATGAAAGAATGTGGAATCAAAGCATATCGTTTTTCACTAAATTGGACAAGAATATTGCCAAATGGCATTGGGCAGGTTAACGAAAAAGGTATTGATTTCTATAATGCTGTAATAGATGAGTTGCTGGCAAATGATATTGAGCCATATATTACCTTGTTTCACTGGGAATATCCTTATGCGCTACATAAAAAAGGCGGGTGGCTTAATGATGACGCTGTTGACTGGTTTGCAGAGTATGCTGCCTTGGTGGCAGAACGGTTTTCTGATCGAGTGACTAAGTTTATTACGATTAATGAACCACAGTGTTTTATTGGACTCGGTTATCTGAAAGGCTGCAACGCACCTGGATTGCAATGTATGAATGCAGATCTGTTCCAGATGGCACATAATGCACTTAAGGCTCATGGAGCAGCTGTAAAAGCGTTGCGTGCGCATGCGAAACAAAAGATTGAAGTTGGATTTGCACCGACGGGACAAATTAGTTTTCCTGAGACACTTAGTCCTAATGATATTGAAGCGACCAGAAGACATCTGTTTTCGTGTCCAGAGGGTATGGGGAATTGGACATGGAATTTGGCATGGTGGATGGATCCAGTACTATTGGGACACTATCCAGAGGATGGATTGATAAAATATAAGGATTACTTGCCAGAAATCACAGAGGAAGATATGAAACTTATTTCTCAACCCATTGATTTTCTGGGACAGAATATTTATAACGGCGAAATGATACGGGCAAGCAAGGATGCAGAGTGGGAGGTAGTTACCAAATATGCAGGATTTCCGAAGACGTCAATGAACTGGCCGGTAGCCTACGAATGTTTATATTGGGGACCCAAATTAATTAGTGAGCGTTATAAAGGCATTCCGATATATATTACTGAAAATGGTATGGCTTGTCATGACACAGTTTCTCTTGATGGAAAAGTACATGATCCTAATCGTATCGATTTTCTGGCTCGTTATTTAGGGCGACTTAAGGACGCCATAGCAGAAGGCGTTGATGTCAGAGGATATTTCCAATGGGCATTTACGGACAATTTCGAGTGGGGTGAAGGGTTTAACGAAAGATTTGGACTTGTATATGTAGATTTTCAAACACAAAAGAGAGTCTTAAAGGATTCAGCATACTGGTATAAGCACATAATAGAGACAAACGGTGCTAATTTGTAAAAAAAGAGTTGACAAATAAAATAAAAAGTGTATCATTGTATTAAGAACATAATACAGTAATACACTTTTTGTGTTTTGCAGTATGTTGTTCAAAATGGAAGGAAGGATTGATAAAATGGCATGGAAACTTGACGGAGACAGACCAATATATGCACAGATTATCGATGAGATTCAGATAAGAATCGTCGCCGGTATCTATGTAGCGGGAGATAAAATCCCATCAGTCAGGGAATTGGCAGCTGAAGCGGCGGTCAATCCCAATACAATGCAGAAAGCATTGTCGGAATTAGAAAGAAGCGGCTTGATTAGTACAATGCGAACAAGTGGCAGAATCGTAACGGAGGATACAAAGATGATAGATGAAGTCAAAGCTCGCTTGGCAACAGAACAAATCAATGTGTTTTTTGAGAAAATGAACCAATTCGGATTCAGTAATGAAGAGACAATAGAATTGATTCAAAAAGCAGCAAAGGGGGAAATAAAGTGAGCATATTACTTGAATGTCACAATTTAACAAAGAAATATGGTACGACAACAGCATTAGACAACTTGAACCTTTCAATAGAAAGTGGCAAAATTATAGGTCTTCTTGGACCTAATGGTAGTGGAAAGACCACATTAATCAAATTGATTAACGGCTTGTTAACACCAACCGCGGGGAGTGTAGTAATAAAAGGAAGCACGCCTGGCGTTGAGACAAAGAAGATTATTTCATATCTTCCAGAAAAAACATACTTAAACTCATGGATGAAGGTAGAAGATTTAGTAGAGTATTTCTCTGATTTTTATCCGGATTTCAGAAAAGACAGGGCCTATACAATGCTTCAGAATCTCGGAATCGATCCTGAGAGCAAACTACGTACGCTATCAAAAGGAACTAAGGAGAAGGTACAGCTTATTCTTGTAATGAGTCGTGAGGCTGATCTCTACGTATTAGATGAACCAATCGCAGGAGTGGATCCAGCAGCAAGGGATTATATTCTTAATACAATCATTACCAATTATAATGAAAACGCTTCTATCTTAATTTCTACGCACTTAATCTCGGATATCGAGTCAGTACTTGATGATGTAATATTTATCAAAAATGGCGAAGTGACAATGCATTCAGCTGTCGATGAAATCAGGGAGACAAAAAATAAGTCGGTAGACGCTTTGTTCAGGGAGGTGTTTGCATGTTAGGAAAATTAATTAAACATGAGTGGAATGCTACTATGAAGGTACTACTACCAGCAAATGCTGTGCTTATTCTGATTACCATTATAGGAAGAATTATGCTAGGAACAAAGCTATTTGAAACAGATAATGAAGTTATTATGGTAATCGGAACTTTAAGTTTAACACTTTACATTTTGAGTTTATTTACAGTCAGTATTGCTTGCTCTATCTATCTGGCTGTCAGATTTTATAAAACCGTATACAGTGATGAAAGTTATCTGCTTCATACACTTCCAGTCACAACGCATGAAATTATTTGTGCCAAAACATTAATAGGGAGTATATGGATTATTATTACAAGTATTTTTGTTATGGGTTCTGCGGCGATTTTGATTTTAGGAAGCATTGATCCAGCGGATATGCAGTCACTATACAGAGAGATTGCTAATGGTATTGAAACTTATTTTGCAGGATCTTCATTTGCGGCTATAGTCATTCTAATGATATTTATGTTTATTTCAAGTGCAGTTTATTCCATACTATGGATTTTCTTATCGATTTCATTAGGACAAATGATGACAAAGCATAAAGTGCTAGGATCCTTTATAGCATATGGTGCGCTGTATTTCTTAATGCAGATTATTACAACAATTTCTATGTTTGCATTTGGTATATGGAAGAAGGCTATGGATTTAAGTAGTGCCGAAGCGGTTATTGATTACTTTAATGCAGTTTTCATTATGTCACTTGTAATAACATTAGTTTTTAGTGTGGCAAGTTATTTTGTTACGAACTATATGATGAAGAATAAATTGAATTTAGACTGATGTATTATATTGTAGAATGATGATATTGTAGAACAGTTTTTTCTCAAATACTCCCTATTTATCAACGATAGTATCAATTATATAGTTATATTTGTAGTGACATATAGTTGGAAATGTTGTATAATGGAAAATGTTCAAAAGAAGTTTGAAATGAATTAGGAGAAGGATATAATGCAATGCGGTGATGATGCATACAAAGTGTCGATTATAGAGGGAAAGTTCGATTTTCATTTATTTTATGTGGAGTGTGAGGAGTTTTGCAGACATAGAGGATTGGACTTAAAGAAGATTCGTTCGGTACAGTTGCTGATTGAAGAGGTAGTGATTAATCATTTGCTGTTACATACACAGAATATTGAGTTTTCTATCATTTGTCTGGATAATCATGAGGCTAGAATTGATTTTATCTATGACGGAGAAAAATATAATCTTTTCGAAGTTGCAGATGAAAAAGAATTATCTTTTGTTCTAATTAAGTGTTTAACAGGAGAGTACAGATATCATTACGATCAAGTCAATCAATTATCTATTCATGTAAAAGAGCCAAAGCAATAGAACCGGAGGATTAATCCTCCGGTTCTTCTTCATTACGTGGTTTGGTCTCTTCATAATCTGTGGTAGATGGCAAAGTCATAAGTACTTTATCAATACGTGTTTTGTCCATATCTGCAACCTGCAATATAATTTCATTACTGAGTATAACTGACTCTTTTTCTTCTGGAATACGGTCTAGCTTTTCAATAATCAGCCCGCCGATAGAGTCATAATCATCTGAATATAGCATTAGCTCTGGCGGTAATTCTAGTGCATCGTTAATATCATCTAGTTTCATGGAGCCTTCGATTAAATATTCATAATCTCCGTTTTTCTGTATATAGTTTTGTTCGTCATCATCAAATTCATCTCTAATTTCTCCGACGATTTCTTCTAATAGGTCTTCTAAAGTGATCAGACCAGCAGTGGCGCCATATTCATCCAATACCATGACCATACCAATCGAGTTTTCACGCATTTCTAACAAAAGCTCTGAGGTCTTTTTATATTCAAAAGTAAAATTTGCATCTCGCATAATATCACGGATGTGAAAATCCTCCCAATGTTCATAAAATAACATATCTTTAATGTTGATTAGCCCGATTATATTATCATTGGAAGTTTCAAAAATAGGAAGTCTTGTATATTTTTCCTCAAGAAAAACTGTTCTTACTTCTTCCCATGTTGCATCAACACTTACACTAGACATGTCAACACGTGGAATCATTATATCTTTGGCGAGAGAATCTCCAAAGTCAAATACATTATATATCATTTGTCGTTCTTCTTTTTCAATCACACCATCCTCATGACTGACATCAACGATGGTTCTCAGTTCATTTTCTGTCATAGCTGAGTGGATTGCCGACACATCAATACGAAATAGATGCATAATTCCATCCGACAATTTATTAATAATAAAAATAATGGGAGTCAGTGCTTTTATAACAACCCAAATGACTGATGCATAATAAAGAGAAATCTTTTCAGAATAGAAAGTTGCCAGATTTTTTGGCGTTATTTCTCCAAATACTAATATTAATAGAGTCAATACGCCTGTCATGACACCAATACTTGTACTACCCCATATTTTAATTGTTAAAGAAGTAGCAATTGCTGAAGCAGAGATATTAATTATATTATTTGCAATGAGTACAGCACTAAGTAGCTTACTGCGTTGATCGAGTAATTTTATAACACGCGCTGCACGTTTATCACCCTCATTCATAAGAGTACGCAAGCGTATCCTATTTACAGTAATGAAAGCCGTTTCAGCAGATGAAAAAAAAGCAGATAATAGTAGTAGTAGAACTAAAAAACCCCATTGCAAGACACCATCGGTATCCAAAATAATATCACTCCTTATATAAATGAAATATGTACTAGTATCAATAGGAATATTACAGCATATATACATGAATTGTCAAGCAAATAGCAGGAAACGTATGTTTGCTTTTGCAATTCTTATATGCTATAATAAAAAAAATAAAACAAAAGAGGTCTAAAGCAGGAGGAAAAGTGAAAATCATACACTGTGCAGATGTGCATTTAGATTCTAAAATGGAAATAAATTTAACAAAAGAGCAGGCGAAGCAGAGAAAGCAAGAACTCCTGCTTACTTTTTGCGCAATGGTTGACTATGCTGTCGCACATGAGGTGCACGTGATTATCATAGCTGGGGACTTGTTTGATACAAATAGGATTTCTATTAAGACGCAGAATATAGTCTGGGAGGTAATCGTAAATCACCCCGAGATTGATTTTCTTTATATAAGAGGAAATCATGATAAAGAAAAAGGAAGTGTGGCAAGTGGGTCAAACGAAGACAGGTTTCTAAGAGACAGAGAGATAGTTCCACAGAACTTGAAATTATTTGGAACGGATTGGCGCACATATTTTTATGGAAATATTGCGATTACAGGAGCTGAACTATGCGCGGAAAATAATAGGAGTATTTATGACACACTTTACTTAGAGCAAAATATGATTAATATCGTTGTCTTACATGGGCAGGAATCAAATTACTATGTTGGCGAACAAACAGAGATTGTGAATTTGCGTGAGCTGAAAGGAAAAAATATTGATTATCTGGCACTTGGGCATTTACACAGTTATAAAATGCAGGAATTGGATAAACGCGGTGTGTATTGCTATAGTGGGTGTCTTGAAGGCAGAGGGTTTGATGAGTGTGGATTGAAGGGATTCGTGATAATAGATAGTGGTGATGAGATATGCAGTAATGGCCTTACTGCCAAAGCAGAAACTGTTTTGCAAAAGCAGTTCATTCCATTTGGAAAACGCACTTTTCATGAGGTGGTAATTGATGTTACAGGATTGCTCACTTCTAAAGAAGTAGAGGATGCAATTGAACTTAAAATTGAGGGAATAGCATCTAAAGATTTGGTCAAAGTAATTATGGTAGGAAGTGTGGAATTAGATACGAGCAGAGATATAGAGTATCTTGCGAGAAAGTTTTCACAACACTTTTTCTATTTTAAAATATATGACAGAACTAAGCTTGCAATTAATATAGAAGACTATCAAAATGACATTTCTCTTAAAGGAGAATTTATCCGCACTGTATTATCCACAAAACTTCCAGAGGATAAAAAAACACGCATTATTATAAATGGAATCAAAGCACTGTCTGGGGAAGATATTATATAACAATTGTGGGAGGTCAAAATGAAGTTAATCAAATGTCATGTTGAGAATTTTGGAAAGCTTGAAAAATTTGATTTCAATTTTCAAGATGGAATCAATACGATAAAAGAAGAGAATGGCTGGGGCAAGACAACATTGGCAGCTTTTATTAAAGCGATGTTTTTCGGATTACCGTCTACTACGAAACGCTCCCTCTTAGAAAATGAGCGTAAAAAATATACCCCGTGGCAAGGTGGTCGTTATGGCGGAAACATTGTATTTGAAAATAATAGCATAAAGTATCGAGTGGAACGTTTTTTTGCAGATAAGGATAAGGATGATATTTTTGTGCTATACAATGAGAATACGGGATTGCGAAGCATGGACTATTCTGCAAGAATAGGGGAAGAATTATTTGGTATTAATCAGGAGGGCTATGAGCGTAGTACATTTATTCCACAAAAAGGGTTGCTGACGTCGACGAATGATAGTATTAATGCAAAGCTGTCCCATTTAATGGAAGACAATAACGATATCAACAATTATGAAACCGCAATTGCGTCGCTGGAAGAAGCAATGAAATTTTTTAAGAAAACAGGGAGCAGAGGAAAACTGGCGGAACTAGAGGAACAAATCAGTGCATTGGCAAGAGTAATAGAACGTTTTGGGAATGTTGAAACGATACTTAGCGAGGCAGAAGCAAGATTGGAACAGAAGAAGGAGCAATTATGTCAATTGCGTGAGGCCTTAGAGAAAAATAAAGGAATGTTTGCAGATGCAAACGTATATGAGGCAAAACTAGCAAAAAGAGACCATTATGCTATATTATGTGCAGAGGCAGAACGGGCAGAACAGGCTAGGCAATCCCTGCAAAAATTCTTTGTAAATGGGATGCCAACA
Source organism: uncultured Lachnospiraceae bacterium (assembly GCA_964483155.1). Classification (GTDB taxonomy): domain Bacteria; phylum Bacillota; class Clostridia; order Lachnospirales; family Lachnospiraceae; genus JAAYYM01. Next base: position 55,564 of record CAZAAC010000003.1, on the reverse strand, counting down.
GAAAGTGAAATAGTACATTATACAAATATATATAATGATATCAGAGAAGTAGATAGTGAAATCAGAATTGAAATGGAAAAAATGAGTTTTATTGATTCCACAATAAAAGATGCCAATCCAATAGCAGATGGCAATGCAAAAGGTATCATTAAAATTTACGGCATCATGGCATTTCTTTTTTGCACTGCGGGGGGTATTTTGTTTTCAATGGCCTTTTCAAAGTGGGGTGCAATTGGATTTTCAATTGCAGGTTTTATTATGCTTCTGTTACTAATATTTGGCATTGCAAAAATGCGAAAGCAGGAGGATGAAAAGCAAAAAAAGCAACAGATGCTGGCACTAAAATATGAGGATGTGAAGCAGGTAATTCATAAATTGGAACAGAGAAAAAGGGAAAATATGGAAGCAGAAATTCATTTTCTAAAACCAATGTTTCCAGATTTAGAACAGTTAGAAGTTTATGAATGTCTTTCTGTGATTAAAAATAACCAACATGCTTTAGAGGTAGCAGAAAATGAGTATCTGTATAAGACTTCCTTGAAACAAAAATTTGAAGCAGATAATGATACTGTCTTGCTCCAAAATCTAGTGGTACCTGCAGTGAGCATACAGCAGTTGAAAGAAAAGGAAAAAGAGCTGGAAATAGCAATGCATGTAGCTACGCAGGAGATGGATTCGCTTTATAGAAGAATTGAGAGCTTGCAGGAAAATTTGGATACGCGGCTAGAGAGTGAAAGTGAAAAAGAGCGTCTTTCAGGTGAACTTGTAGTTTTCAGTATGCAGTTTGAGGATGTAGAAGATACTGTTAAATTTTTAAAAAAAGCGAAAGAAAGCTTTTCAATTCATTACCAGCGTGATATCAAAAATGGTTTTACAAAGTATATGGGTTTACTGTGTGAAGCAGTATCAAGTGCCGCTGATCTAGATATTAAATTTAATGTAAAGATAGAGGCTGGAGGAGCAAAGCGTGAAATTGATTATTATAGCGAGGGTTATAAAGACCTAATTGGTATTTGTATGCGCTTTGCTTTAGTAGATGCTTTATTTAAAGAGGAGGCACCGTTTATTATTATGGATGATCCGTTTGCAAATTTGGATGAGGAAAAGTTATCTGGTGCACTTCGATTACTTGCACAATTAGGAAAAGAGTATCAGATATTATATTTTGTTTGCCATAAAAGCAGGGTGGGGAGCGAATAGATTATGAAAATTACCATAGAAGAGCAACATAGTGGAGAAGAGGAGATTATTATCCGCTGTAATCAGGTGGATGATGATATTGTGCGGATTCTGTCCTTTGTTAAAGCGCAAAAAAATGCTGTTGTCGGTTATGATAAGGATAATCTGTATCGGCTACAAGCTACAGATATTTATTATTTCGAAGCTGTTGATAATAAAGTATTTATTTATTGCAAAAAAGATATTTTTGAATCTAAGCAGAAATTATATGAAATTGAAAAAGAATTATTGGCACGTGATTTTTTCAGGGTAACTAAGTCTATTATTGTAAATTTAACTAAAATCAAGTATGTCAGCCCTGCTTTTAATGGAAGATTTGAAGCAACACTTTTAAATGGAGAAAAAATTATTATATCACGTCAATATGTGCCAGAATTCAAGAAAAGACTTGTGGGAGAATTATAAACGGATTATTTTCATATATTTGAATAGAGGAGGTATTATTATGTCATTTATGAATTTGTTAAAAAGTATAGCACTCAATTTCTTAATTATTTTAGGTGGATGTTTCTTGGCAGCGACAGTTTTTTGCAGTATATTTGCAAATAGTGTAATTTTTGTGCTGAAAGATTTATGGATGATTGTTTTGATGGCATTCACAAGTTCATTAACAATTTTTGTTTATTACTCAAAAAGAGAAATCTCAAAGAAATCTATGAAATATAGGAAAATTATTCAGTTTTTAATGGTAGTGATATGTATATTTGGTATTGGATTTGCAAAGGATTGGATTGAAAAGGATAGTGTGCCCCAATTAGTTGTCATGTTTTTTTTCGTTGTAGTTGTATTTTTTGCTATTAGTACCTATAACTATATCATTAACCGCAAAGTTGCTGAACGTATGAATCATGCTTTGGAGAAGTTAAGAGGAGATGAATAGAAATCAAAAACTCTACGGAGCGTTTATTGAAAAAAGGATAAAAAGCAATTACAATAATCTGATAGGAGGTGACGATGCGTGGAAAAAATATCAAAAAAAGTTTTAAAGGAGCAGTATAAAAACAGATCAGTTGTTGGAGGAATATACAGTATTAAGTGTAGTTTAAATAATGCCATGTGGCTTAGAGCGACAACAGACATGCAAGGCGCAAGGAACCGTTTTATGTTTGCAGTGAAGATTGATTCTTGTCCAGAACCATGTATGCTTGAAGCGTGGAAGACCTACGGGGGAACTACATTTTCTTTTGAAATACTCGAAGAAATGCAAAAAAAAGAAACGCAGACTGAAAAAGAATTTTCAGAGGATATCAATACGCTTATGGAAATGTGGTCAGAAAAATGAAAGAAGTTAATGAAATCAACTTAATTACAGGGGGATAAAAGTCAATTATGATTGCAGTGATTTCCTGTAACTGGCAGGACTTACCCCTACTGTCTGCTTAAAGGTTTTACTGAAATGGAAGGGATCTGTATAGCCGACCATATTGGCAACCATATTAATTGTTAATGAAAAATCTCCAAGCAACTGCTTGGCAATGTTAATACGATAATTCAATATATATTTTGAAGGTGTTATATTTGTAAATTTTACAAATATTTTTGTTAAGTAAGATGGAGAAAATGAAAAATGATCTGCAATGATATTAAGATCTATTGGTTTATTATAATTCTGCTCAATATACTTTTTGATAAGGTCTGCGATTTCTTTTGAACTATAAGCGGGAGATTTTTGACTAGAGGAAAGCATATCATGTGTTGAAAAAAAGGTGAGTTCTAATTTTTTCAACAAATCTGATAATTCATCTAAATTCACTGGTTTTAAAAGATAAGAAAAAGCTCCATATTCAATAGCGGATTTCGCATATGCAAAATCATCATGTCCACTTAAAATAATACATTTAATGTAATTGTTATATTCTGAAATCTGTTTTATCAGTTCGAGTCCGTCCATAACAGGCATTTGAATATCAGTAATTATTACATTTGGAGTCTGCTGCTTAATAAAATGTAAGGCATCTTCTCCATTACTTTCAATGCTGATTACTTTGAAATTTGGATTTAAATTTTCAATGTTCTTTGCAATGTTTTTGGCAATTAATTTTTCATCTTCTACAACTACGACAGTAAAAATTTTTTCATGACTCATTAATTTTTCCTCCAATCGTTACAATGGCACCGCCCTGTGCGAGATTGCTAATGCGGAATATATGACTTCCTTTGTATAGAAGCTTAAGACGAATATAGATATTCATCAGGCCCATTCCACAAATCTCTAGATTTGGTAAAAGACCAGTTTTGTTAATCTCTTCAATCTCTGCATTAAGATTGTCAATCTCAGATTGACTAAAGCCGGATCCGTTGTCGGAGATTGATAATTCCCAATAGACTGTTGTCAGAGTTCCCTTAATCATTATCTTCCAAGGGGGCTTTATAGATTTTGTCGTAAATTTAATTGAATTCTCAACAAGTAGCTGTAAACAAAGCTTTGGAATTTTAATATTTTGCATTTCATCGGGAATCATTATTTCATAGATCAAATCATTATCATAACGAATTTTCATACAGAGCAGGTAGTCAATTGTATTTTTCATCTCAAGATTTAGAGGTACCGAAAGCTCTTTGTTAGAGGAAATATAGCGAAGAATACTCGATATATTTTGACACATCAGATGAATTTCATTATACATATGTTCATCAGCCATAGATTGAATGGATGCGAGTGAGTTATACAAAAAATGTGGATTCATCTGAGACTGTAAGGCAAGCATGCGGGACTGCATTTCCTGATTTTGCAGATTAATCTCGCGTTCCATTGATTTTTGTGCTTTCTTTTGCATGGTAATCAATGCGGAATATAAGGTGTTGAATTCAATAATGTAAGTGTCTATATCGGGACTGATATCTTTATTAGGATTAGATATATCAAGTTTAAAAGATTGTACCTGCCGATAAATTTTGGTAATAGGAGTCGTTATAATATGGGCAGCAATAAAGGAAAGGAGTAACATTGCTAATGCAATGATGACTAATGCTATGCCGTTTATCTTGATGTATTCATAAATTGGTGTCAGAAGATTGCTGTTTTTTACAGCAATGGCTACAGTGAAGCCTGTATTTTCAGATGTTTTAAAAAAGAGATAGGTATTTTTATCATATCGATAAGAAACAACATGATCCGCATCTACTGATTTTTCTTTTGATGAAATAAAAGAAAAATAGGATGAGTATTTCGAAACAGAGAATTCAGGATAGATGGATGTTCCATCCTGATCAAATATATAGATATCTTCGTCATAGGATTTTACAATGTTCTTTATTTTAGGAGATAAGAAAGAAACAGAATTTTTCACTTCGATAATCCCTTGTGGAATACCATAAGTATCATAATACATTTCATAAAGTGAAATAAAGGTAGAGCCACTTTTATAAGAATAGAATTTCTCAAGTCTTTCATCCCGATCGCAGGTTAGCAGTCTATAATACTCAGACGCCATAAAAGGTTCATACCACAGAAAGTCCTTTGCAGAACTCTTTGAAGTAGTGTTATCTAGTCCAACTCCAAAAACACCCTTGTCAAGTGAATACAAATAAATTTGTACAACAGGCTGGTTTGGACCTAATATTGCAGTCAACATATCAATTAAGATTTTTGTATTTTGGACATTGCTGTAAGCTAAATTCTGATCAGTCGAGGAATTGATTTCTGAAGAATTAATATAATTTGTAAACCGTTCTTTTATTAAATTTGAATATGCAATATTTTGTGCAATTGTATCTAAAGTTTCAGCCTCTTCATCAAGATAGGAGGATATAGTATTTACATTCTGCGTCATCAACAGGAAAGCATTATTTTTGATTTTTTTAGATTCTGATATAATATAAAAAGTCATAAAAGCAATTAATACAACAATTAAAATATAGAAGTATGTTATAAAAAGTGTAGATTGTATTGTTTTTGATTTTTTACGAAGCTTCATGATATTATTGATCCTCTCTTGCTTTCTGCATTTCGAATATATTTTCTGCGTATATGAAATAGGAGCGGAGGATTATAAAGGCGCAGACTTAAAAGTAGAAGATAAAAAGCATTCTCTTTGTTATCTATTGCAGGTAAAATAATTACATGAACAAGACTCATAATATGCATTCTAAAAGCATATATCAATATCTATAATAAAGACATAGCATTAAAATGTCAATCATGTATGAGAGTTGAAGTGGTTATGGAGTGGCTCATTGGTATTATGCTAAATTGTTGAAGAGGATAAGAAAGGAAGGGTTTTATGAGAAGTTGGAGAAGAGTAATGGCCTTAGGGCTGGTAGCAACAATGACATTATTATTAGCTGCATGTGGTGCAAAAGAGACAGCGGTAGATGCAAATACAGAAAGTGCTGTCGCTGAAACAGAAACAGAAGTTGTGGCGGAGGAAACAGAGGATACACAAACAGAAGATATTACGATATCTTTCATGGCAAGCCAAGATTGGATACAAGATGCAGAACTTGATTTGGCCAAAAAATTTACAGAGGAAACAGGTATTAAAGTAGATTATCAGATCGTTCCATCAGATCAATATCCCAGTTTGTTAATGACAAAGCTCAATACAGGTGAATGTACTGATATTTTTGGAGGACAAAGTGGAAAATTTGATATTCAGACACAGTATAATGTAGAAAAAAATGCTTTAGATTTGAGCGGCGAGAGCTGGGCAAAAAATCTCGATCCTTTAGCAGCAACTGAATTAACAGTGAACGATGCTATGTATGGACAACCAATACAGGATGTATCTTCTGTTTGGGCTATTGCCTATAACAAAAATGTTTTCAGTGAGTTAGGACTATCTATTCCAACAACCTACGAAGAATTCACACAGGTATGTGATGCTATTTTAGCTACAGGTAAAACACCAATTTATGAGGCTGTATCAGATGGATGGCATCATGTTCTTTGGTTCCCTGAAACAGCAGTTGAAGCAGAAGTACTATCTCCTGGTCTTTTTGAAAAGTTAAATAATAACGAAATAACACTTGCAGAGGATGCTACCATGAAATTAATCTTAACGCAGATTAAAGAGATGGCTGATGCAGGATATTGGGGAGATAACTACATATCAAATGCATATGCTGACGCACCAAAGAATATTGCTTCTGGCGATTATGTAATGACAGTTGCGAATCAGGGATTTGGGGCAGAAGTTAATGGCGTAGATCCTAATTTTAGCGCAGATGATATTGGATATTTTGTAATACCGCTGGCAGATAACCAGACACTTAATGTAAATCCATCAGGTCCATCTAGATTCATTTATTCTGGATCTAAAAATGCAGATGCTGCAAAGCAGTACTTGGCATATCTAGCATCGGACGAGAGTCTGGCTTATATGACAGAGAATGTTTCGAAATTCAATAAATTGCCTTATAGCAATGCACCTTCAAAATATACTGATACGATTAAGGATTTTTATGGCAGATATCCTGATCAGGCAACAGTACTCCAGACCGCTGTTAAATATGTAAATCCACAGTGGATGGATATAGGAACCAATATGTCTGCAATGCTGTTAGGTGAAATGACTCCTGATGAAGTACTTGCAGCGATTGATAAAACAAGAGATGATGAGGCAAATGCAGCAAAAGATGCGGCTTGGTCCAAGTAGTTATAAGTAATACATAATAATGAGGTCGTCTTAATTGTTGATAAGACGACCTTATTTATTAAATAGGAGGAACGCGGTTATGAACAAGAAAAAAGTATATCCAATTTATTTTACATTTGGTGCGTTGGCTATCTATGTTATTTTATTTGTTGTACCAAGCATTATTGGAATTGGATATTCATTTACGGACTGGTCAGCTTATTCAGATAAATTAGCCTTTGTGGGTCTGGATAATTTTAAAACAGTTTTTTCAGCTGATGAAGATTATATGGCTATTATAGGGAATACCCTTGAGTTTACTTTTATCACAACGATATTAAAGAATATACTGGGTTTAGTATTAGCCCTATTACTTACAAAATCAATTAAGCTACTAAATTTACATAGAGGAATTATGTTCATGCCTTCTGTATTATCAACCTTAATTATTGGAATGATATTTAAATCTATTCTCAATCCAGCAGATGGTTTATTAAATACATTTTTGCGTTCAATTGGTTTAGAAGTATTGGCAGGTAAGTGGTTAAGCACGTCAGAATTAGCGTTTGGTTCAGTAATGGCTGTTGATATATGGCGGGGAACCGGCTATATCATGACAATATTAATTGCTGGGATTTTGTCTATATCAACTACGTACTATGAAGCTGCAAGTATTGATGGCGCGAATGGAAGGCAGAAATTTCGTTATATCACTTTTCCATTATTACTTCCGACTTTAGCAACAACAACTGTATTAAATATCATTTATGGACTGAAGGTATTCGATATGATTTATGCATTGACAAATGGAGGCCCTGGTAAAACAACTACAGAAGTTCTTTATACGGCAGTATTTAAAAAATTTGGAACAGGGCAGTATGCTGTAGGAACTGCATTATCTTCAGTTATGTTTTTGTTTATGGTTGTTATAGGAGTATTTATGATTAAAATAATGACAAAGGATGAGGTGGTGGAATAATGACACAAAGAATTATGAAAGCAATATTCAGAAATTTATTTGCTTGGAGCATATCAATTATATCATTAGTCCCCATACTACTCATTTTATTTAATTCCTTTAAGACGAGTCTGGACGCTTCTGATATGAATCTTAGTCTGCCTGATTTTCCAATACAGGTAATAAATTATGCGGTTGTCATTGAAGAAGGAAAGCTTCTGCAGTCCTTTATTAATAGCTGTATCTATACGTTTGGAAGTGTATTTCTATGCTGTATATTTTCTGCTCTTGCAGCATATGTATTATCTAGAAACAGAACAAGATTTACAAAGTTAATCTATTTGTTCATTGTTCTCGGTATCACAATGCCGATTAATTATGTTGCATTGGTAAAAGTAATGATATTTTTAAACTTAAATAATACCCGTTTGGGAATTGTATTGTTATATACAGCAATGCAAATACCATTTTCTGTTTTTTTGATTCATGGATTTATAGCTAAGATTCCTGTTGAATTGGATGAGGCAGGTATTATAGATGGTTGCGGTCCCATAAGACTATTTACCACTATAATATTTCCGCTTTTAAAACCAGCAATAGCAACTGTAGTGGTACTCACTTTTTTGAATAACTGGAACGAGTTTGTTTCTCCGCTATATTTTCTGAGTAGTTCGACAAGATGGCCTATGACCCTATCTGTTTATAACTTTTTTGGAATGTACTTCAAAGATTGGAATCTGGTTTGTGCAGATATTATCATGACAAGTATTCCGGTTATTTTGATTTATCTTATAGGACAAAAATATATTGTTTCTGGAATGACTGCTGGTGCAGTAAAAGGATAGCAAAGCCTTATGGCAGCAAAGTGGAGGTGCAAATGTTATCGGTAGAGGAAAGACCTAAAAGAAAAATAACAGGGGTAGAACGTATACAAAATACCCTTATTGTATATTCTGACCATGGAAAAATAAAATTAGAACCAAAATCTTCTGAAATCATACGAATTATCTATACGATTGAGAATGAATTTTCTATGCAGAAAAAACCAGGAGTCATAGCAAAAGAGGTCTATGGTGACTGGTTTTATCATGATGATGAGAATGAAATTAGAATGCAAACGGACAAGCTCTGCTTATCTATTGATAAAAAAACAGCATCGATAAGATATTATGATCAGGATGGCAAATTGCTTTTAAGAGAGCGTGATTTTGAAAGCAAAAACTTAGAAGCATTTGATTCTTATAGGACAGTCATTAGTGATGATACGAAAATCGAACGAATCGTTACGCCAGATGGAATAAAGGAAGTGGTCAAGGAGGCTGCAAAGATTTTTGACCAGAAACTATATAAAACCAGACTCTATTTAGAATGGCAGGATGATGAGGCGCTATATGGGCTGGGCCAAAATGAAGAAGGATACTTAAATTTACGAGGTACGACGGTTTTCCTTCATCAAGCGAATAAAAAAATTGCAATACCTTTTTTAGTATCTAGTTTAGGATATGGCTTGTTAGTAGATACTTACAGCCCGATGATTTTTAATGACACTCATTTTGGCTCTTACTTATATACAGAAGCTGATTATGAGATGGATTTTTATTTTATCAAGGGTGGAAATATGGACGGTGTAATTCGTGGCTATCGTTACTTAACAGGTAAAGCAGTGATGCTGCCTAAGTGGGCATTTGGATTTATCCAATCACAGGAGCGATATGAGACTGCAGAGGAATTAATCAATGTTGTTGAAGGTTACAGAAAAAGAAATATTGGTTTAGATGGTATCGTTTTAGATTGGCGTTCTTGGGAGGGCGACCTGTGGGGACAAAAGACTTTTGATACGAAGCGTTTTGAAAATCCAAAAGACATGATGGAGAAACTCCATGAGAGGCATACAAATTTAATGATTTCTGTCTGGCCCAATATGAGTGCTGATTGCGACAATTATAAAGAATTTGAAGAAAAGAAGCTACTATTGCAAGGAAGCAGTATTTATGATTCTTATACGGATGAGGGAAGACAGCTATACTGGAAACAGGCAGAAGAAGGATTGTTTGCCAATGGCATTGACGCATGGTGGTGTGATTCAAGTGAACCGTTTACGCCAGAGTGGAATCACATAGGAGAACCAGAGCCTAGTACAATGTATCAGGAATACTATGACACCAGCAGCCAGTTTATTCCGGCGCAATGGACAAATGCTTATGGTTTATTTCATGCAAAGACAATATTTGAGGGACAGCGCAACGTCACTAAGGAAAAGCGCGTGGTGAACCTTACGCGAAGTGGGTATACTGGACAGCAAAGATACGGTTCCATATTATGGTCTGGAGACATTTCGGCTAATTGGATTACTATGAAAAGACAGATTGCGGCAGGACTTAATTTCTGTGCGAGTGGGATGCCCTATTGGACACTGGATATCGGTGGATTTTTTGTCAAGAAAGGCACACAATGGTTTTGGAATGGTGAATATGAGAATGGATATAGCGACCTGGGATATTGTGAATTGTTTACAAGATGGTTTCAGTATGGATGCTTTTTACCAATATTCAGAAGCCATGGGACAGATTTTCGGAGGGAATTATGGCATTTTGGAAAAAAAGGAGATTTATTCTATGATGCTTTAGTTGCGGCAAATCATTTGAGATATAAACTTATGCCGTATATTTATTCAATTGCGGCGAGAGTGTGGAAAGACGATTTCACAATGCTCAGAATGCTGGCATTTGATTTTGCAGAAGATGCAATTGCAAGAGAAATAATTGACCAATTTTTATTTGGAGACAGTCTGATGGTATGCCCGGTGACCACACCAATGTATTATGATAAAGACTCAAAGAAATTGGAGGGATTCGCAAAAAAACGAGGTGTTTATCTTCCTAAGGGGGCAGACTGGTACGATTTCTGGACAAATCAATATTATGAGGGAGGACAAACAATAATAGCAGAGGCACCAATTGATCGAATTCCTTTATATGTGAGGGCAGGAAGCATCTTGCCAATGACCCAGTTTATGCAGTATGTTGATGAGATGCCAGATGCGGCCATTTCGGTATATATATATACGGGAAAAGATTGTGAATTTGAATTATATGAAGACGAAGGTAACAGCTATCGTTATGAAGAAGGTGTATATGCAACTACAAAGTTTGTCTGGTCCGAAAAACAAGGAAAGTTAGATACTCTCAATAAAACAGGAATATACCAAGGGGCAGTAAAAGATAGAGATTATAAAATCCAGATTATAAAGAGATAGAATATTTGCATTATTTCAGCACTTTTTGAACTGCTGGAATACTTAGAATATCACTTTCAGTCCCAAGAACTTCACAGTGAATACTATATGTAATATGGTTTAATAGCCAATAGTCCACGCTGTAAGGGGCGCCAATTTGCTTTTTGCCTGTTCTGGTCAGTTTGGCATATATCATAACCTTCTCGCTTTTATTTTCAGCACAGTCAATCAATGATACACTATATACTGCAGAATCTAGATATAAAGAAAATTCTTTATCATAGAAGCTTGTAGGTTGTGATATCCCGGGTTTTAGTGAGGTTGGCTCTTTTTCATATCGCGTTGCTATTCTAAAGGTATATGGGTTCCCGTTTTTTTCAATTTCTATCCTTGCAACACCATAGTCATCTAATATGGGACTAAGATTAAAACAAACGACTGGTTTGCCGGCGACTAAAATGATTTCCCCCTCAACATTTTCTATTTTACGAGGGGGCTTGGCATCCAGTTGGCCTGTTAAAAGATAGTCTCGATAGGTTTGATAGAAAAAATCGCCACAGTTACTTTTGCCAATATAATGGGTAAAACTACAGGTCATAATACTATCAACATAAGGTTTTACAAGTTCGGTTTGTGCAATTAGGCGATTAATATAAACGGATTGCCCAGTCTCAAACTCTTCTTTTTCAGGTGATTCATGTAGTGGAAACTGAAAGGTCTCACAATTGCTCCAAAGCTCAATTTCCTTTCCGCCCGCATCTACTGCATTTCTATAAGCCTGCGTCACCTCTTTTAATTGCGATAGCTTTACGCCATTTGCACCAACACTATCCTGTGGTGCAAGAATATCACCTTCTCGGAAGTTTGTTTTTTTGATTACTTCTGTCCAAAAAAGTGCAATAGTATTTATGTCATGTGTATTCCAGGTAGCTTCTTTTTTGAGATTCACATAGGGAGATAATATAAGTTTTAACGCGGGATCTAATTGATTGACTTTTTCAATTGTTAGATTCAATGCTTTTGACAAAGATTCTACACCAACCTCAAATTTTTCTTTTTCTTCAAATTCGACGGAATTAGATACCTCTGGAACGAAATAGAAACCATAAAAACTATTACTGTATTTTTCGCCATATAGGTCATAAAGCTCCTGCATGTAACGATGTGTGTCATAGACCAGTCGTTCAAATGATTCCTGCCCTTTTGTAATTAAATATCCGGAGGCATCATATTCATCATGTCTACAGAGATTAATTTCAGAAAAGTCATCATAAGTACCGCATGCAACAAAACATTTTACATTTGCCTGCTCACAATGTTTCAATATGATTTCGACAGAATTATAATAATAAATATCTGCGTATTGTGAAGGATAATAAGTTTGCCATTTTCCATCAGAATTACGAATTGCACTTTCGCCAATCACAATATACTCGATTCCCATCTCTTTCCACTCTTTGAGCTCATTTTCCCATTGTTCTTCGGAAAAGTCTATTGCAAGGTAAGGCGGAAAAAAAGTACCGTTAATTGGAGATAAGCCCATGGCATGGGTATCGACTACACTACATAGAAGACATATAGTAAAAATAAGGACCACCAGCCCAAATTGTGATAACCATCTCGTGATAAAGAATATACTAGGTTTTCTAATCATTAATAGTTGTCCTCGCTTATCCATTGCACTCATTTGTTAACTTTATTACTATACTATATTTTTACTTATAATAATAGTCTTGTAATAGAGATTTCAATAGATAGAAAAGTAAAAAGGGAGATAGGTGATTTACAGCTGCGACTTGCCATTTTATGGTATTAGTGCTAAAATATTATCAATATATTGTGCTTTATCGTTTATGATTTAGCATAGATAGACTAAATTTGCGTGGGGGATATAAATATGAAACTGAAAGTCAAGATTACATTATTAACTTTAGTACCTTTGGTACTTATGGGATTGATTTCTTATATGATTGCCAAACAACAGATTACTGAAAAAATGGAGACCGAAGTATACACAGGACTACATGCAACGGTATTATCCGTACGAAATGCATTGGAGCTGGAGGTTCCAGGAGAGTATTTTGTTGACGAGAATAACGAACTGCGAAAAGGTGAACTTAATATTTCAAAATCATTTGAGATTGCAGATGAAGTAAAAGAGAGTACTGGTATTGAAATCACTATATTTTTTGGGGATACTCGATATATGACCTCTGTATTAAATGATGAAGGGAAACGTGCAATTGGGACACAAGCCACGGAGAAAGTAATAGATGCTGTTCTTACAAAGGGAAACGATTATGTGGCAGATCATGTTAATGTTGCAGGCTCTGATTTTTATGTCTATTATGTTCCAATGTACCAAGAGGGGACGACAAACCCATGTGGTATGGTATTTGCAGGGAAGAGTCAAGAAAATGTAGCCCGTGAAATAGCATCTGTCACCAATACATTGCTTTTGACAGTCATTGTTTTAATTCTTGTTTGTGGAGTAGTTGCTGTCTGGATTTCATCGCGTCTTGTTGATAATTTAATGAAAAGTATTACAATTGTCAAAGAGGTATCTAAAGGAAATCTCGGAGTCTCAATGGATGAAAAAGTATTAAAGCGAAAGGATGAGGTTGGGGAAGTTGCAAGATATGTCGCACAACTAAAAGATGAATTAATATTGATTATAGGCCAAATTAAACAACAGAGTATAATTTTAAACAATACTTCCGAAAACTTGGAGAGTAATTCAAATAAAGTGTTTGATGCAGTAGAGCAGGTGGAAAAAGCTGTGCATGAAATAGCGGAAGGAGCCACTTCACAGGCTGATGAAACACAAAAGGCAACAAATAATGTGATTCACATCGGAGATATTGTGGAGGAAACCTCCGCAGAAGTGGAAGAACTATATAACAATGCTTCTGAGATGCAGAAATCAAGTGAGACTGCATCAATAACCCTAAATGAATTAGACACAATTAATAAGAAAGCAAAGAAAGCGATAGATATCATTTACGAGCAGACGAATACAACAAATAGCTCAGCTATGAAGATTAGGGAAGCGACAGGTATTATTACAGCAATTGCAGAGGAAACTAATTTGTTATCTTTAAATGCTTCCATCGAGGCGGCAAGAGCAGGAGAGCAGGGAAGGGGATTCGCAGTTGTGGCTGCACAGATTCAAAAACTGGCAGAGCAGTCCAATGATTCAGCAAGGCAGATCGAACAAATTATCACGTCGCTAATTCAAGATTCTACAAAAGCAGTTGTGACAATGGATGAAGTACGTGAAATTATGGATTCTCAAAGCGAAAATGTTAGTAAGACAGAAAACATTTTTTCACTTGTCAAAGAAGGAATAGATTCTTCGCTTAGGGGCGTAAATGCAATAGCTGAGAAGACAAAAAGCCTGGATCGTGCCAGAATTAATGTGGTTGACGTGGTACAGAATCTTACAGCAATAGCAGAGGAAAATGCTGCTTCTACAGAGGAAACATCCGCATCAACGGTTGAAGTAGGTAATATGATGGGGAATATAAAGAGCTCCACATTGCAACTGAAAGATGTTGTGTCTGGTCTGGAAGAGAGTATAAATGTGTTCAGGTTTTAGAAAAGCCGATTTTATTATAAAAGAAGCGGTTTATCGACCGCTTCTTTTATAATAATATGTGAATTAAGTATGGTGAGGGGATAGATTATGGCCTTAAAAGGAAAAGAAGTCGATGGATTTGTATTTGCAACAATAGCAGACGCTGACATTGCACGAGATGAAATTAGGAAAATCAAACATATTGCTGAAAAAATGGATTATGGAAATCCTGAACTGGTTTTGGCAGCGTATAATAAAATGATTACAAATCGAATATTAATTACGCCAATTGGCTATGCGTATCTTCGTGAACTGCAGTTATATTTATACTCAAATATCAGTATAGAAGATGAACAGGTGAAGAGTATTCCGCTATATGCAGAATTTGGTACAATTTCGTCAGAAAAGTCGAAATTCGAAGCGCCATATATCAAACCGAAGGAAAAGAAAAACTATCGCAAACAGTATATTAAAGCTATATGGGCATGTATTATATTATCAGTTATTGTAGTTGCAATGTTTTTTATAACGCTAAATGCAGATAACCCAAATATCATAAATTATAAAGCAGTATTAGAAAACAAATATGCTGATTGGGAACAGTCGTTGACAGAGAGAGAGGCTGTAATAAGAGAAAAGGAAAAAGAATTACTGATAAATCCAGTAGCAGACTAATTAATTCACAATTACAACATAATTATTGTTTATACTATTATTTGAAAGGCATGGTGATGATGATGGAAAAACGAAAAATTCTGGTTGTTGATGATGAGAGTAGAATGCGTAAACTAGTAAAGGATTTCCTGACAAAGAGTGGTTTTGAAGTTATAGAAGCAGAAGATGGTGTTGCAGCATTAGACATTTTTTTTGAAAGAAACAATTTCTCATTGGTTATCCTAGATGTCATGATGCCGAAGATGGATGGATGGCAGGTATGTCGAGAATTAAGAGAGTATTCTAAGGTTCCAATCATTATGTTAACTGCAAAAGGTGATGAACGAGATGAATTACAGGGATTTGAACTTGGGGTGGATGAATATATATCCAAACCTTTCAGTCCCAAGATACTTGTTGCAAGGGTAGAAGCTATCTTGAGAAGAACAAATGCATTGTCAGAAGATGACATAATTGAGTCGGGTGGAATTGTTGTTAACAAAGCAGCACATTCAGTTTCCATTGATGAAGAAGTGATTGAACTTAGTTTTAAAGAATTTGAGTTATTAACATATTTTTTGGAAAATGAAGGACTTGCTCTTTCGCGCGAAAAGATACTGAATCATGTTTGGAACTATGATTATTTTGGCGATGCAAGAACGATTGATACACATGTCAAAAAATTGCGAGGTAAAATGGGACCCAAGGGCGAATATATAAAAACAATATGGGGAATGGGTTATAAATTTGAGGTTAGCGAATGAAGCATTCAATCAAAACGCAGTTTGCCTTAATTTTCATAGGGTTGATGGCCGGCACAATTTTATTGTGCTGGTTTGTTAATAATACCTTTTTGGAAAGACTATATATGGAAAACAAGGAAAATCAATTACTAGAGGCATATTACAAATTAGATGTTGCGTTTGTAAAAGAGGATATAGACTCTGAAAAATTTGATATTACATTTGAGCAAATATGCTCGAGAAGCAATATCGATGTCTTGGTAATTGATTCCAGTACAGAAAAAATCAAGTCTTCTATGGATAATTCGGATATATTAGCAGCCAGACTACTTGATTATATTTTGCTGGAAAATAGCAAAGCACATATTCTGCGACAAAGTGAAAATTATATTGTGCAGGTTACAGATGATATGCGTATGGATACGGATTATATGGAACTTTGGGGAACACTTTCAAATGGGAATTTAATTATAATGCGTTCAGCAATTGATAGTATTAGGGATAGTGCGGCAATATCAAATCGTTTCCTGGCATATATTGGATTGATAGCGGTATTGCTAAGTGCGGTAGTAATTAGCTACGTATCAAAAAAGGTAACACAGCCGATCATGCAACTCACACAAATATCTGCCAGAATGTCTAAACTGGACTTTAATGTTAAGTATACGGCAGGTGGAAATAATGAAATAGCATTACTTGGAAATTATATTAATCAATTGTCTACGACGCTTGAAAAAACTATTTCGGAGTTAAAAACAGCAAATAATGAGTTGAAGAGTGATTTGCAGAAGAGATATGAAATAGATGAAATGCGAAAAGAATTTTTGTCTAATGTTTCACACGAATTGAAAACGCCTATTGCACTAATTCAGGGCTATTCTGAAGGTTTGAAAGAAAGTATTCACGATGATGAGGAAAGTAAAGATTTCTATTGTGATGTAATCATAGATGAAGCCAATAAAATGAACACATTAGTGAAGAGTCTGATGGAGCTTAACCAATTAGAGTCAGGTAATGATAGTATCATTATGGAAAGATTCAATCTTGTTGAATTAATTCAAAACTGTATACAATCGGTTGATATCTTGCTGAAGCAGAATAATATTGAAGTAATATTTGAGCATGCGGATGAAGTATATGTATGGTCAGATGAATTTAAGACAGAACAGGTATTTAGAAATTATTTATCGAATGCCATACATCATGTATTAGGGGAAAAGAAAATTGATGTAAAGATAGAAGAGCCCCACGAACATGTCGTGAGAGTGACGGTGTTTAACACAGGTGAACCAATTCCAGAGGATGCATTACCAAAGCTATGGACAAAGTTCTACAAGGTAGACAAGTCAAGAACACGAGAATACGGTGGTAGTGGAGTAGGACTTTCTATTGTAAAAGCAATTATGGAATCCATTAACCAGAAATATGGAGTAAAGAATTATGATAATGGAGTGGCATTTTGGTTTGAATTGGATGGAAAATAGTAATTGCGTCATAGTACGCAAGATGCTAAAATATAGAGAGTAAAATCAAAGCGGATGATATTTAGAGGAGGGTGACATGAATAGGGTACTGATGATGGCCGTATGCATACTAACATGCGGGTTACTATTAACTGGATGCGAATTAGTCCCCTCAGTAAATTTGACAGAGGAGCAAAGCGAACTGGTCGCAGAATATGCAGCAGGTTTGTTGATGAAATATGATGCGAGTCATGTAAATGGCTTAATGAAAATAACGGATGACCCAATTATTATATTGTCTCCAAAACCAGAGATTGAAAATAAAAATGAGGAAATTGATGAGGATAGTGTGGCAGTATCTGATTCTGTTTCAGCTGCAGCGGTACAAGTCTTGCCAGAAGTGGCGGTAGCAATGGGAATACCGGATTTCTCTGTTACTTATAAAGATTATGAAATATGTGATATTTTTCCTGAAACCGAGACAGAGAAATTATTTTTTTCCATGCAAGCCCAAGAAGGCTATAAATTATTGATTCTTCATTTTGAGTTAACAAATCCATCAGATATGCCTATGGAATGTGATGTAGTTACAAATGCCCCACTTTTTCGTCTTTTAATAAATGATAGTGAGAGAGTAAACATGCAGACTACGATACTCATGAATGATTTGGGCTCTTATAAAGAAACTATTGATGCCGGCGCAACAGAGGATACTGTAATGGTCTTTGAAATTAGCGACACTGTGGCAGATAATTTAATAAGTAAAATGGCCTTATTAATTAAAACGCAGGAACTAGATTATACTTATCCATTATAGTATGATTATTGTACGATTTTTATAAAATATATGTCTTTTTTTATAGAGTTATGTTATAATTTTATTAATAGTAGCAATTAGTCGTTTAGGGTAATCAAATTGAATGAAGTTGAGTGAATATAAGCAAAGGCGAGGGTGACGACATGGATACAAAAATCTTATTGGAAAATGGAACAAACGAGCTTGAAATACTGGAGTTTACATTGGGGGCAAATTCCTATGGCATTAATGTTGCAAAGATAAGAGAAATAATACCTTATCAAGAAGCAACGCCTGTTCCTAATTCGCATCCGAGCATAGAAGGAATTTTCATGCCACGTGATACAATGATAACAGCAATTAGTTTGAATAATTGTTTGCAAAGAGGCGAGGACAAGAAAGATGGATTGTTTATTATTACCAATTTTAATAAGTTGGATGTAGCTTTCCATGTAGATCAGGTTATAGGAATACATAGAGTTTCATGGACAGAGATTATTAAGCCCGATGCAACGATTAATTCGTCTGAAAATGGTGTATCAACAGGCATCGTCAAACTGAATGAAAGACTTGTCATTATACTTGATTTTGAAAAAATTGTAAGCGACATAAGTCCAGAGACAGGGCTTCGAATTACAGATATAGATGCACTTGGAGAGAGAAAGAGAAGTGATTTTCCGATTTTGATTGCAGAGGATTCACAGTTATTAAATAAATTAATTGTGGAGTCCTTAAAAAAAGCAGGGTATGACAATCTGGTAAAAACTGGTAATGGCCAGGAAGCATGGGATTATGTTAATAAATGTTTAGAGGATGGGACTTTGGATCAACATGTGAAATGCCTTATCACAGACATTGAAATGCCCCTAATGGACGGTCACAGACTTACTAAATTAATGAAAGATAATTATGATACAAAGCATATTCCTGTTCTTATTTTTTCTTCGCTTGTTAATGATGAAATGAGGAGAAAAGGTGAAGCACTTGGCGCAGATGCACAGTTATCAAAACCAGAGATTGGTAATTTGGTGAGAGAAATTGATAAATTATTGCTAAAGTAAAATAGCAAGATATTGTTTATGAACAGGTCAGAAGTTTCTGGCCTGTTTTTGATTTTTAATTGTGCTATAATATTAAATGTGGTAGACTATATTCGAATATGTTGCAGGATATGTTTTGGAGGAAAGACAATGAGTAATAGCGAGAAATACTTAGATGATTTATTAGATTCCATACAGAATGTGACTATGGAGGAACCCGTTATAGAAGAGGAACCTATTATTGAAGAAGAACCTGTCATTGAAGAAGAACCCGTTATAGAAGAAGAGCCTGTCATTGAGGATGAACCCGTTATAGAAGAAGAGCCTGTCATTGAAGAAGAGCCTGTCATAGAAGAAGAGCCTGTCATAGAAGAAGAGCCTGTCATTGAGGAAGAGCCTGTCATTGAGGATGAGCCAGCTTTAATTGAGGATGATGAAATTTCTGGTTTATTAGATTCCTTAGGGCAACTTAATGCGCAGGAACAACCACTCCTAGAACAGGAAATTGCAATGGAATATGATGAACTAGAGAATATGGCTGAAGCGCTAGGCATCCATGAAGAAGATGACAGACAAGCAGAAAAAGCAAAAGAAGAAAATGAGATTTTAGAAGACGGAATTGATGAGGATGTGACAGAGCTACTTGATCAAATGCCTGGTGATGAGGAGCTTGCAGAGATAAGTAGTCTCTTAAAAAAGAATGATAGTAATGAAGTGATAGAAGATGATTTATTGGCACTGCTTGAAAGGACAGGAAAAGAAGCTTTAAAGGGTGCTGAGACAGAAAATATATTTGCAATTGAAGAGCCATTGTCTGATGAAGACGAGGATGAATTAGAAGAAGAAAGTGAAAAGAAAAAAAGCAAAAAGAATAAAAAAGATAAAAGAAAAGAAAAAAAGCAAAAAGTTGAAAAACCTAAAGGTTTTTTTGCGAAAATTTTTGAAAGATTATCGGAGGAGGAAGAGTTACCTCTCGAAAATGTAGCAGTTATCGAGGATGTTTTTGGAGAATCAACTGCGATTGAAGCGGCGGTAGAAGCAAGTGCAGTAAACCAAGAAATTCTTGAGCAACTCGAGGATGAAGATAAGGGGAAAAAAGGCAAAAAAGGAAAAAAAGAAAAGAAAACCAGAGAAAAGAAGCCGAAAAAAGAAAAAGCACCGAAACCACCTGAAAAGCCATTAAAGAAAATATCTAAGAAACATATCGTGGGAATAGGAATTGTAGGAGGTTCCATAGGTTTACTTATGGTTTTGATTGCATATTTTTATCCATATTACATAGATATGAAAGATGCTAAATCTTACTATATTAATGAAAGATATGAAGAGGCATATAAGTGCTTAAAAGGGCATTCCCTTAATCGTGAAATGAGTGAATTGTCAGAGAAGGTAGAATTGTTATTTGGACTCGAGAAAAAATATGAGTCTTATCTTAACTATACGAAAATAGATCAAAAGCTAGAAGCTTTTAATGCATTAATTCAAGGGATTAGAATTGCTGATGAATATGCAATAAAGGCTGAAGAACTTGGCATTTTGGAAGATTATAATGTTTTAAAAAATCAAATTGAAGAAGCACTAGAAAGTCAATATGGCGTCAGTGTAGAGCAAGCACGTGAATGGCTGGAACTTGAAGATAAGCAGCTTTACTCTAGAACAATTTATGACTATCTCAATGGAACAGATACACTGAATTTACAGAATGAGGACGGTAGTCCCTACACGAAAGAGGCGGAAGATACACCTGAGAATATGTCTGAGGAATCGGAACAACAAGAAAATGTTGTTATTTCAGGAGAAGAGGAAGAATTTTTGGAGGAGACAGCTCCTATTGATATAGAAGCAGTTGCACCTACTGAAATTAGTGATAATGGTATTATTGAAATTGATTAAATAGAAAGAGAAGTGGATAGGATAATTATGATTGCTATTATCGATTATGATGCGGGAAATATAAAAAGTGTTGAGAAAGCATTACAGCTTCTTGGCGAAGAGGTAATCGTAACGAGAGACAGGGAGACAATACTCTGCGCCCAAAAGGTAATATTGCCTGGCGTGGGGGCCTTTGGCGATGCAATGGGTAGAATACGTGCATATGGCCTGGAGGAGGTCATTGGCGAAATAGTAAGAAGAAAAACTCCTTTTCTTGGAATATGTCTTGGATTACAATTGTTCTTTGAATCAAGCGATGAGGCACCTGGGATCAAGGGCCTTGGTTTATTGCGTGGGAAAATCGTAAAAATTCCAGATACTAATAAGCTAAAGGTTCCACATATAGGCTGGAATTCGTTGCAATTAGTCAACAACGGAAAATTATTTAAAGGAATTTCAGATGAGAGCTATGTTTACTTTGTACATTCGTACTATTTATTAGCACTTGACCCAGAAATAGTTAAGGCAACAACAGAATATGGAGTGCCAATACACGCAGCAGTAGAGCAAGATCAAATATTTGCATGTCAATTCCATCCCGAAAAGAGTTCAGAAGTGGGTCTGAAAATTCTAGAAAATTTTATTGGTCTTTAATTGAATGATGTGAATACAGTAAGTGAGAGGAGAAATATCAAATGCATACGAAAAGAATCATTCCTTGTTTGGATGTCCATGCTGGCAGGGTTGTAAAAGGTGTCAATTTCGTAAATCTTCGTGATGCAGGAGACCCTGTAGAGATAGCAGCGGCATATGATAAGGCTGGTGCAGATGAAGTTGTTTTTTTAGACATTACAGCTTCTTCAGAAGCAAGAAATACCGTAATTGACATGGTACGTGCAGTTGCTGAAAAAGTCTTCATTCCTTTTACAGTTGGAGGAGGAATCCGAACTGTCGAGGATTTTAAGGCAATACTCCGAGAGGGTGCTGATAAGATATCCATTAATACTGCTGCTATCAATAATCCTAATTTGATTAGTGAAGCAGCAGATAGATTTGGCAGTCAGTGTGTGGTAGTTGCAATTGATGCTAGAAAAAAAGCAGATGGAAGCGGTTGGAATATATATAAAAACGGTGGAAGAATTGATGTTGGAATCGATGCTGTAGAATGGGCTATAAGAGCAGAAAAACTTGGAGCAGGAGAAATTCTGTTGACAAGTATGGATTGTGATGGAACAAAGTCTGGATATGATATCGAACTCACTCGTAGGATTTCGGAAAATGTCAGCATACCTGTGATTGCCTCCGGTGGTGCCGGAAGACAGGAGCATTTTCGCGACGTATTGACAAAAGGGAAGGCAGATGCGGCATTGGCGGCATCACTATTTCATTATAAAGAATTGGAAATGAGAGAATTAAAACAATATTTAAAAAAAGAAGGTGTTCCAGTTAGGTTATAGTGTGTTTTCTATAGTGAGGTAATATATTTAGAAATGAGGAGATAGAATGCCAGCGATTAGCAACGATTGGTTGCCAGCTTTACAGGGTGAATTTAAGAAGCCTTATTATAAGAAGCTGCATCAGACAATTATAGAAGAGTATAGTACTAAGACCATATTTCCCGCGGCAGAAGACATCTTCAATGCATTTCATCTGACGATGTTAAAGGATATCAAGGTATTAATATTAGGACAGGACCCTTATCATGATATAGGACAGGCGCATGGGCTTTGTTTTTCAGTCAAACCAGAGGTAGAGATACCGCCTTCACTTTTAAATATATATAAAGAATTGCAGGATGATATTGGGTGTTATATGCCGAATAATGGTTATTTGGAAAAATGGGCAAAACAAGGTGTAATGTTATTAAATACTGTACTTACCGTAAGGGCACATCAAGCAAACTCACACCGAGGGATTGGTTGGGAAGAGTTTACGGATGCTGCCATTCGCATTTTGAATCAGCAAGAAAGACCTATTGTTTTTATTTTATGGGGCAAACCTGCGCAGACTAAAGTCAGTATGCTAAATAATTCAAAACACTTGATACTTACGGCACCTCACCCAAGTCCCTTGTCTTCCTATCGGGGATTCTTTGGAAGCAAGCCATTTAGCAAGACAAACACTTTTCTTCGTGCAAATGGGCTTGATGAGATAGACTGGCAGATTGAAAATATTGGAGGAAATAGTGAAAGAGAATAGTTTTTATGAAGAAAGATCAGATATAGATGCGAGAAAAATTAAACAAGTGAAGAAGACAAATAAAGTAATAAAGAGAAAAAGTAAAATGAAAATAATATTGCAAATGTCAACAATACTTATTATTTTTGCAATTATTTTGGTCAGTGTATATGTAGGTGTCATTCATTTTTCAAAATCAACTAAACTAGTAAATCAATTAGAACAAGGAAACACTTTTCTAGACAATGGAGACTATGAAGCGGCAATTGAAAAGTATAAAGAAGCATTAGCGTATGATACTGAGAGCGTAGAAATCAAGAGTCATATTGCACATGTATATGTTTTGATTGCACAATCTAAGGGAAGCACGGATGAAGCAATTGAAATATATCAAAAGGCATTAGCTTATGATATCGGAAATGTTGCTTCATATTGGGGAGTAGCCAATATATTTGAGGAGCGTGGAGATGAGGCAAATATGCTTTCAGCTCTTAATACGGGATATACAAATACCGAAGATGAAACTATCAAGGCAAAACTTGATGCCATTCAGGCAGAAAAAGACAGGATTCAGGCAGAAGCAGATGCACTGGCGGCACAGCAGGCAGCTGAAGAAGCAGAAAGAGTGGCAAAGGAAGAGGCAAATAATACTTTATTAGTACCATTAGCAGAGCTTTTTGCAAAGGATGACATTGATGGCGTTAAGGACTTAATTCGGACAGATCAATATGTTGCAATGTCGGAGGAAATCATAGGAGATGATGATCTCTACTACTATGGGGAAAAAGATGATAGCGGCAATTACAATGGAATAGGAGTGGGTGTTTATAAAAACGGTTACTATTATTATGGTGAATATGCCAATAATGTCAGGAGTGGTAAGGGCATATGGATGAGAGCCATATATTCTGCATCTTCTTCCATAGGATCGTATATTTATGAAGGCGAGTGGGCCGATGGTAAGCCAAATGGAAAAGGGACGGCCACCTCAAATTTCTTTAAAGACAAAATCGATGCTACAGGTTTAGCCAAACAGGTTATTACAGGTAATTATAGAAACGGACTCGAAGAGGGAAAGATGAGCATGGTTGGTACCAGCAAGGCAGGTGCAACATATAAGTATAGTTATGAAACTTCAGCTGGTGTAGCAAAGAAAATTAATAATAAAGATACTGGGGTAAAAGGACAATATTATATTGCGGCAGGCGGAGATGATGTTCCCATGCTGATGTCAGATGATTCTCCACGTGGTGTAGAAGGTTTTGTTGAGTAATGCTAGAGGATAGGAATGATAAATTAGGGGATGGAATAAGATGGAAATCGCAGATTTACAAATAGGACAGGATATGATATTAGAAGCAAAAAGTGAGGCAAATGAGCTACAGTTTCCGACAACCGTTGTCGGAATAGACGAAGCAAATCGAGTGGTATATGCTGCACCTATAGAGAAAAACGGAAAAGTGCTTGCATTTGATTCTGCCGTTGTGAATGCTATTTTTACAGTGGAGAATGACAAACCGAGAATTTTCCGTGGTGTTACGATTGCATTTTATAGAACAGCAGATAATAAATTGATGTATCGGATTCGATTAAAAGGACAAGGGATGCCATTTAACAGGCGCAATGCTTACCGTTGCTTCATCGGAAGCAAGGTGTTTGTTCAAATTGGAACGAATAGATCTACTTTACCTGCGGTGCTGAAAGATATCAGTTCTAGTGGATTTGCTTTAGTAATTAATAAAGAAGATGTAAAGGATAATAATCTTGGAATTGGGACTGCATGCCACACTGTTTTGACAGATGTTATTGACCAGTTTAATAAGATTAATATCAATTTACACGGTTGCATAACGAGAATTTCCGAATTAGAAGATGGCAGAGTGATATATGGATGTGCACTGATGATGCAATCCTATGAAATTGATAAGTATATTAGGATTAAGGAGCGTATGAACCTGGCAATGAAGCAAATGGGTGCAAGTATAAGAAAAAAGTCTGATTTAAAAAAATCAAATGAAAAGAAATAGGGCTCTTGATAGATTTTTGGAATAGGAAATAAAGCATCACACCTGGATTTTGAAAAGGAGGAATTGAATTATGGCAGTTATGGCAACAATTGCGGTTCCACATCCACCTATTATTTTACCAGAGGTGGGACATGGTGAAGAGGACAAGATTCAGAAAACGGTGCTTGCTTACAGAGAAGTTATGCGGCGTGTGGCAGAACTCGAGCCAGAGACAATCATAATAATCAGTCCGCATGCGACAATGTATCAAGACTATATCCATATCTCACCTGGGGACGCGGCAATGGGAGATATGAGATCGTTTCATGCACCGCAGGTCAGGTTTCAGGTACGTTATGATATGGAATTTGTAAAAGAGTTATCACAGCTCGCAGAAAAGAATCATGTTGCGGCAGGAACCATGGGAGATAGAGAACGAACACTTGACCATGGGACGATGATTCCTCTTTATTTTCTGAATCAGGTCTATACAAAATATGTGATTGTACGAATTGGACTATCAGATTTATCTTCATTAGAGCATTATAAATTAGGACAGTGCATCACTGAAGTAGCAGATAGACTAAATAGAAGAGTGATTGTAATCGCCAGTGGAGATTTGTCACACAAATTGAAAGAAGATGGTCCGTATGGATTTGTCAAAGAGGGTCCACTATTTGACAAGTTGATAACGGACATTTTTGCTTCAGGGGACTTTTCTGACTTGCTCAGTATCTCTCCACAATTGTCAGCTGCTGCAGCGGAATGTGGTCTACGTTCATTTCAGATTATGGCTGGCGTATTAGATGGGAAGGAAATCCAGCCAGAGCTATTATCTTATGAGGGTACCTTTGGAGTAGGATATGGTGTTGCTTACTATGCAATTTCTGGATTGGATATAGCGAAACAGTTTGCAAGAAAGTATGAAGAAGATATGAAAAGAATGATGGATGAAAAAAAGATGACAGAAGATAAATATGTCCAATTAGCAAGATATAGTCTTGAATCATATATCAAAACAAGCAAAGAGGCAAGTATGCCAGAAGAATTACCAGAAGATATGCTGTATAATCGGGCAGGTGTATTTGTATCATTAAAGAAAGATGGAAGATTGAGAGGATGTATTGGAACAATTGCAGCTACGACTGATAATATTGCTAGAGAGATTATGCAAAATGCAATATCAGCAGCAGTCAATGATCCGAGATTTCCTGCTATTACAGAAGATGAGTTACCGCAAATAGTATATAGTGTTGATGTTTTAGGCGAGGCAGAAGCTATTGATTCTCCTTCAGCGCTCGATGTCACAAGATTTGGTGTGATTGTACAGAAGGGGAATAAGCGTGGTCTATTGTTGCCAAATCTGGAAGGTGTGAATACAATCAAAGAGCAGATTGCAATTTCAAAACAAAAAGCAGGTATTGGAGAACATGAAAAAGTACAGTTATATCGTTTTGAGGTGGTGAGGCATATATGATATGTATGGTATGCCCCAATCATTGCGATCTGAAAGAAGGAAAGAGCGGTATTTGCCATGCTCGAACAAATGTGAATGGAGTAATCATAAACAGCAGTTATGGTAAATTGACTGCGGTTGCACTTGACCTAATTGAAAAGAAACCATTGGCACGTTTTTATGCTGGAAGTAAAATTCTTTCGGTGGGGAGCTATGGGTGTAATCTTCATTGCCCATTTTGTCAAAATAGTGATATTTCAATGATAAATGGGAAATCAGCAGATACTTTATATTTGACACCTGAAAATTTAGTGAGGCAGGCAGAGAGTATGAAAGTGCAAGGCAATATAGGAATTGCATTTACCTATAATGAACCATTAATTGGCTATGAATATGTTCGAGATAGTTCAAAACTGGCGCAAGAAAAGGAGTTAAAAACAGTATTAGTAACGAATGGTATGTTTAGCAGGGAAGTAATAATAGAAATGCTTCCTTTGATAGATGCCATGAATATAGATCTCAAGAGTTTTTCACAGAGGTTTTATGATATGGTAGGTGGAAATCTTGAAACAGTGAAACAGACAATTAGCCTAGCTGCAAAGACTTGCCATGTCGAAGTGACGACATTAATAATTCCAGATGAGAATGATAGTGAAGCTGAGATGGAGGAACTTTCCTCCTGGCTTAGTAATATAGATGTTGATATACCTTTGCATATCAGTCGTTTCTATCCTCGCTATAAGATGATGAATAAATCTGCGACACCAGTTTCAACTATAGAACGCTTGTATCATATTGCATCAAAACATCTGACCTATGTATATACTGGAAATTGCTAAGAAAAGTGAAGAAAGAATAATCGAAGCAAGACCTATCAAAAAGTGTTAAAGGAAGTATAGTACATCCTATTATAGAAGCAGGTAGGGATTCATTTCCCTACCTGTTTTACTTTTTCTATTATTATTTTGTATGCTAAAACAGAAGAAGAAAATCATGAAACTGCATTGCCGCATTTTCCACAGAACTTAGCATCCAACTTTAATGAATTGCCACATTTACCGCAGAATTTTAACTGCGGTGCAACATAACCTTCAGGATACATTGCTTTTTTTGAACTAAGTACAGTTTTAAATTTCCAATTATATCGAGTAGCGGCATTTTTTACTGCTTTTGGAATAGCACCAAGGTCAAATTCGTACTCATATGCTTTCCCATCGACACCATATTGTATGCTCTTTACTTTTCTAAAGAGAGTGGTTCCTGTTTGAGAAAAAGAACTACTATTAGAGCCAAATGAAAAACCCTTAGAGACTTCCAAGGTCTTCTCAAACATATATACTGTTTTCTGATTTTCATCCAATAAGATGAAAGCTTCATAATTGATTTTTTTGTTTCCACTACCCCAGCTTGCATCTAAAAACTCTGTCGCGATTGCTATATCAGCCTTGGTCTTTTCTTGATAAGAAATTCCATTTTCAGAAAAACTAGCTTTCATCATTGTAATAATATCCTGTTTCATATATGAGCTCCTTTCAACATAAGAATTAGTGAAGTAGAATACATAAAAATAGATAGAATAAAACCATGTTTTAATAAAATAATAGCAAAGAAGAAAAACAATAGCAATTTATATTTGACAAATCCATTAAAATGTAATATATTACATTTTAATAAGTAATATATTACATTATAGAAAATAGGAGAATATAAATGAAGAAATTTTTGAAAGTAGCAGGAACTGTTGCAGGGATATTGATATTAGTGTTTGGGATACTGCTCTTGGTTGCTAGTAATACGGCAAAAAATGAGATGAAGGAAATTGAATATGCCAAGGTAGAAATGGCAGAGGTAGAAGACGGGATTTATCAAGGAATCACGGAGACCTCTCTGGTAAAGGTCGAAACAGAGGTTTCTGTTGTAAATCACAAGATTACGGAAATTGTTTTACTAAAGCATGAAAACGGAAGAGGGACAGCAGCTGAAGTAATTACAGATAAAATGGTTGCGGATAATTCATATGAGGTGGATGCCATAAGTGGAGCAACGACATCGAGTGAGGTAATCAAATCAGCAGTTAGTAAGGCATTAGCAAAAGGAGTAGATGCAAAATGACAAGAGAAGAAATGCTGGAAGGGTTTGATCAGCAGCATGCATTGTTTGGATTGCTTTTCTCTGTCGCAAACAGATTGCAGGCAGCGGTTGATTCATTTTATAAAGAGATTACCTGTAAACAATTTTTTTTATTAATCAGTTTAAATCTATTTCGGGATTATGCACCGACAATTAATGAACTTTCAGATATGATTGGAAGTTCCCATCAAAATGTCAAACAGATTGTGATGAAATTGGAAAAAGCAGGTTTTATACATACTTTTGTAGATGAAAAAGATAAGAGAAAAATAAGGGTGGTAACAACCTCAAAAGTAAGTGAGATTAGTGAAAAATACAGCTTAGGTGAGTTGATATTTTTCGAAGCTCTTTTTAATGGAGTTTCAGAAGAAGATATTGCAGTAACACTGAAGACGGTAGCGAAAATGGAAAGCAATTTGATGCAAAT
Source organism: uncultured Lachnospiraceae bacterium (assembly GCA_964483155.1). GTDB lineage: Bacteria > Bacillota > Clostridia > Lachnospirales > Lachnospiraceae > JAAYYM01. The sequence goes on along the minus strand of CAZAAC010000003.1, from coordinate 26,214 downwards.
GAAAAATACAACGATTGAAGGAGGTAGCAAATATGAAAGCAATAGTAATCTATAGTAGCAAAACTGGTTTCACCAAGAAATACGGGGACTGGATTGCAGAAGAACTGGGGTGTAAAGCATTCTCATTAAAAGAAGCAAAAAAAAGCTTAACAAGTTATGATACCATTATTTTTGGTGGTGGGGTTATAGCGGGTAAGATTTCAGGATTGAATAAAGTGAAATCTAGTAATAGTATACAGGGTAAGAACTTGATACTATTTGCAACTGGAGCAACAAAAATGGAAGATATACACATGATTGCAGATATTAAAAACAAAAATCTGACAGAGGAAGAAAAAGATATTCCTTTTTTCTATTTTGAAGCAGGTATCAATTACGATAAAATGTCATTTCCAATGAAAGCTATGTGTAAGATGATATATAAATCGTTGCTTAAAAAAGAGAATTTAACAGAAGAAGAAAAGGGAATGCTGAAACTATTTGAAAAGTCAAGTGATCATTCAAATAAAGGGTATACGCAACCACTGATAGATTATGTGAGAGGATTATAGTATCGTAGTTGGCTGAAAAAACTATTTTTCAGAAGTGGGTTTATGTTATATGAGAAAAGGACATTTTTGTCCTTTTTTTTATTGGACATCTAGATATCAAAAATCAGTAGCGCAATAGATATAAATATGATACATTTAAAATATATTCACTTACAGAAAATAGAAAAATAAATGCAAAAATGAGTAGAAGGGGGTTATATTATGTTGAAAAATATGAAAGTATCAAAGAAATTATGGTTAATTGTACTACCAGCATTACTTGCTCTTGTTTTATTGATGGCACAATATATCTACAATTCTAATAATACTCTGAATAGTATGAAAGAATCACTTTACGATGAAGTATTTGTCAGTACAGCTGCAATTCTTAATGCAGATCGAGACTTTTATCAGGCGGCTATTGCAGAACGTGAACTTTATTTAATGGGTGAGCAATTGGATGCGGCTAAAAAGGAAGAACTGATTGCAGGTTTTGACGAAAATATTACACAAACCAAAGAGCGAATTGCAGAAGCAATGGATAATGTTCGAGATAACAAAGAATTATTCAGCGAATTCGCAGAAGATACGAACAACATGACGCTGGAACAGTTAGAAGCATCGTTTAACAAAGAAATGGCAGAATGGGAAGCAGCATATGATATTAACGCAGGAACAGGAGATATGGAAGCCAGACTTGTAGCGTTTGATACGGCCAGAAATGAAGTCAATTTAATGACAGAATTATTGGAAAAGTACGCTGACTACATTTCAGCGACTATTAAAGCAGAAGCACAAGCATCAATTATATTCTCTGCTATTGTAATTTTCTTTATTATTATTTTCATCTGTCTTTTGTCAATTATAATTGTGAGATATCTGAGGAAGAATATTATGAATATCACAAAAGATATGGATACCATGGCAAATAATAAGCTGAATTTTTCCCCAAACGCACTGGAAAGTAAAGACGAATTAGGTGTTTTATCTGCATCTGTGAGGACACTGTTAAATTCTCTGAGAAGTATTATTTCAATGCTGAATGATACTTCTTCAGAACTATCGGGCACTTCAGACAGTATGAAGGACAATGCTAATCAGGTGACAGCATCTATGAATGAAATTGCAAAGGCAGTAGGAGAAATTGCAGGAAGCGCTTCTCAGCAGGCAACAGATGCTGAGGCAGTTGCACATGAAATTTCAAATTTGGGAAGTATCGTCACAAAAAATACAACCTCAGCGGAATTGCTTACGAATGCAAGCACGCAGATTAAGGATATCACCAAAGAAGGTTTGGAAGTGGTAAATCAACTTTCAAAAATCACTGAGGATAATGAAACTGCTTTTAATGAAATTTTTGAATTGATTAATAAGACAAATGAAAGTACTAATAAAATAGGAGAAGCCAGCAATCTTATTTCACAAATTGCACAGCAAACGAATCTGCTTGCACTTAATGCGGCAATTGAAGCGGCCAGAGCAGGCGAAGCAGGCAAAGGATTTGCTGTTGTGGCAGAAGAAATACGTAATCTGGCAGAACAATCTGCGAACTCAACTAGTATGATTGATAATATGCTGGAAGATTTAAGAGTAAGCGTTATCAATGCAAATTCAAAAAGTAGTTCTGTGAAAGAAGCAGTGAAAATACAGGTTAGCAGTGTGAATGACACGAAAGAAAAATACCTTATTATTGTAAGGACGATTGACAGTATCAACGAGGAAGTAAGCTCGTTGAATACAGTTAGCCGGGAAATAGAAAAGAGCAGAACGCAGGTCGCTGATATTGTTTCATCGCTGTCGGCTATTGCCGAAGAGAATGCTGCTAGTACACAAGAAACTTCAGCGACAACAGAGGAAGTATTGGCAACCATGACCATAATTGATGAACTAGGAGGAAGCATAGCAAAACTTTCCAAAGAGTTACAGGAGATTGTACTTCGCTTTGAATTGAAATAAAATACTTATTTAACAAAAAAGATCCATAAAATGGACCTTTTAAGAGATGCGGATGGAGGGACTTGAACCCTCACGAGGTCACCCTCGCCAGATTTTGAGTCTGGTGCGTCTGCCATTCCGCCACATCCGCCTAAAGTGGCGCGCCATTACTGGCGACAAAGGTTATTCTAGCATATGTATATATAAAATTCAAGCATTATTTTGCAAAATGTGGCAAGGCTTCAGAGAGAAAGCCTTGCCGTATTTCTATTAATAATAGAACAAGGATAAATCAGTATTTCATATCTTTCAGGATATCAAAACAGTCAAATGTTGAGAAATAATCCCTTGGTGTCTCAGCACGTCTGATAAGTTGAGTTGTTCCATCTTCTTTTAGAAGAATTTCGGCTGATTTCAATTTACCATTGTAATTATAACCCATAGAATAACCATGCGCACCAGTATCATGAATATAGAGAAGATCGCCTTTTTCGATTTTTGGAAGAAGCCTGTCAATGGCAAATTTATCATTATTTTCACATAAGGAACCAGTTATATCATATTTGTGGTCACTTTGAACATTCTCTTTACCCATAACAGTAATGTGGTGATAAGCACCATACATTGCTGGACGCATAAGATCGACAGCACAGGCATCACATCCAATATATTCTTTATGTGTGTGTTTTTCATGAATTGCGGTGGTTACCAGTGCGCCAAAAGGACCAGTCATAAAGCGGCCGAGTTCCGTATATAATGCTATATGATCCATACCTGCAGGTGTCAGGATTTCTTCATATACCTTTCTTACACCTTCTCCGATAGCATAAATATCGTTAGGTTCCTGATCTGGTGAGTATGGAATTCCGATACCACCTGATAAATTTATGAATGTAATATTAGCGCCGGTTTTATATTTTAAATCGACAGCTAGTTCGAACAATACCTTAGCCAGCATCGGATAATACTCATTCGTAATGGTATTACTTGCAAGAAATGCATGAATACCAAAGTTCTTTACACCTTTTTCTTTTAAAATCTTAAAGCCTTCATACATCTGTGCAGTTGTAAAACCGTATTTGGCATCGCCAGGATTGTCCATTATGCCATTGCTAATTTGAAAGATGCCACCAGGATTAAAACGACAACTAATCGTTTCTGGAATGCCACAAATATCTTCCAAGAAAGGAATGTGTGTAATATCATCCAGATTGATGATGGCACCCATCTCAGAGGCAAGTTTGTATTCTTTAGCGGGTGTTTCATTAGAAGAAAACATAATACTGTCATCAGAAAATCCGAGTGCATCAGCCAGCATTAACTCTGTGAGAGAAGAGCAATCACATCCACATCCGTATTCCTTTAGAATTTTAATTAAGTAAGGGTTTGAATTGGCTTTAACTGCAAAATATTCTTTGTATCCCTTGTTCCAGGAAAAAGCTTTTTCCAAAGCTATTACATTTTCGCGAATTCCTTTCTCGTCATATAAATGGAAGGGAGTAGGGTATTTTGATTTGATTTCTTCCAGCTGATTTTTAGTTACAAATGGTTTTTTATCCATAATTATTGTATTCCTCCTGTAAGTTCTACTAATTTTATTTCATATCTAAGAGCATCTTTCAATATGTTGACAAAGTTTACCTGTCCTGAATATAAACAAGTGCCTGAGGCGGGATAATCAAAAACGTCTCCAGTAAGAACGTGTTTTGAATCAGTAATCAAGCGTATCTGTTCAGCGCGGCTTTCTGTAAAATACAGTTTTGAACCAGGTAATGCAAGAGGATTATCAGTCAATATGACAACTTTTATACCTCTACTGATTGATTTTTTTAGTTCTTCCTCTAGCTGTAATGCAGTTATATTTTTGACAGAAGCAGCAAGATAAATGCGGTATTTCGCGGAAAGCAACATATTAAATATTTTATCCTGAATATGCCGGTACCCTTCAATTGTGATATAACCATCGCTATCATCGGTTATTTGTGGCAAATTGGAAATAAGAGTCTTTTTTGTCTCCTGTAATGCACGAATACGATTATCACACAATTCTTCGATTAAGACAGGCAGATATTTTGTCGGTGATCCCTCTATGATATAGGCAGCTCCTTTTTCTACTAAACTTGCAAGTGCATTATATACATTTGAGCGAGAGATCCCAGTCAATTTTGCCGCTTCGTAACCGGTTAATTCTTGATGCTCATATAAATAGGAATATATAGTCGCTTCATGGCGTGTTAGGCCAAGTGGCATCAAGTGTTCCATTATAAATTGTCTATCGATAGTTTTCACCCCGCATCTAAATAAAATATTATAGTGGTTCTATATAGGAACACTATAATAGTATTTATTGTAATTGTCAATGCCATTTATAAAAGAAGATAGTTATTTAAAGAAGGATTACTTGCAATTTTACTGAAAATCATGTATATTTATCGTCGTGTAAAGCATATTGGAGAAAAAAAGAAATTACTTTTATAGTAATGCGATGAAAGTAATATAAAATGGGGGAGTATGATGAGCAATAGGAAGAAATTTGTAAAATGGACTGGTATTTGTTTACTTTTATGCATCACATTTTGTGTGATATATGCAAAACAGGTCAGGGCAGAAGAAAGTGTGAGTATTGTGCTGACATTTAATGACACAACTTATTCTACGCAGGTATATGGTCCAGAGATTGAGAATATAGCAAAGGGAATGGCAGTTGCAACGGATAACTGGATTACTGCAATTTGTGATCATGTGAATTTCATTTCCTTTAATGAGGTAACAATAAATAAAACTGCATTGAAACAGGATATATATGCCGGCATCAACGCAGGAAAGAAACAGGTGTCTTTTGATATGGCGCGTTATAACAAGGGCATGGAATCGAAGATTCCTACTATGGTGGATGAAAGTCAAGTGGCAATTGCACTACCATTATCAGCGGAGGCTCTTTTTCTGGCAGATTTAAACACTAAGGGATTTAGTACCAAAATATCTGAATGTAGTACAAAGTATGTAGTTGGACAAGACCGCTCTCAGAATATTATAGTTGCCGCCAGCAGAATAAATGGTATGATCATGCAACCAGGAGATATGTTGTCATTTGATGCAGTGATTTTACCAAGAACAATTGAGAACGGATATGGCATGGGTAATGCTATTATGGGAGACGATTTTATTAAAGTTGTGGGAGGTGGCATATGTCAAGTGTCTTCTACACTGAATAATGCGGTACTTCGAGCAGGAATAATCCCAATTGAGCGCCATAATCACAGTCAGAATGTCAGTTATCTGGCAAGTGGCCTGGATGCCACCATATCAGCGGGAAAGTTGGACTACAAGTTTGTAAATACATTACAGTACCCCATTTATATTTCTGCAACAACCGTGAATGGTGTGTTAACAGTGGCTTTTTATAGTGATAGCAAAGCATTGAATGGATTAACCTATATGACTTCTGTGCAAGGTGTCAAGAAAAGTAATACAACATACATCAATGGTTATTTGAATGGTGCCTTAGTAGGCAGTTATGCAGCATATTCAAGTCGTTATAAGTAAGTGCGATTTTGGAGGTAATAAGTATGAACGTTTGTAAGAAAAGATGGTCGTTATTAGCTTTGCTAGCGGTAGCTATAATATGCAGTGGCTGTAGTAAAGTAAAAGATCTTGATAGAGATTTAGTTGTTCTTTACACAAATGATGTGCATTGTGGTGTTGAGGATAATATCGGGTATGCGGGACTTAGTGCTTATAAAGAGACTATTGAAGAGGCAGGCAATTATGTATTATTAGCAGATGCAGGAGATATCATACAGGGAGCACCCATTGGGATGATGTCTGAGGGTTCCTATTTAATTGATATTTTGAATCAGATGCCCTATGATGTCGCAGCTATAGGAAATCATGAATTTGATTATGGTATGGAGCAATTTTTAGAGTTGTCTGAAATGGCACAATTTCCTTTTGTTAGTTGCAATTTTAAAGATATGGTCGCAGATAGCACAGTGGTAGATCCTTACAAAATATTTGAATTTGATGGGGTTAAAGTTGCATTTGTTGGAATTAGTACACCCAAAACCATTACTTCTAGTAACCCAAGCAATTTTCAGGATCAAGCGGGAAACTATATCTATGGATTTTGTCAGGACAAAACAGGAGAAGATTTATATCAGGCAGTACAAGCGGCAGTTGATTCGGCGCGAGGAGAAGGAGCATCTTATGTAATTGCACTATCGCATCTAGGGATTAGTGCGTCTGATTCACCATGGATGTCTACAGAAGTCATTGCAAATACAACTGGAATTGATGCGGTTATAGATGGTCATTCACATAGTGTCGTGGATGGAGAACAAGTTAAAAATAATGAGGGAAAAAATGTTATCCTAACACAGACGGGCACAAAATTGGAGAATATAGGTGCTTTGACAATCAGCAAGGAAGGTATTATTTCAACAAAGCTTATCTCAGAATATGAGGATAAGGAACCTGAAATGGAGGCTTATATTCATCAATTGCAGGATAAGTTTAGTGAGCAAATAAATGTGGTGATTGCAGAGACAGAATTTGATTGTATCATAAATGAAACGGGAACAGATATACGCATCATCAGAAACGCGGAAACAAATTTAGGAGATTTATGTGCAGATGCATATCGAATCGTTTCGGGCGCAGATGTCGCAATGATAAATGGCGGCGGTATTCGTGATGAGATAAAAGCAGGCAATATTACGTATGAAGATATAATAAATGTGCATCCATTTGGAAATTCGGCTTGTGTAGTAGAAGCTACGGGGCAGGAGATACTGGATGCACTTGAGATGGGCGTAAGAGATACGCCGGAAGAAAACGGCGGGTTTCAACAGGTGTCAGGGATGACATATAAAATTAATATGGCAGTTCCTTCAGCAGTTGTTCTAGACGAGAATGGGATGTTTGTCTCTGTTGATGGAGAGTATCGTGTGAAAGATGTAAAGATAGGAGCTGATGATTTAGAATTATCAAAAACCTATACACTTGCGAGCCATAATTACATGATTAAATGTAGTGGCGATGGATTTACAATGTTTAAGGATAATAAACTGATCAAAGATGAATTCATGCTGGATAGTGAAGTATTAATAACTTATATTACAGATTATATGCATGGAAGAATAAGCGAGGAATATTCCAATCCATATGGTGATGGGCGAATCATGGCAATTGAGTAGAAAATAGATATTGAAGGTAGAAATACAGAAAAGAATGTAGTATACTTATAAAATAAGTGGGACAAATGATCGCGCCCCTCAGCTTTAAAGTATATCTTGATATACTTTAAAATCAACCGAAAGGTTTGGGGTGAGGAAAGTCCGGGCTTCATAGGGCAGGATGCCGGATAACGTCCGGTGGAGGCGACTCCAAGGCAAGTGCAACAGAAATATACCGCCATGCCAGGTGCTGCTACGCAGCAATTGGTGAGGTAAGGATGGAAAGGCAGTGTAAGAGACTACCGCCTGCTTGGTAACAAGCAGGGCACATGTAAACCCCATTCGAAGCAAGACCGAATAGAAAGCGATACGGCTGCCCGCCGTGTTTTCAGGTAGGCCGCTTGAGACTGTTGGTAACAACAGTACCAGATAGATGATCATTTCGCATGCATATGCATGTATGACATAACCCGGCTTATAGTCCCGCTTATATTATTAGAATGATTTATTTGGAGCGCTTCAATTTTATTTGAAGTGCTTCTTTACTAGAAAATAGTTTGGGAGAAATTCTATGAAGATAAAACAGAATTCCATATTGAGAAAAGGCGGAGTGGCAATATTGCTTATTGGAGCAATAACCATGGGGAGCGGTTTTGTTTATAGTGCGGCCAGTAATGAAGATAGGAAGATCAAGAACCAAATTAGTCAGATGACAATAGAGGAAAAGATAGGGCAGATGATGTTAATCAGCTTCAGGTCATGGAAGCAGCAGGATATGCAAGAACCAGAAGAACTTGAGGTAATGAATGATGAAATAGCAGCTATGATTGCGGATTATCATATAGGAAATATCATTTTGTTTAGTGAGAACACAAAGGAAATAGAGAAAACTGTACAGTTGACGTCTGCCATGCAGAACGCGGCAGTTGAATCTGGAAATGTGCCACTTATCATTGGAATTGATCAGGAAGGCGGGAAAATAACAAGGTTAGAGCAAGGCACCTGTCTACCGGGGAATATGGCTATTGGAGCTACAGGAAATGTAAAGTATGCTTATGATTGCGGTAATATTATTGGCGCAGAATTATCAGCATTAGGGATAAACTGCACATTTGCACCAGTTGCAGATATCAACGATAATCCCAAGAACCCTATTATCAATTTACGGTCTTTTGGTTCGGAACCTGATCAAGTAGCAGATATGGTTATTAAAATGCAGGAGGGAATTCATTCGAAACATGTAATTGCATGTGTCAAGCATTTTCCGGGACATGGAAGCACGGATACGGATACCCATACAGGACTAGCTGTTGTTAATAAGTCAAAAAAAGAATGGAGTAGTTGTGAAAAGGTACCCTTTGAAGCGGCCATAGATCATGACATAGATATCGTTATGACAGCACATATACAGTTTCCCAATTTAGACGATACAATGGTTACATCTAAACTTAGCGGAGAAGAAATTTTTTTGCCAGCTACGCTATCAAAAAAAATAGTTGATGGTGTATTAAGAAAAGAAATGAATTATGATGGTGTGGTAGTAACAGACGCTTTGAATATGCAGGCGATAGCAGATCATTTTGGGGAAACAGAAGCTGTTGTTATGGCAATGAAAGCTGGCGTTGATATGATGTGCTACCCGACGGAAATATCTTGTTTAGAAGACAAAACCAAATTGGACGCCATTTATCAGGCGATTAAGGATGCGATTTCACGAGGAGAACTATCGGAAAAGAGTGTTGATAAATCAGTTGAGAGAATTCTGAGGCTGAAAGCAGAGCAAGGAATTCTTGAAACAAAGCAATATTCTTCTTCGACAGATAAGCAAATTGCAAATGCACTTCAGATTGTAGGCTGCAAGGAGCACCGGCTAAAAGAGCGTAAAATGGCTGAAGCCGCCGTCACACTTTATCCGAAAGCAGGCAGAAAAATGATAAAGCCTCAAGAGGAGGATATTGTACTTTTTATTGTCCCTTATGAAAATGAAACATTTAGTATCAAGTTTGCTACGAATCGGTTACTAGAGGAAAAGGATATACCTAACATAAATGTGGATACCTATTTTTACACGAAAGAAAACGAAATAAGTAGAATACTTAAGGAAAAAATTGATCATGCAGATTATATAGCGGTTGCTTCAGAGATGCATGCTATTACAGAGAAAAGTTCTTCAAAGTGGCTTAGTCTAATGCCTGCGAAAGTACTTGACTATATAGAAGAAATGAAAAAGCAGGATAATGTTGTTGTAATGAGTTTTGGATTGCCCTATGATGCAGTAAAGTTTCCTGATTACCCTGTTTATATTACATATAATTGTGTGGGAATGCGTGAGGAGGATGCGAAGAGCGGTGTAATATCATCTAAATACGGACCTAATATACCGGCGGTGGTGGGGGCTGTTCTTGGGACATTTAAGCCGACCGGGAAATTGCCTATAGAGCTGGAGAATAAAGGTAATAGGTCTGATTTGGATGAAAAAAATATAATAAATGATAATAGTATGTAATGATGAAAGAAACAGAAAAATACGAGGAGGAAAAGAATATGCAGTTTGCACAATTACAAAAAGATATGGTTGTTGCCATGAAAGCCAAAGACAGGGGAAGAAAAGATAGTATTTCTGCTATGATTTCAGCAATAAAAAAAGTAGCAATTGATGAAGGGCTCAGAGATGATATTGGAGAAGAACTGGTGGACAGAGTTATTTTGAAGGAATTGAAAACAGCAAAAGAACAAATTGACTGTTGTCCTGCTGAAAGAACAGACTTGCTGGCAGAGTATCAATTAAGATATGATGTTATTCAGGAGTATGCACCTAAAATGCTGTCAGAAGAAGAAGTCATTAAAATCATCTCAGAAAAATTCTCAGATATCATTGCGACTAAAAATAAAGGATTGATTATGAAAGCAATTATGCCAGAGTTAAAAGGAAAAGCTGATAGCAAGGTGATTAATCAGATTGTAGCAGGCCTTTGTGAGTAAATGAAGTAGGAACGAACTAATAAGAGAAATCAGACACCTGCATAGTACAATATCTTGCATGAAATACTTGTGAAACATCTATATTTGGTGTATAGTTATTCATGGGATATTATGCAGAATGATTACATGTGGTCAACCAAGATAGCGGAGACATTAAATCATGAAATGTAATGAAACAGAACAGTATATTAAATTATATATTGATGATGAACTAACAGGTGCTAAGTTACGTGAATTTTTGGCGCATATTGAAGGGTGCCCGACCTGCTATGAGGAGATGGAAATTAATTATTTGATTAAAGAAGCATTATCCAGGTTAGAGGATGGAACAACTTTTGATCTTCAGAAAGAATTAATATTGAAACTTCAGAATTCTAAGCGTTGTTTGGCTATTTATGAAAGGCTGATAGTCGCTAGACATTTAATATTAGCAACCACAATAGGGATACTGTTTATTACACTGATTAAAGCAGTACTACTACTTGAAATAGGTATATTTTAGAAAGCAAGGTAAGAGGTTAGTATTGATGAAAAAGGATAAGCTTGTGTTGATAGACGGACATAGTATCTTAAATAGAGCATTTTATGGAATTCCGGATTTAACTAATTCTTTTGGATTGCATACAAACGCCGTCTATGGTTTTTTAAATATTATGTTCAAGATATTAGATGAGGAGCAGGCCAATTATTTGGTGGTAGCATTTGATGTGAAAGGACCTACTTTTCGACACGAAATATATCAGGCGTATAAAGGGACAAGAAAGCCATCGCCAACTGAATTTGTAGAGCAGGTACCCGTTATAAAAGAACTATTGCAGGCTATGGGTATTAAAATCATGGAGAAGCAAGGCCTAGAGGGTGATGACATTTTAGGGACGCTTGCGAAACGAGCAGAAGCCGAGGGTATGGATGTAGCACTTATATCTGGCGACAGGGACTTACTGCAGATAGCAACTGATCATATAAAAGTTCGCATTCCAAGAACACGTGGAGGAAAGACAGAAGTAGAGGACTATTTTGCAAAGGATGTAATAGAACATTACCAGGTAAGCCCAACACAATTTATTGATATTAAGGCGTTAATGGGAGATTCATCGGACAATATTCCAGGCGTTCCCAAAATAGGTGAAAAAACAGCTGTCGAACTAATTGTGACATATGGAACGATTGAAAACTTAAAGGAACATATACAGGAGATTAAGAAAAAAAGCATCAGAGAGTCTCTGGAGGAAAATTTTGAACTGGCAGAGCTTTCCAAGGTATTGGCAACCATTAATACAAATGCAGATATTATATGTGATTTCAAACAGACTAAACTGGAAAACGTTTATACAAAACAAGCCTATGCTATTATGAAGAAGCTAGAATTTAAAAATCTGCTTTCTCGCTTCGAGAATGACATTATGGTGAAAAACATCCAGACAGAACAGTTTAAAATGGTTACAGATTTAGATGAGACGGAGAAAGTTTTTAAGGAGGCAGGCAATGCTTCTTGCGTTGGCTTTCGATTTATTGGTGGGGATGAATTGCTGGGTCTGGCCATTGCCTATTCAGAAACAGACTGCTATTTTATAGCGGTCCAAGGATTTGTCAGCAAAGATTATTTATTAGATAAGATGAATTATCTGATGCAGTCTGCGGAACATACTGTTTTTTCTGTATTTGATTTAAAAGGGGCACTTCCCCATATCTTAAGTGTGTCAAATAGTATGACAGATATACAGACAGAGATTATGGCAAAGCGCTTGGTTGGTAAATGTTTTGATACAAGTATAGCAGCTTATCTTTTGAACCCTTTAAAGAACGATTATGACAATGAGGATATTGCAAATGAACATCTCGGATTAATGATTCCAAATAAGGCAGAAGTATTTGGAAAACTATCATTAGAAGAAGTTTATGAAAAAGCACCACTAGAATTTTTGGAATATGTATGTTTTCAAGCTTATGTTTCGTATAAAGCTTATGAAGTCCTCTATAAAAAGCTGGTAGATGCGAACATGCTGGCATTATTTGAAGAAATAGAAATGCCATTGTGTCTGTGCCTATATGATATGGAAGCAGATGGAATTATGGTACGTCCTAATGAACTGGAACAGTATGGCAGGGAGTTGGGAGAACATATTGAGAGATTAGAATATACGATTCATGAGCAGGCAGGTGTTGATTTCAATATTAATTCACCTAAACAGCTCGGTGAAGTCCTATTTGAAAAGATGGGAATTCCGGTCGGCAAGAAGAAAAAGTCGGGTTATTCTACAGCAGCTGATGTATTAGAGAAATTGGCAGAAGAATATCCTTTCGTATCGGACATATTAGAATATAGAGGTTTGACAAAACTAAAATCTACATATGCAGATGGACTGGCCAACTATATTGATAAGAATAATAGGATCCATAGTCACTTTAACCAAACGATAACAGCGACGGGCCGCATCAGCAGCACAGAGCCGAATTTACAGAATATTCCAGTACGTATGGAACAAGGACGTCTGATTCGTAAGGTGTTCGTGCCAAAGGAAGGATGTATATTTGTGGATGCCGACTATTCACAGATTGAGCTTCGTATTCTTGCGCATATGTCAGGAGATAAGAAACTAATTGAGGCTTATAATAGAGAACAGGATATTCATAGGATTACTGCATCTGAGGTGTTTCACATACCTTTTGAAGAGGTAACAAGTATACAGCGGCGCAATGCAAAGGCCGTTAATTTTGGGATCGTATATGGAATCAGTTCTTTTGGATTAAGTCAGGGACTTAGTATTTCGCGTAAGGAAGCAAAGGAATATATCGACAAATATTTTGATACGTATCCACAGGTGAAAGTTTTTCTTGATCAGCTTGTTGCAGATGCAAAAGAAAAAGGATATGTAACAACCATGTTTGGGCGCCGTCGTCCAGTACCAGAATTGCAATCAGGCAATTTTATGCAGCGAAACTTTGGTGAGCGTGTTGCCATGAATGCACCGATTCAAGGAACGGCAGCAGATATTATGAAAGTTGCAATGATAAGAGTACATGACCGATTGCAGGAAGAGAATCTTAAATCCAGACTTTTATTGCAAGTACATGATGAACTTTTGGTCGAAGCTTACGAGGAAGAGGTAGAAGCAGTTAAAATAATAGTATCTGAAGAGATGAAAGCTGCTGCGAAGTTGTCTATTAAGCTAGAGATTGATATGAGTACAGGAACAAACTGGTATGAGGCAAAGTAGGCTATGGTGGTGAATAAAATGAAGGTTATCGGTATTACGGGTGGCGTTGGAGCAGGTAAGACAGAAGTACTTCACTATATAGAAAAGCATTATCCTTGTCGCATTGTGATAGCGGATGAAGTTGCACACATGGTCAAAGAACCAGGACAAATATGTTATGAGCCGATACTAGAGTTATTAGGAAATGATGTATTGCAGCAAGATGGAACAATTGATAAAAAAAAGATGGCAGATATAATTTTTTCTGAAGCAAGCGGAATGCTGTTGAAAAAGATTAATGCGGTGATTCATCCGGCTGTTAAGGAATACATTCTGACGGAGATCGATCGCGAGAGAAAAGGCGGTCATGTTGCATTTTTTTTCATTGAGGCAGCACTTTTAATAGAGGATGGATATACAAAAATATGTGATGAATTATGGTATGTTTTTGCAGATTGGAAAATCAGGGAAGAACGGTTACGCAAGAGCAGAGGCTATTCAGATGAAAAAATCATGAGAATCATGAAAAATCAGGCAAGCGAAGAATTATTCCTAAAAAGCTGTAAAGTTATTATTGATAATAGCAAATCATTTGGGGAAACAGAAGCACAGGTCGATTACTATTTAAAGGAAAATAAATGACAAAAGGATACATATCAGATAAGGTCGAGGGAGGTATAGAGAAAATCATGGCAGAGAGCAGGAAATATCCGGGACAATTAGTATTTGGACTTGATATAGGAACGAGAAGTATTATAGGAACGGTTGGATATAGAACTAACGATACTTTTTATGTTGTGGCACAGCAGACAAAGGAACATGATACTCGAGCTATGCTTGATGGACAAATTCATGATATCGGAAAAGTAAGTAAGACCATTAAAATTGTAAAAGAGACCTTGGAGAAACAAATTGAAAGAAAATTGACAGAGGTTTGTATTGCGGCCGCTGGACGAGTGCTCAAGACGGTTACGACACACATTGATTATGAGTTAGCAGAAGAAACAACAATAGCACCGGAACACATTTATACATTGGATATGATGGGTGTGGAGAAGGCATATGATGAATTTCAGGAGGCAAATGATACTGATATAAAATTCTACTGTGTTGGCTATACAGTTGTTAAGTATTATTTAAATCATTATCCAATGACTACACTGGAAAATCATAAAGCCAGTGCAATATCTGCTGATATAATTGCAACATTTTTGCCAGATGAAGTTGTCGATGGACTTTATAAGGCGGTAGAATTTGCAGGATTAAAAGTTGTCAATCTGACGCTGGAGCCTATAGCGGCAATTCAAGTTGCAATTCCTACAATGTATAGGATGCTTAATATTGCGCTTGTTGATGTGGGAGCCGGTACAAGTGATATTTCAATCACAGCAGAGGGTAGTATTATTGCTTATGGTATGATACCATGCGCTGGTGATCGGATTACAGAAGCGATTGCACAGCACTATTTAGTTGATTTTAATGAGGCTGAAAAGATTAAATTAGCGTCTAAACATAAAATGGCCATAAATTTCAAAGATATTATGGGCCTCTCGCAAAAGACGATGCCAGCGGATGTATGCAAAGTGGCAGAGCCAGTTGTTAAAAGGATGACAAAAGAAGTGGCTGATAAGATCAAAGAGTTAAATGGTGAAAAACCAGTCAGTGCAGTTTTTATTGTAGGCGGTGGCGGTAAATTTAGTGGCTATACGGAGAGTCTTGCGAAAGATATGGGCATTCAGGCAGAAAGAGTGGCACTTCGTGGGGAAGAGGTCTTTAAGGATATTTCATTTTTGATTGATGATCCGAAGAAGGATTCTATGTATGTTACGCCCATTGGCATATGTCTAAATTTTTATGATCAAAAAAATAATTTTATTTTTGTCACCTTTAACGGGGAAAGGATAAAACTGTATGATAATAACCATTTAGCAATCGTTGATGCAGCTATGCAGGCAAATTTTACAAACGAGTGTTTATTTCCGAGGAGAGGAAAAGAGTTAAATTTTACGATAAATGGAAAGTCACGTATCGCACGCGGAGAGCTTGGCGAAGCCGCAGTTGTAACGCTGAATGGTATTTTGACAGGTATTAATGCGCAGATTCAAGCTAATGATAAGATTATTGTAAAGGAATCTACTGCTGGAGCTGCTGCTTCCTTAGAAATACGGAAATTACCTGAATATAATAGCACAATTCAGATTATTGTTAATGAAAAGAAAGTTCTTCTACCTAAATTTGCCGAAGTAAACGGTATATTGCAATCTGGCTATTATGAGATTAAGGAAAATGATGATATAAAGATAATAAACTATTACACGGTAAAACAGATCATAGAGTTTATGGATGTTATATTAAAAGAAGGAACAAAACTTTATGTAAATAATAAAATAGCGGCACTTGATGAAAAAGTGTATGAAAATTTCTCATTGATTTGGACGATGGAAGAAGTTCATCTTTCTGATGTAGAAGAGGATGAAGAGCTGTCTAGTAATAATCATATGGCGTTGAAAGATAATGCTGAGGAGAAACAGCAAGATGGTATAGCGCAGAAGAGCAGTAACAATTTTATGGAAATAACAGTTGTAGTAAATAATGAAACTGTATTTTTAAAAGGTAAAAATTCATATATTTATGTGGATGTTTTTGATTTAATACACTTTGACTTGACGCAGCCATTAGGCGGAAGTGTTGTCACATTATTAAATGGGAAATCGGTTCAATATACGGAAACATTAAAACAGAATGATGTTTTGGAAATTTATTGGGCAGATTAATCACAGAAAGGTCGTTACGATGAATTTATGCAGTATAACCAGTGGGAGTAGCGGGAATTGCATTTATGTGGGTTCTGATCATACACATCTTATCATTGATGCGGGAATCAGTGGAAAGAGAATAGAATCAAGTCTGAATCATATTGGTCTAAAAACAGCAGATATTGATGGTATTTTAATTACACATGAACATTCTGACCATATTGGGGGATTGGGAGTACTTGCGAGACGGTATGGTATTCCGATGTATTCGACGCCTGGGACGATACGGGGCATCAAACAATCCCGTTCCTTGGGAGAAATTCCTGAGGAGCTATTTAGAGAGGTATTACCAGATAAAGCATTTATGATTGAAGACTTGTTAATTAAACCAATCCGTGTGTCACACGATGCAAATGAACCTGTTGCATATCGTGTACAGCATGAAGATAAGTCGGTGGCTGTTGTGACAGATTTAGGGAAATATGATGATTATATTGTGGAAGCATTTTGTGGCGTAGACGCATTATTATTGGAAGCAAATCATGATGTGAATATGTTACAGGTTGGCAGATACCCATACTATTTGAAGCAGAGGATATTAGGGGACAGAGGACATCTCTCAAACGAGGTTTCAGGACGATTGCTTGTTGATTTGATTCATGATAGACTAAAAAATGTATTATTGGGGCACTTGAGTGCAGAGAATAATCTGGCTGAACTTGCCTATGAGACGGTTCGATTGGAAATTACGATGTCTGATAACCAGTATAAGGCAGGAGATTTTCCGATTCGAATTGCACCAAGAAGTATGTGTTCTGAGCTGATTGCCATATAAAAAATAGTGTGTACAGACAGAAGAGTATGGTGTAGAATTAGAAAAATATATTTTTACAAGAGGAGAATTATGATGAAGAAAACAATTATAACTGTAATTGGGAAAGATACAGTGGGGATTATTGCAAAAGTATGTACTTATCTGGCAAATAATAGAATCAATATTTTAGATATTTCCCAGACGATTGTACAAGATTATTTTAATATGATGATGATTGTGGATATGAATGAATCTAGTAAGCCATTTGGAGAAATATCTTCTGAGTTAGAGCAAATTGGGGAAGAAATTGGAGTCATCATTAAATGCCAGAGAGAAGAAATCTTTAGTAAGATGCATAGGATTTAGAAGAAAAGCTTTTGCAGAATTGTTATTTTATGTGGAATGGAGATGAAAATGATCAATATTTTTGAAGTAAATGAAACAAATAATATGATTGAGAAAGAAAACCTTGATGTAAGAACAATTACACTTGGAATCAGTTTACTAGACTGTATTACGGATGATTTAGATAAGCTCAATCACAATATATATGAGAAAATAACCAGAGTTGCCCAAAATCTAGTCAAGACAGGGAAAGAGATAGAGCGTGAATTTGGTATTCCAATTGTGAACAAGCGTATTTCAGTGACACCGATCGCTCTTATAGGCGCATCTGCATGTAAGTCCCCAGAAGATTTTGTAACACTGGCGATAACATTAGATCAGGCTGCAAAAGAGGTAGGTGTTAATTTTATCGGAGGTTATTCAGCATTAGTATCGAAGGGCATGGCACATTTTGAGGAGAATCTGATTCGCTCCATCCCAAAAGCATTGGCTAGCACAGACAGAGTATGCAGTTCCGTTAATGTGGGCTCTACTAAAACGGGAATCAATATGGATGCAGTTAAGTTAATGGGCGAGATTATCGTAATGACAGCACAAGAAACCCAAAATAGTGATTCACTAGGCTGTGCAAAATTGGTTGTATTTTGCAATGCACCTGATGACAATCCGTTTATGGCGGGTGCTTTCCATGGAGTAACGGAAGCGGATGCGGTTATTAATGTAGGTGTAAGTGGGCCTGGCGTTGTAAAAACGGCATTATCTAAGGTGAGAGGAAAGAATTTTGAGACATTATGTGAAACCATTAAGAAGACATCCTTTAAGGTGACTCGCGTAGGACAACTTGTTGCGGTAGAGGCATCTAAAAAAATGGGAATTCCTTTTGGTATTGTGGATTTGTCGCTAGCACCTACCCCCGCAATTGGCGATAGTGTGGCAGACATTTTGTGTGAGATTGGATTGGAATATGTGGGAGCGCCAGGAACGACTGCCGCGTTAGCTTTGCTTAATGACCAGGTAAAGAAGGGTGGTGTCATGGCTTCTTCTTATGTAGGTGGATTGAGTGGCGCTTTTATACCAGTCAGCGAGGATCAAGGTATGATTGATGCCGTGGTCGCAGGAGCTTTAACAATCGAAAAACTTGAAGCAATGACTTGTGTATGCTCCGTGGGTCTTGACATGATAGCAATACCGGGGAATACAAAGGCAACAACGATAGCAGGAATGATAGCAGATGAGATGGCGATAGGAATGATTAATCAGAAGACTACCGCAGTTCGCATTATTCCGGTCATTGGTAAGGAAGTTGGTGATATGGTTGAGTTTGGAGGATTATTGGGACATGCCCCAATCATGCCTGTCAATCAATTCTCATGTGATGCGTTTGTTAATCGTGGAGGCAGAATACCAGCGCCTATCCATTCTTTTAAGAATTAATACAGAAATTTTGTATTGATAAGATATTATAAATTTAATTTAGGGAAGAGGAGAATTTATTATGAAAAAAGCAGTAGTCGTTTTATTAACACTTACAATGGTATTGAGCCTGTTTGGCTGCGGAAACAAAGCCGAAGCAAAAGGAGAGGCTGAGCGGACACAGTTGATCGTAGGCTTCGATGCTGAATATCCTCCTTATGGGTATCAGGATGAAAATGGTGAATATGTCGGATTTGATCTTTCACTGGCACAGGAAGTATGTGATAGAAACGGGTGGGAACTTGTGAAACAGCCTATTAATTGGGATTCTAAAGATATGGAATTAAACTCTGGCTCAATTGATTGCATTTGGAATGGCTTTACAATGACAGGTCGTGAAGAGGAGTATACATGGTCAGATGCTTATGTGAATAATAGTATTATGGTAGTGGTTGCTGCAGATTCTGATATCAAGAGTAAAGAAGATCTGGCAGGTAAAGTAGTGGCTACACAATCTGGTTCTTCAGCACTTACAGCATTAACGGATGACAGTGAAGAAAATGCAGAAAACATTGCACTAGCTGCGTCTTTTTCAGAACTACAAGAAATTGCTGACTATAATACAGCCTTCATGAATCTGGAAGCAGGCGCTATCGATGCAATTGCAGTAGATATCGGAGTGGCAAAATATCAGCTTGCGTCTCGTGAAGGTATCTATAAAATGTTGGATGATGCAATTTCAACAGAACAATATGGTATTGGTTTTAAACTAGGAAATACAGAACTTCGTGATGCAGTTATGGTTACCATGAATGAAATGTTAGCAGATGGAACGTTTGCAAAGATTGCTGAAGAATGGGAACTTACTAATATGGTATGTTTAGGTGAGTAGTTAATAAAGGAACAAAAATTAATATGGATTTTAATGGACTGAATGTTGTAGTTGTTAACCCGGCAGGTAATATTACACTGATTGTAAAAGATTATATTGCACCGGAACGAAGGGCAGAGATAGCGAAACAATTGCTTTCTGTAAAAGACTGGAATGCGGAGCAGATAGGTTTTGTGGCACAATCAAAAAGCGATTGTGCTACAGGCCGCTTAGAGATGATGGGCGGCGAATTTTGTGGTAATGCTGCACGTGGTTTCGGTTATATGCTCGCCTTGGAAAAGGGATTCAAAAAAGGAGAGGTATATGTTGAAATCAGCGGTGCAGATGCACCTTTGCTGGTTAATTTTGATACCAAAGCTGAGACTGCAAAAATAAGAATGCCAATTCCTTATGGAAGTAAGATGATTAAGACACCAGATTGTGGGGAGTTTCCTGTCATTATGATGGAAGGTATTTTTCATGTGATTATTGAGAACATCCCAGTATCAGAAAGAGTGATTAATCAGGTTATGAAATCAATATATGAAGATATGAGACCAGAAGCATTTGGAATGCTCTTTGTACAAAAAGACGAAATGACTCCAGTAGTGTATGTGATGGCAACAGATAGTCTTGTTTATGAAAACAGTTGTGGCAGTGGTAGCATTGCTTATGCTTACTATTTATCACGTACATACATTGATGGCGTTTATTGCAAAGTAATAAAGCAACCAGGTGGTGAGATTGAAACAGTAATAGAAAAAGCAATGGGCAAAGTTGTACAATGCGAGATGGGTGGAAAAATCAGTATCATAACAGAGGAAAGATATGCTTAGAACTTGATTGAGAACCTAAATGCTGCAAATAAGAGGTGACAAATATGGATGGTACAAGTGCGTTTGAGATAATCGGACCTAAAATGATAGGACCATCGAGTTCCCATACTGCTGGTGCACTTAAGATTGCGCAAATGGCATGTAAATTGGTTGAAGGTAATATTAAAAACGTTCATTTTATATTATATGGTTCGTTTGCGAGAACCTATAAAGGACATGGAACGGATAAAGCATTACTGGCAGGTATTTTGGGCTTTGAAACAGATGACATACGTATCAGGGATGCCTATCGTTATATCGCGGAAAGTGGTATTAGCTATGTATTTGAAGCAGACTATGCAGAGCAAGAAATTCATCCAAACACTGTAGATATTATAATTACGGGAAATGAGGAACAGACAACAAAAATCAGAGGCGTTTCTGTGGGTGGTGGAAAAGCAGTTATTACGGGAATTAATGGAGCAGATATTCGATTGACCAATGAGTATAATATGGTATTTACGACACAGGAGGATGTACCAGGTGTTGTAACACATATCACAGGCTGTTTTGCAAAGGCAGCTGTTAATATCGCATTTATGAGTTTGTTCAGAAAAGAGAAGGGAGTGCTGGCATATACAGTAATTGAGGTTGACGGTATCATACCACATTCTGTATTAGATAGTATTAGAGATTGCGAGCATATCATTAATGCAGTTATGATTTGTTAAGGAGGTTGAAAAATGAATTTTACAAATGCTGAGAAATTGTTAAACCTTTGTGATGAAAAGCATTTATCAATCGCTGAAGTCATGTTGCAGAGAGAAATTGAATTATCAAATAAAGAGCAAACAGAACTATTAGATGAAATGGAAAAAACATTCGTAGTCATGAAAAATGCTGTTAGAGGTGCAATTGATAATCCCCAGAAATCTGTGGGTGGACTCATAGGCGGGGAAGCAAAAAAACTGACGATTCATCGAGAAGCAGGAAAATCAGTGTGTGGAAGTTGCTTATCGAAAGCGATTGCATACGCTATGGGAACATTAGAGGTAAATGCGTCGATGGGCCTTATCGTAGCAGCAGTTACAGCAGGTTCTTCGGGAATATTGCCCGGTGTATTATTATCCATTCAGGAAGAGGAAAAGATAGAGAATTCTAGAATTGTGATGGCATTATATAATGCAGCTGCGATCGGTTATATTGTATCCCATAACGCAACAGTTTCAGGCGCAGAAGGTGGATGTCAGGCAGAGGTTGGTACGGCATCAGCAATGGCGGCATCATCACTAACTGAACTAATGGGTGGGACACCAAGACAATGTCTCAGCGCGGCAGGTACAGCGCTGACAAATTTAATGGGGCTTATCTGTGATCCTATTGCAGGTCTTGTAGAGTTACCATGTCAAAGCCGAAATGGGATGGGCGCAGCAAATGCAATCATTTGTGCAGAAACAGCCCTCGCAGGAATTGAGCAGAAGATACCCTTTGATGAAATTGTTGCAGCAATGAAAAAAGTAGGAAATAGTATGCCCTGTGAATGGCGTGAAACAGCATTAGGTGGAATCGCTGCAACACCTATGGCAAAGAAAATAGAAAAGCAGATTTTTAATGATTCTGTTAGAGAAGTACAATTCTAAACTTTTATTATGGTACGACTATATTCATTTTTGAATTTTGTTTTAAATTTTTCAGTCACAGCCAGTTGATAAATGTGTGAAGCAAAAACATCATCTTCTAACATGGTGAGAGCTTGTGTAGACAGAATTTTTTTTGCATCTGCCAGTTTGCTGATCATAGGAATATCAGTGTGCTCCTTAATCGCAGAAAGTAACGGCAAAGAAGTAATTTGGAATCCAAGCAGACGAGTATATGTGATATAGTCATTACGTATATAGTCAGCGAGGGTTTCATTTTTCATATTTAGAAGAATGTGTATCAGACAACGGCTAACACGTGCATGTGTAAAGCCTTTTGTTTTTAATAAATTGCAGAAACCATCGAAAGAGTCATAATGACGATACGTATTTTTAATTCTGTCCGACAAACTTTCGGATACGTCTACATAGTCCATAAAGTCAAGTGTAATTTCATTCAGTAATTTATAGCCTAGCATTGCTGAAAAATCATTGGTTACGATTGGAAATGATTTTCCGATGGACTGCAAAAGAGTAGGATATATATTTTCTGGAACATGTGCAGATATTTCCGAGAGAGAAGATAATTTTGAAAGCGCAGACTTATTTTTTTTATCGGATTTATTTAGGGTATTACGAATAGAAAGTGCAGAAGAAAGAATCCAATCACTTCCTGAGATAGGATTATGCTCATTTGTTTTATTTAAAATATCATCATTGTATTGATTACCATGCCGTATTAAAGTATAGGGTTTGATGTTACTTTTGCGTTTTAGCAAGGCCTTCATATAATAAATACCAAGAATGTTATTTGGTTGGGAAATCGTATCATTTATGGACTCATCTTGAAAATATTCTATTAACGCGGCAGCACTGGCAGCTGGATAGGTAAGCCCTTCTTTTAAACCGGCTTTCAAAGCGGTCTGGTAGACATGCGGTTCGTCGAGCAGTACTTGTGCAATTTCTCGCAAAGTACTCACATCACCACACTCACTTCCGAAACATACATAATCTACAACGCCTAGTTTATCAAGTAGAGTAATAGCGCCCATGGCAAAATGCTCGGCATTTCCAAGCGCATAATAATGTGGCAATTCAAATATTAAATCGGCATCGTTCATCAACGCCATCTTTGTACGCATATATTTATCAATGCAGGCAGGTTCTCCGCGTTGCACAAAATCACCGCTCATCACACCGAAAACATAATCGGCGCCAGTCATCTCTTTTGCCTTTTGGATATGAAAATGATGCCCGTTATGAAATGGATTATACTCAGCTATAATTCCTAATACTTTCATATTTTTCGTCTAACTCCTATTATAAAAAACAGTTTGCAGTTACTATTATCCTAACATGATACAAACAGAATGTAAATTAGAGTTCAAATCACAAACCTGTTTTTGATATTTTTTATTATAATATGACAAAATTGATAAAATAATAACAAACAAATGAAAGAATGTATTAAATTTTGCACAAAAATGCATGAAATAAGCCTTGTATACAATAAACGTATTGGATATAATATAGGTATGCTAGATGTATTTGATTATTACGGCAAAACAAAGTCAAAACATAGTTAAAGCATAGATTGAAAGGAGTTTATATATGGCGTTTATTGATAGTATAAAGGAGCGGGCAAAGCAGGATATTAAGACAATTGTTTTACCTGAGACTGATGATAGGAGGACATTAATAGCGGCGGCAAAAATTGTAAAAGAAGGAATTGCCAATATCGTCATGGTTGGGAAAGAAGAAAAGATTAGGGATGGTGCAAAATGGTTAGAGGTTGATCTTGATCAAATTAAAGTGGTTGATCCTGAAAATACTGACAAACTGGATGAATATGTTGAACTATTATATCAAATCAGGAAAGAAAAAAATATGACACCAGAAAAAGCGCGAGGGATTCTTTTAAATGATTATCTGACGTTTGGGGTCATGATGGTAAAGGCAAAGGATGCAGATGGTATGGTTGCGGGGGCATGTCATGCAACAGCAGATGTTCTTAGACCTTCCTTACAAATTTTAAAAACAGCGCCAGGTGTGAAATTGGTATCTGGTTTCTTTATTTTAGATGTGCCAGATTGTGAATATGGTGCGGACGGAACGTTTCTATTTGCTGATTGTGGTCTGAATCAGGACCCGACGGCAGAAGAACTTGCGGATATTGCAGATACTTCTGCAAAAAGTTTTACCACATTGGTTGGACAAAAACCAATTATTGCAATGTTATCGCACTCTTCAAAAGGAAGTGCAAAGCATCCACTCGTAGATAAAGTGGTGGAAGCTACACGTATTGCACAAGAGCGTTATCCGCATCTGATATTAGACGGAGAATTGCAGCCGGATGCCGCATTGGTACCAGCGATCGCCCAATCTAAGGCACCTGGTAGTGAGGTTGCTGGTAAGGCAAATGTTCTGATATTCCCCAATCTGGATTGTGGTAATATTAGCTATAAATTAGTACAGCGACTTGGCAAAGCAGATGCCTATGGACCGATGTTACAAGGTATCAGCCGACCGGTAAATGATTTATCGCGAGGCTGTTCTGCAGATGATATTGTTGGTGTTGTTGCACTAACAGCAGTACAGGCACAGTTGGTGTTATGATGCTTATTTTTAAGGTCATTAAATGGTAAAAGCTGTTTATGCCGCAAGAATTGGCGGCGGAATGGAGATTTAAATGAATATTTTAGTTATAAATTGTGGTAGTTCATCACTCAAGTTTCAATTAATTAATACCGATAGTGAACAAGTTATTGCAAAGGGAATTTGTGAGAGAATCGGTATTAGTGGAAGCCGATTAGTATATGTACCATCAAGCGGAGAGAAACAAATCAAAGAAGAGAATATGCCATCACATAAGGAAGCAATAAAGCTAGTAATAAATGCTTTAACAGATCCAGCCACGGGTGTTGTAAAAAGGCTAGAGGAAATAGGAGCAATTGGTCACAGGTTAGTACATGGTGGAGAAAAGTTTGCAGCTTCAACAATGATTGATGATGAGGTAATAGCAGCAGTTTCTGAGTGCAATGAACTTGCACCGTTACATAATCCGGCAAACCTTATTGGTGTAGCTGCATGTAGAGAATTGATGCCAAATACCCCTCAGGTAGGTGTTTTTGATACAGCATTTCATCAGACCATTCCTGAAAAAGCGTTCTTGTACGGACTCCCTTATGAATACTACGAGAAGTATAAAATTAGGAGATATGGTTTTCATGGAACCAGCCATAGCTATGTATCAAAGAGAGCAGCAGAGTTAATGGGGGTATCATATGAAGCAACAAAAATAATAGTATGTCATCTTGGAAATGGGGCATCGGTCACAGCGGTAGAAAACGGAAAGTCAGTAGATACTTCTATGGGATTAACACCACTTGAGGGTCTTGTTATGGGAACTCGTTCGGGAGATCTAGATCCAGCAATCATAGAGTTTATTTCACAAAAAGAAAACAAAACACTTGCTGAAGTGATTCAGATTTTAAATCATAAATCGGGAGTGCTTGGCGTTTCAGAAGGTTTTACGAGTGATTTCAGAGACCTTGAAGAAGCAGCAGATGCTGGAAAACAGAATGCAATCAGGACACAGAATGTATTTTCATACAGAGTAGCCAAATATATTGGTGCTTATACAGCAGCCATGAACGGTGTGAATTGTATATGCTTTACGGCAGGTGTCGGTGAGAACAATCCTATAATACGCACGAAGATATGTGCATATTTAGGCTATCTTGGT
>CAZAAC010000002.1:79741-101099 GCA_964483155.1 uncultured Lachnospiraceae bacterium | reverse complement strand
TGAACGTACTGAAATCGCAAAAGAGGTAGATTATTTAAAAAAAATAAGAACTACTTCGAGAAGGAAAGTTTCGCTTGGTATTGGAGGCGTGTTATTGGCAGTTGCTGTAATTGTGTTGGTAAGAGTATTTGTATATGGCACACCATCGGAAAATTATAGAGCAAGTGTCGTAGCAGAAGACGGTTATGTGAAAATAGAGGGTACTTTTTGGGATTCTTCATCCGTGTACTCACACTACAAAATAGTGGAAAAAAATGGACAAAAACAATTGGTGGTATACGCTACAATGGCATCCATGTGGAATCATAATGGAACGTTTAAAATCGAATGTAGTATGGATTTGGCAAAAGAGCAGGGACTTGTGGTAAATAATCAAAAAATAACGAAATCTGGTAAGGTGATATCAACCTATGCAGCAGATATTTTTGAAAAAAAACATCCTTACATTGGAGATATGACAAAGAATAGCGAGTTAGCCAATCGGATTGGAATCCGAGAAGAGCTTGGAGCGTACAAAAATGAACTACAGACAAAGGAAGAACCTTATGTGTGGACATTTTCTTTTCAAAGAATTTTAGAGGAAAGTAATGAAATACTATTTAATGAAAAAATGCGTGCATATGCCTATGTGCTACTGGCTACCGTAGATAATGTCAGTGAGATTAAATGGACATATAACATAAAAACGAAACAAGGAATGCAGCAAAAGGCAGTTAATCTAACTACGATTGAGGCCGAGAGAGTTTTAGGAGAAGATATTAAGTCTTTTGGGAACAAAGAAGAACGTGTAGAGGAGCTTCTTATTAAGGTAGGTCTAGATGCTTTGAAAGATGGAGAAGAAAATGTAATACTTTCATTCTGACATGGATTTCAGAATTGCTCCCCCTAGAAACTAGAGGAATTGATTCACACTAGTTACGCTGACCTTGCGGAGTTTGCCCTTGATTGTTTTTGTCTGAAGGGCATCAAGAACAAGAGTGCCTTTTTCATTTAGGATTTCGACATAGGTCAGGCTGTCCCTAATATCAATAATCCCAATATCATCCGCTAGGATGCCATCAATACTACAAATGGTACCGACGATATCGATTGCTCTCATTTTAGATTTTCGACCACCGCTAATGGTGAGTTTCGTAATACTTTTTTGAAATACTGCTCCTTTTCTCTTTTTTAATACTTGTTTTTCATTTTGTCTTTTCCAGAAGAGTTCATCATCAACGTCGCTACTTAATACGTATTTTTTTGTTGTAATTGAGGTTCCGATATACGCTTCAACAGTCGTTGCATAGTGTCTTTCTTCAGGGGTGATTAGACTTATCGCCTTGCCAGATTGTCCATTACGGCCAGTTCGTCCGATGCGATGGACATATGTTTCTTTTCCGGTTGGGAAGTCGTACTGAATAACATGCGTAATCTGATCAAAATCAATACCTCTGGCTGCAACGTCTGTACAGATCAGGTAATGAAAACGGCCATCTCTGAAGCCCTCAATTGTGCGAAGGCGCTCTCTTTGCTCTATTTCTCCATGAAGCATTCCACAACTGATGTTATCCCGACGAAGTTTTTGATATAAAGTATTAACCATCTCTCTGGTGGCACAGAAAATCATACAGTCAGCTGGATTTTCTTGAATAAGCAGTGATAGAAGAGCCTTGTATTTGTTTTCGTGAGCAACTTCTAGCAGCTCCTGAGATATTTGAGGAGCGGTCTGCACGTTGGTTGTCATCATAATAAATGTAGGTTCTTTCATATACTGATTAATCAGGTTGTTAATCTCTTCATTTAAGGTAGCAGAAAATAACATAGTCTGCCTGTCATTTGGTAGATACTCCATTATTGCGCTTACTTCATCAAGAAACCCCATATTAAGCATGAGGTCTGCCTCATCAATGATTAGATAACGGACATTGCTTAAAGCAAGGCTTTTTCGTCTCACGTGATCCATGATACGACCGGGTGTTCCGACAATAATATGTGACTTTTGCTTCAAAGTCAAAATTTGTTTATCAATAGGCATTCCACCAAACAAAGCGGGAACTTTTAACCGCTTTTTTCGTCCAATATGAAAGACTTCAGTTTTTATCTGCTGCGCGAGTTCTCTGGTAGGCTCTAAGATAAGTGCTTGCGGTAGATTTTCAAGCCAGCATATTTTTTCACATACTGGGATTGCAAAAGCAGCTGTTTTACCAGTACCTGTCTGCGACCTGCCAACAATATCACGACCTGCGAGAGCTTCTGGAATCACGGCCTTCTGAATATCCGTAGGCGTTGTATAACCAAGCATTGTAAGTGTTTCAACTAGTTCCATCGAAAGTGAAAATTGCATAAAACTATTTTGTTCTGGTGTCATATTATCCTCATATGTTTCGTTTAAATGTGATTTTCCTATTTGAAAATAGAGGAAAAAGGGAAATAATAACATAATAGGTCAAATATTATGCCAGTATCAGATTTAAGGAATTATAATAAAGTATGAAAGAACTGTCAAGTGAGAGATGAGGATAATAGGTTAAAATTGACACTTATGATAGGTACAGTTTATACTGTATGCATCATAAGTGGGGGTTAATATTGTATGATCGTTAAGTTGATTTATGCTACGGCAGGAGGCACTACAAGAAGTACGACACAATTATTAGAAAAAGTGTTTAAAAAAAATAATCATGAAGTTGAGACGATTAATATGGGAATCAGTCCATATAGAGATGACTATAGTATAATTATAGAGAAAATAAAAAAGGCAGACTTGGTGGGGTTTGGTTCACCAGCATATCATATGAATATGTTTGAGCCTATGTTGAGATTATTTAAAATTATGAAAGAGGAAAGTAAAAGAACCACATTTTTATGTAAGACTTTTTTTTATCTCAATTATGGTGGAATTACCTCAGGGAAAGCATTTCTCATAAATGCCAGATTATTTAATGAAATGGGTATCAGTTTTGTGGGCGCACTCAAAATTGCCGCGCCACATTTGCATAAGAATAATAACTTTCCTGATGATAGTACGAGAGAATTAATAGAAGATTTTTATAATAAATTGAATATGAATAATTTCGCACCAATGAAACCAGAGAATATAGAAGCACTATTCAAACCTGAAAAGAATAGAGTAAACTTTATTTTTCCGCTGGCACATATAGTTGGTAAGTATAGAAATTTAGCAGTTAATATAAATGTAGATAAGTGTATAGAATGTGGGAAATGTGTTCGTGAATGTTCGGTGACAGCAATAGAATTAACTGACAAAGTAGATATAAATACTAAAAAATGTATTCACTGCTATCATTGCGTAGTTGTCTGTAAAACGAATGCGTTATCAATTGATGTAGAAAAGCTGGACAAAATGATTTGTATAAATAAAAAAATACTTGGTCAGGAGAAATATTTAAATCAAATCTATATTCCAGAGATAAAATATAAGTAATCATACGAATGGAAGGTGGGAGAAAGTGCGATGATTAGAAGATATCATAGTGCAGATTTGGAAAAGGCCGCATTGGTTTTGAAACAGGCATTTGCGGAGAAACCATGGAATGAAAATTGGGATTTGGAATTGGCAAAAACGAGAATTGAAGAGCTTATGGCTGGGCCCATGTCTATTGGCTATGTTTGCGAAGAAGAAAATAATATTTTGGGTATCATGTTGGGTAGAAAAACTACATATATATGCGGAATAGAATATTTTGTTGATGAATTTTGTATATCTCCTTCTGCACAAAGAAAAGGCACTGGCACAAGTATGATTGATTATGCAAGACAAGAATTAGCAGAATTGGGTTTTGCTGATATAGCCCTAAATACCGAGAAAGGATATCCAAGTGAAATGTTTTATAAGAAGACGGGATTTGTGCAAAAGGAAAATCTGATATTTATGTATCTTAATTTTTAGTGCTGAATAGTATGGAACGAATCAATGCAAGCGTATCAATTTTTCAAAATTGCAGTAATTAAATGATATAAAAGATGCATTGGCAATTATTGTAACATTCAAGTATAATAAGTAAGTGAAAGTGCGTTGTGGAAAATAATTATTCAATTTGATAAAGATGGGAAAATGTAAATCAGTTTGATGATATTACGATGCTCGTTATGGAGTACAACCAATGTTAATTAAAAAAGATTCAAATAAAGATTTTGTGTCACAGTTGTAATCAAAATGGGTTGCTTCTAGATACATAGAGGAGGGTGAAGCATGGAGTGGGAAAAGTTGCTATGTGGAAATCGAATTAGGGAAAATCGTCATAATGATAAGTCAAGTGATTTGAGAACGGAATTTGAAAAGGATTATCATCGTATTGTTGGAAGCGCTTCTTTTCGCAGGCTACAGGATAAGACACAGGTGTTTCCATTGGATAAAAGTGATTTTGTTCGTACAAGACTAACACATTCGTTAGAGGTTTCTTCTTTTGCAAAGTCGCTGGGGCAAAATATTTCAGAAAAGATAATTACACTAGGCTTGGATAAAGGGTTCAGCTTACAGTACAAGGCTGACATTTGTGATATTCTGCAGTGTGCGGGATTACTACATGATATTGGAAATCCGCCATTTGGACATTTTGGAGAAACGGCAATGAAGGAGTGGTTTATTAGAAACTTACCTATTCTAAAATTCAAGGGGGAGCCAATTGCCTCTTTATTATTACCACAGATGAGGGAAGATTTTTATCATTTTGAAGGGAATTCACAGGCGTTCCGTTTGGTGACAAAATTGCATTATTTAGTCGACGAGCATGGAATGAATTTAACAAAAGGATTACTGGGCACCATGATTAAGTATCCTGTATCGTCTTTAGAGATTAATAAAGCGAGTGGAAATATTAAAGATAAAAAAATGGGATACTATTATGCCGACAGGGAAAACTTCGAGGATGTGCAGAAAACATTGGGTACGAATGGATGCAGACATCCGCTGACATATTTGTTAGAAACGGCAGATGACATTGCCTATCGGACTGCGGATATAGAGGATGCTTTTAAGAAAGGTTGTATTACTTACCAGACGCTGCTTGCAGAATTGAAAGCAGAAGAGGAAAGAAACATTGAATATCATAAAATAGTTGAAGTGCTAGAAATAAAACACAAAATGGCAGTAGAGAGAAAGATAGAGCAGCCAGATGATTATGCAATCCATAATTGGATTGTAAGTTTGCAGGGAATGTTGATCAGATGTGCAACAGATAGCTTTATTTCTAATTATGATGCAATCATGTCTGGAACGTATAAAAAAGATTTATTAAATGGAACAGGAGCGGAATCTATTTCTAAGAAATTAGGAGATATAGCCTATCGCAATGTTTTTATGTCAAAACCAATCCTGAAACTTGAAATTGCAGCTGAAACAACATTCATCTTTTTGCTGGATCGGTTTATAGATGCAACAATATATTATGATACAGATATAGAGCTGACTGATGTGCAGAATAAATTAATGATATTGATTTCAGATAATTATAAGAGTATTTATCGAATCTATTCTAAGGGTAAGAATGAAATTGAGAAATTGTACTTACGACTTTTACTTATTACAGATGATATCTGTGGGATGACTGATAGTTATGCAAAGGCATTATATCAAGAATTGAATGGCATAGAATGAGAATTATAAAACCTGCCTTTCGGCAGGTTTTATAATTCTCATTTCATTTATACAGTGCCAACAGATGTTACCCCTTCTGTAAATCCATCCAGACCAAAGGCAGTAGCTTTTCCGCTATTGATGAGTATTTCGCGAAGTTTCAGATAAAGTCCTGCATTTGTGAACTGAATATATGGATTTACATAAAACAGAGCCAGAATTCCACAGGTTACTATGCTTAACAAAATCCAACCGAGAAAAGATAAATCCAACACAAACGCATTCCATTTTTCGCCGGTCATCATTTCTCTGCTAGCAGCAAATGCAGCTTGCCGATCCATATTTGGGTTTTCTGCTAATAAATAGGGTATCATACGATATTCATACCCTTTAATAATACCTGGAATAATGAGCAAAAGAGACCATAACCATGTAAATAGACCTCTAAAAAACATTATTTGTACGACATTACCATATCTTTTGTTTCTAAATCCAAATCCTAATGTATTAAGCGAAGCATTTTTATCAGATTGATTATTTACAGCAAAGAATCTATAACATCCAATAAATAAGGGATTAGATACAAAAACAGAAAAAGAAATCCCAATCAATATTAGAATAAAAGAAGCTGCTAGAATAGCAACCAAAACTGCAATCAGTACAGACGCTTCTACAGAAGTGATACCATCAAATGAACTTCTTATATCCTCGGAGCTTGAAGTATTTGAAAAACTAGAGCCGAAACCACCACCACCTCCAAGAATTGAAATAATAAGACCAACTAAAATTGCAGGCCAGTAATTTCTGTTTAATGATGCTTTTGCATTTAATTTAAGTTCTTCTCTTGTCCACATGACAAACCCTCCACTTTTTATTTGTAATACTTACATTTATACTAGCATTTAATGGTAGTAACGTGAAGTGATAAATGTCATATGTTGCAAAGTATTTCTTTTGCACTTTTTTATTTGGGTTTTAGGTATATTTATGATATTATAAATAATTATAGAAATCAAAAAAATTGCTGAATGGAGTAAAACGGATGAAAGAATATCTTTCTATATTTTGGGCCTTTTTTCGTATTGGGGGATTAACCTTTGGGGGTGGACTTACGATGCTGCCAATGCTGACTTATGAATTAGTTGACAAAAATAAATGGATTTCGGAAGAAGAACTGATGGACTGCTATGCCATTGGTCAGTGCACACCAGGAATCATTGCAGTCAATACAGCGACATATGTAGGGTATATCAAAAAAGGAACAATGGGGGGTATTATCGCAACGCTTGGTATGATAATGCCATCATTAATTATCATTACAACAATTGCAATGTTCTTAGAGCAATTTATGGATAATATTTATTTTGCATATGCATTAAATGGCATACGTGGAGCAGTATGTGCACTGATGCTGAATACAGTTATTATGCTTGCAAAGAAGAGCTTTGCTGATTGGAAATGCATTTTGATTGCTGTCATTGTATTTGCAATTGCCTTGTTTACGACAATACCAACGATCTTGCTAGTTGTCTTATCTGCAGCTGCAGGTATTACTTTAAAGAAGGTGGAGGCAAGAAAATCTTGAATATCTTATGGTTATTAGCATTTGAGTTTTTTAAAATTGGGTTGTTTGCTGTAGGCGGGGGACCTGCAACATTACCCTTTTTAATGGATTTAACAGAAGAGTATGATTGGTATACAATGCTTGATTTAAGTAACATGGTCGCTATTAGCCAGAGTACGCCAGGACCTTTAGGCTTAAATATGGCAACCTATGCAGGATATCAAACGGCAGGTATTACTGGTGGCATAATAGCAACACTATCTTTGGTTATTCCAAGTATTATTGTAATCACATTGATAGCAAAATTTATGGAAGGCTTTAATGAAAGACCTACTGTTAAAGCCGCATTTTATGGAATCCGACCTGCAGTGACGGCATTGATCGCTAATGCAGTTCTTGGCTTGCTCAAGATGGCCTTATTTACAGGTAATACATCTTCTTTTTCAATCGCAATAAAGCCGGTTGTATTATGTGTAGTCATATTTGGACTGCTTCAGGTTAAATTTTTAAAGAAGATGCATCCGGTAATATGGTTTTTAGCAGCAGCAGTGATTGGTATTGTATTTAAATTTTAAAAATATTTATAAGAAAGTAAGAAAGAAGGAAAAAACGTGATAAAGGTAGATATTATTTCTGGATTTTTAGGAGCAGGAAAGACAACATTGATTAAAAAGCTTCTTCGTGATTGCTTGGAGAAAGAAAAGGTTGTGCTGATTGAAAATGAATTTGGAGAGATAGGAATAGACGGTGGCTTTTTGCAGGAAGCTGGTGTAGAAATTAGAGAGATGACGAGTGGCTGTATTTGTTGCTCATTGGTAGGTGATTTTGGAAAGTCACTTGTAGAGGTTATTGAGATGTATCATCCGACACGTATTATTATTGAGCCCTCAGGTGTTGGAAAACTATCCGATGTGATAAAGGCAGTCGAGAAGGTAGCTGAAAATAGAGATCTTGTAATAAAAAGCGCAACAGCTATCGTAGATGCAAAAAAATGTAAGGTATATATGAAGAATTTTGGGGAATTTTTCACAGATCAGGTAGTGTATGCAAAAACCATCATTTTGAGTCGCACACAGAATTTGGATAAAGATAAGCTGTATCAGTGTGAGAAATTGCTTCGTGAATATAATACAAGTGCACATATTGTAACAACTCCATGGGATGAATTAAGTGGAAATCAAATCATGGAAGCAATGGAAGATACTACGAATCTAGAAAAAGAATTGATTGCGGAAGTACAGAAGCATTATCGTAGTGACGAGCACAAACATAGTGAAAATTGTACTTGTGGCTGTCACGGCCATGAGGATGACCATGACCACTCCCACGACCATAACCACGAGCATGCACATGATGAAAATTGTACTTGTGGCTGTCACGACCATGATAATGACCACGACCACTCCCACGACCATAACCACGACCATGTACACGGTCATCACCACGCAGAGGAAGTGTTTATGAGTTGGGGAACGGAGACAGGTAAAAAATATTCTAAAGATGAAATCGAACAGATAATGGTACAATTGGCAAACACTTTAAAATATGGAACAGTTTTACGCGCAAAGGGCATGGTGCCATCAATGGAGGGCGATAACTGGTATTACTTTGATCTGGTGCCTGAGGAATACGAAATCAGAGATGGGGCAGCACAATATACAGGACGAATCTGCGTGATTGGTTCTGCACTCAAAGAACAGGAGTTAAAGATGCTGTTTGGTGAATATGTATGAGAAAGTATGAAATGCCGGTTTTTATTGTGAATGGGTTTTTGGATAGCGGGAAAACTACATTTATTAAGAATGTAATAAACCAAAATCAATTCAGTGAATTTGAGAGTATTCTCTTGATCCAATGCGAACAAGGAGAAACTGCATATGAAGAGGAATTTCTAAAACGGCATGGGATACATATGGTGATTGTTGATGAGAAAGAATTCACAGCTAGAGCCTTAAGAGAATTGGAAAAAAAGCATCATCCATGGGCAGTGATGATTGAGTATAATCCAATGTGGAAATCCATCAACATAGATCCATTACAACTACCTGACAGTTGGGAAATCTATCAACAGATAACAATAGTTGATGCAAGTACTTTCGAACTTTATAGAAAGAATATGAAATCAATCATTTCTGAAACATTAAAGAATGTGGATATGGTATTATTTAATCGATGCAAAAATGATATGAATTTGTCCTCTTATAGGAGAAGCGCAAAGGCACTCAGCAGTGGTGTGCAGATTATACTAGAGCATGAAGACGGAACAATAATACCACTTGCCGAGCAGCTGCCATATAGTCTTAGTTCCACTGTTATTACAGTAGAGGATGATGATTATGGGATATGGTATTTAGATATCATGGAGAGACCAGAGCAATATAATGGTAAGATTGTAAATTATAAAGGTAAGATTGCTCGGCTTAGGAATGCCGGAGAAAATTATGTTGCAGTAGGCAGGAAGGTCATGACCTGTTGTGCCGATGATACTCAGTTTTTAGGTCATGTATGTAAATATGAAGATGCAGAACTTCTAATTCCAGGCGATTGGGTGCAGATTGAGGCGGAAGTGTGTATAGAATACAGAGATGAATACAGAAAAAATGGACCGGTAATGCACATAAGGAAAATCAAGCATGCAGTGCCCCCGAAAGAAGATATGATATACTTTTAAATAAAGGCATCTGTTTTTAAATGTAGTATTTGATGAGGAATAGAGGGGGGACAAATATGATTGGATTTGCAGTCTTATGGATCATCAGCCCGTTGATTTTATTACCAATGGTTATCGTTCTGTATCAAAAAAACATAAAGATGAGAGACAGGCTACGTGAATTGGAAAAAAGCAAGGGGAAAGAATATTTTCAGGAAGCTGAGAACCCTATAATGCCTAAGCCGAAAGAACAGATGCAGTCTAATAGCGAGCTGACGCAAAAACAAAGTGATACACGCTCTAAAGCTGTCGAAGCAAAATACCAGCCACAAACGACATCCTCTCAGGCAGTAAAACCGCAGGAATTAGTACTGAAAAAATCCGCAAACCAAAACACTAAAATCAATGCGATAACGATAGTGTTTTTCATTGGTGTATTATTTGTAGTGATAGCCGGTCTTATTTTTGCAACGACGACATGGCAGGTGCTTCCAGATTTAGTGAAAGTGGTGGTCATATTTTTCCTAATTATTGTCTTTTTTGTTGCATCGTATTTTGCACGTTCGAAGCTACACTTAGTGCAGACAGGACTAACATTTTATTCTCTGGGCAGTTTATTTATTCCATTGTCTTTTTTAGGAATGGGATATTTTAAAATGCTAGGCAATTATTTTGCTATCGGTGGCAAAGGCGCTTATATACTTGGCTTTGTAGCATTCCTTTTGTTGACATTTACGTTTGCTTTTGGGGCAGGCAGTTTCAAATCTAAGTTATTTGTTTGGCTTGCCTATACTTCAGGAACGATTGCACTGCTTTTCATGGTATGGCAGATTACCAGTGAAAGTGATGTCAGAGGATTACTTTGTGCATTATATTGTATGATAATGGTTATGCTTATGATTTTTTTCTCTTCCGAAAAGCAGATTTCTGTTTTTCCGTGGCTTGAACGCTCAAATTTCATCTCTTCATTTTCACGTTATACATATATTGTTTTCTATTCTTTTGGAATTGTGCTTCTATTCTTTTCCATAATGGAAGGAATTGTTGAAAACAAGGACTTATGGATCGTGACACTGCTTTGCATTTTGTTTGCATTAACGTGGCTGATTGTGAAAGGTAATCAGAAATGGATTATATTTTTTCATCCATTTATTTCAGCAATTATAGTAATCGGAATTGCTGGATTAGAAATAGTAAGTGAAAATAAAGGACTTGTTGGAGCAGGACTAAGTTTTATCGTATTCCTGATTTACTATTTTATTTGTGATAACAGTAGACTCCGGTTAAGAACTATTGTTTCAGATTTGCTGTTTATTCCGGTATGCTGGCTGGCAGGCGGTGGCTGGAAAGGTGATAGGTCCTCTCTTATTGTGGCCATTTTATGTCTGATGATGTTTATCGTATTATCAGCTGGTCGAAAAGAAAATACAATTTCACGCTTTGCAAGCCACATTGTACCCTGGAGTTCTTTATATGTGTTATATTGTTTGAAAAATGTTATTACACGACCGATAGGGTGGCAACTATTATTGCTATTCTTCATTTTCTCCGTGCTGTTCACACTACTGGGTATTCTACATAATAAAAATGTATTTATTTCAAAACGTTTGATACACCCTTTTTCGGTTATGCTATGGATTGTGGGTATCGTAGCTTCTTTTATGGATTTCTTTTTTGTAAAGAATGGATATCATCCAATTTATCTGTGGATGCTTGCGCTTTATGCGACAGCACAATTATTTCAGCGCATACAAACTTTACATATTGAAAAGAACAAAGCAGAGGGAGAAAAAATAGTTTATACAGAAAGTATGGGTAGAGCACAGCTTTGGCTTTACTTATCAGGCCTTGGTATAGCATTGTCTATGAGTGCAACTTTATATGAGGCGCTACCAGATGTTTTGCGTGTGATAAGGTTATCAGTTCCAATGCTTGTGATAGTAATCGTTTTGCTTGCTCTCATAATAAGTTCTAGAATGCAGAAAGTGATAGGATGTTTAAAAAATACTGCCTGGCACTTGCTCATGATTATGCTATATGTATATCTTGTGATTACAATATCATTATGGAGGATAGATTCTCTTTTGCCAGTGGGAATTGGAATTATGCTGTTCATAATCAATTTGATATGCTATTGGTCGCTTCACAGATGGAAGAATACAATTGCAGGATTTGTTTCAGTATTTCTATTCTATATTATTGTGGACAGATTATTTATGGATATGGCCTTTTACGACAACATAAGTTATATTGCATGGGGAATTGTGTTTATGCTACTTCTATTTTTGAGCAGGGTAATCTATCCACAGGTCTATCACTATATTAAAAAAGATAACAATATTAGAAGTGGGTATCTGTTTGACTGGATAGGGATTGGCATTTTAGGAATCCCTTGTATCATGCTTATATCAAATGATCGCATATGGGAGTTTATAGCAATTTTTCTGCTAATAGGATATCTCCTTAATTTTCTGGGCAGAAGCAATCCAAAAGCCAATAAATATATTTATACTATTGTAATGATTCTGTTGTGTGTGGCATGGTGGTGGCAGCCATTTATGAAAATACCAGACTTGTATAGGGCAGAGATAAATATGCTTCCCCTTCTATTATCTGCGTTTTGTTTTTACAGGATAATATGGAAAGAAGAAAGAAAAAGGAGCATATGGTGTTTTTACATAACGTTGGGCGGGTGCGCCCTATGGCAGTTTTGCGAAATAGTATTTGCAAAACGAGAACCTTTTGATATTCGGGCACTTATTTTGGGGACGCTTTTTTTAACAGTAGTAGCAGGAATCAAAAAGAACAGGCCACTAATTGTTCTTTCCATTGGGACACTGCTTGCAAGCCTGATAGCATCAGATGCTGCCTATAATTATTGTGCCTTCAATACTGCGGTTATATTAAATTATCTGCTCATTCTATTCATCTCTGTAATATGTTACTGGACAATGTATCGCATTAAGAATACTGCTTTTGGATGTATACCAGCGATAGTAGTATTAGTTCTTGTATATAAACTGATATTTATATTGGAATTTAATAAAAATGTAGTGGCAGTTACATGGTTACTGGTATATGTGTCCATGCTAGTATTAAGTCGTTTTCTGCATCATAGGGTTTTTGAAATATCGACAGAATCGGCAGATGATGTGGTGGCAAATAAGGCAGTAGAGGTAGACTGGCATGTGATATTAAGCATTATTCCTACTTTTA
Organism: uncultured Lachnospiraceae bacterium; assembly: GCA_964483155.1. Taxonomy (GTDB): domain Bacteria; phylum Bacillota; class Clostridia; order Lachnospirales; family Lachnospiraceae; genus JAAYYM01. Next base: position 88,091 of record CAZAAC010000002.1, on the reverse strand, counting down.
TCTTACTGATGCAGCAGCAGGAGGGCTGGCAGTTCTGTGGTATGATTATGGCAGCAGTATATTGCATTGCATTGTATAAGAGGATTCATAAACACATGGATCAGCTATTATTGACATTAGCAGCTATTTTGTTTTGTATTGCATGGCTGACACAACCGTTTATACATGTTCCAGAATTGTTTTTATCTGAATGGTGCATGATTCCACTTGTGTTGCTTGCATTTACCCTCTATAAATGGATTTGGAAAAACTATGAGCCTGTGATGTCATGGGTTTTTTGCCTCGCGGTGGCAATATGTTTGCTATGGCAGGGAATTGACGCTATTTTTAATAAAGAAATATTTGATGTCATAATACTGGGATTGTTATCACTATTCATATTGCTAGTGTCATTCTGGAAAAAACGTAAAAGATGGTTTCTTATTTCTGCAATTACATTGATTATGCTGGCGGTATATCTATCAAGGGAATTCTGGCTAAGCATTGCATGGTGGATTTATTTGCTGGCAACAGGAGTTATCTTAATTATACTTGCCTCGTTTAATGAGTATTATAAAAAGAAGGGTGAAAAGCCAAACAATAAAATCAAACGCTTAATGCAGGAATGGACATGGTAAAATGCATTAGTTTTTCTGACAGGTTTGCATTTATTTTGATACAAATGGATATCAATATTATGAGATACGGACATTGCACATCAATGTCCGCGTGAGAAAAACAAATGTCGTTATTTTTGCATTTTTCTCTTGTACAATTGTATTTCATGTAATATACTGATTCAAGTTAAAGCAACTACAAATAAAAGAAAAGTCAAAAGGGGAAATAAAATGGCGTTAACATTATCGAAAAAAGCAATGGCTGTAAAGGCATCTTCGACACTTGCAATTACTGCAAAGGCGAAGGAAATGAAAGCAAAAGGAATTGATGTGGTAGGATTTGGAGCTGGTGAACCAGACTTTAATACGCCTGAAAATGTGTGTGGAGCTGCAATTGAAGCAATTACATCTGGATTCACAAAGTATACCCCTGCATCGGGAACTGTGGAATTAAAAGAAGCTGTCTGCGATAAATTCAGAGAGTTTAATCATCTTGACTATAAACCAAATCAGATTGTAATCAGCAATGGTGGAAAGCATTCACTCTCAAATGTATTTGATGCAATATTAAATCCAGGAGATGAGGTAATAATTCCATCACCATACTGGCTAAGTTATCCAGAGATGGTGAAATTATCCGATGGTGTGCCTGTGTATATTGTTGGACCTAAAGCACAGGGCTATAAGGTTACTGCAAAACAGGTGGAAGAAGCAATTACAGATAAAACAAAGGCACTCATACTTAATTCACCAAGTAATCCAACAGGGATGATTTATTCAGAAGAGGAATTGCGTGCAATTGCTGATGTAGTGGTTAAAAATGACATTATGGTTGTTGCAGATGAGATGTATGAGCATCTCGTTTATGGGGAAGAAAAGCATGTGAGCATCGCTTCTTTTAATGAAGAAATCTATAAAAGAACGATTACATGTTCAGGTTTATCAAAGAGTTATGCCATGACAGGCTGGAGAATTGGTTATACAGGTTCTAGTGTTGAAATTGCTAAATTAATGTCATCGATTCAAAGCCATGCAACTTCAAATCCAAATTCCATCGCACAGAAAGCGGCACTTGAGGCATTAAAAGGGCCACAAAAAGACATGGAAATTATGAGAGTTGAATTTAATAAGAGGCGGATTTATATGTATGAGAGAGTATCAAAAATGCCATATATCTCAGCTCTTGAGCCTAAAGGCGCCTTTTATCTGTTTGTAGATGTTCAAAATTTGATGGATAAAGATTATAAAGGAGAAAAGATTGCTAATACGGAGCGTTTAGCGGATATCTTATTAGAAGACTATTCGGTAGCAGTTGTTCCCTGTGCAGATTTTGGCTTTCCACGTAATTTCCGATTATCCTATGCCATTTCAATTGAACAGATCCAAAAGGGACTTGACAGGATTGAAGAGTTTTTGAAAGGATTATAAAATATGCTGGAAAAACATAAACGTATTGGAAGAACATTGATTCATAAAGGTAATATCACGGAATATTATGAAGATGCAATATTGCTACCTGACGGAAGAGAAACAACATTTGACTTTATCAAACATATCGGTGCTGCGGCAATCGTACCAGTTATGGACGATGGAAGGATACTTATGGTAAAGCAATATCGTAATGCTATAGATAGCTATACTTTAGAGATTCCGGCAGGCGGACGTAATGGAATAGAAGAACCGACACTGGATACAGCGTTCAGGGAACTAGAAGAGGAAACGGGATATCGTACGAGCAATATGATTCCGCTAGTTAGTTTATACACTTCAGTAGCATTTTGTAATGAAAAAATCGATGTATATCTGGCGAGAGATTTAGTAAAATCACAGCAGAATTTAGATGAGGACGAGTATATTGAGGTACAAGCGTATGCGCTTGATGAATTGGTAGAAATGATATATAGAGGCGATGGGATTGCTGATGCAAAGACCATGCTTGCATTACTGGCATATAAAAATAAATACTGCTAATTCAAAAATTATAAGTAAAACTGTCACCATAATGGGGGCAGTTTTTTTAGTTTGCATAACAGTAATCTGGCAAAAAGTTATGTAAATCCAAATATGTTTGTAATTAATTAAAAATATTTTTTGGAGAATTTTACAACATATAGTGATATAAAAAAAATAATGAAACGACATCTTGTACTTTCAAATAAAAAACCTTGAAATGCCCCAAAATATGCAAAAATACCATTTGCTTTTCTTTTAAATTCTGCTTATAATGTTAAATGTAAGTGTTTTGTGAGACATACAAAATGAGATGAGGGAAGGGTTTTACACGGAATGGAGCAAGAAATATTAGGATTCATAACCTATTTACATAATGTGAAGAAAACTTCAAATAATACAGAAATGTCTTACAAAAGAGATCTATATAAACTGTTAAAGTTTATGGATGATCAGGGAATTATTAAGGTGGATAAAATTACGGTAACAAATCTTAACGCATATGTTCTTAATATGGAAAAAAGTGGATTTGCTGCTGCGACGATTTCTCGTAATATTGCTTCTATGAAGGCATTTTTTCATTTTTCATTCAAAGAAGGATATATCAAAGAAGATCCGTCAGAGGCATTAAGATCCCCTAAAATAGATAAGAAGATACCAGAAGTTCTAACACCATCGGAAGTGGTTTTCCTGTTGGAACAGCCAAAGGGAAACACACCGAAAGAAGCCAGAGATAAAGCTATGCTTGAGTTGTTATATGCGACAGGTATCCGTGTGTCTGAATTAATTGGGCTCCATGTGAATGATGTTAATATGCAAATGGGGTATATTGTTTGCAAGGATATCAATAAAGAAAGAATAATTCCGTTTGGGATGGAAGCAAAACATGCACTTGCTAAGTACCTTGAAGCGTCAAGAGAGGCAATGATAGAGGATAAGAACTCCAAAATACTTTTTGTAAATTGTTCAGGCAAACCAATGAGTAGACAGGGTTTTTGGAAATTAATAAAGTATTATGCAAAAAAGGCAGGTATTTCAACCGATATTACACCACATACACTGCGACATTCATTTGCGGCACATTTAGTTGAAAATGGAGCAGATCTTCGCTCAGTGCAGGAGATGCTGGGTCATTCGGATATTTCTACGACGCAGATTTATGCGAGCATGAATCACAACAGAATCCGAGAAGTATATGCAAAAGCACATCCGCGTGGATAATATAAGAATTATAAAAAATGGAACCGAGTAGGTTCCATTTTTTAACTGATGCATTATAATATGTTGACAGAACAATTAGGTGGTGCTATCATAATGTATGAATTCGTATGGGTTTACTAGGAAATGATTATAGTAGTTAAAAAATCTTTCCTTTTTGTAAACAAAAGCAATAGAAAGGAAGTTGAAAATTATGGATAATAATAAAGAAAAATCTTTTATTTATTTGGATAATGCAGCAACAACAAAGACTGCACCAGAAGTCGTGGAAGCAATGATACCTTATTTTACAAAACTTTATGGTAATCCAAGTAGTATATATGAACTGGCGTCTTCTAGCAAGAGAGCGGTTGCAGAGAGCAGGGAAACAATTGCACATACAATTGGTGCGGATGTAAATGAGATTTATTTTACAGCAGGTGGTTCTGAATCAGATAATTGGGCACTTATCGCAACAGCAGAGGCATATGAAAGTAAGGGCAAACATATTATCACTTCTAAGATAGAGCATCATGCAATATTGCATACCTGTGAATATCTGCAGAAGAGAGGATTTGAGATATCCTATATCAATGTTGATGAGAATGGTGTGCTTAAGCTAAATGAATTAGAAAAAGCAATTCGTCCGGATACCATATTGATTTCTGTTATGTTTGCCAATAACGAAATTGGAACAATACAGCCAATAAAAGAAATAGGCGAAATTGCAAAAAAACATAACGTATTATTTCATACCGATGCTGTGCAGGCATTTGGTCAACTGCCGATTAATGTAGACGAATATAAAATTGATATGATGAGTGCGAGTGGACATAAGCTGAATGGGCCTAAAGGGATCGGATTTCTTTATGTAAGAAAGGGTATCAAAATTCGTTCGTTTATTCATGGTGGTGGGCAAGAAAGAAGCCGACGTGCGGGAACGGAAAATGTACCAGGTATTGTGGGCCTTGCAAAAGCTGCCGAACGCGCAGTCAATACAATGCAATCCCGTGCAGAAAAAGAAACGGAACTAAGGGATTACTTGATAGAAAAAGTTTTAAAGGAAATACCTCATGTGAGACTTAATGGAGATCAGGCCATGAGACTTCCTAACAATATTAATTTCAGTTTTCGATTTGTAGAAGGAGAATCATTATTGATTATGCTTGATATGGAAGGCATATGTGGTTCTAGCGGTTCAGCATGTACATCAGGTTCACTTGATCCATCACATGTTCTACTGGCGATTGGATTACCGCATGAGATCGCACACGGCTCACTTAGATTGACACTAAACGAAGAGAATACAAAAGAAGAAATGGATTATGTGTTGGAAAAAATAAAGATAATAGTGGAGAAACTGAGAAAGATGTCTCCTTTGTACGAGGACTTTATGAAAGCATGATTTTATTGTAATAAAAATTGGAATGTTAATGATAGGAGGAAGAAAGATGTACTCAGAAAAAGTAATGGATCATTTTTCAAATCCACGTAATGTGGGAGAAATAGAGAATGCAAGTGGAATAGGAACAGTTGGCAATGCGAAGTGTGGCGATATTATGCGTATCTATTTAGATATTGATGAAAATCAGATTGTTCGCGATTGTAAATTCAAAACATTTGGTTGTGGTGCTGCTGTGGCAACTAGTTCTATGGCTACGGAGCTTGTAAAGGGAAAATCAATTCAAGAGGCAATGCAGATTACAAATAAAGCAGTGACAGAAGCATTAGATGGACTTCCCCCTGTAAAGGTACATTGCTCATTGCTTGCCGAAGAGGCAATTCATGCTGCATTATGGGATTATGCCGAAAAGCATGATATTCAAATCGAGGGACTAAAGAAGCCAAAGAGCGATGTACATGAGGGTGAAGAGGACCGTGAAGAATATTAATATGAGTAAACAAAAAGTAGTGGTAGGAATGTCTGGTGGTGTTGATTCCTCTGTAGCAGCATATTTGCTAAAAGAACAAGGCTATGATGTGATTGGTGTCACAATGCAGATATGGCAGAGTGAAAAAGAAGAGATAATAGAGGACAATGGGGGTTGCTGTGGGCTATCAGCGGTTGATGATGCGCGACGCGTCTCACAGATGCTTGAAATACCATATTATGTGATGAATTTCAAATCAGAATTTAAGAAGCATGTCATGGATTATTTTGTGGAAGAATATCTTCATGGTAGGACACCTAATCCATGTATTGCCTGCAATCGCTATGTGAAGTGGGAGGCACTTCTGAATAGGAGCATCAGTATAGGAGCGGACCTGATAGCGACAGGACACTATGCCAGAATAGATAGACTACAAAACGGTCGTTATGTACTGAAAACTTCGGTTACCCAAGCTAAGGATCAGACGTATGCACTCTATAATTTAAACCAGAATCAGTTGGCACATACCATTATGCCAGTTGGAGAGTATACAAAGGAAGAAATCAGAGGAATTGCTGAAAAAATAGGACTCAATGTGGCGCAAAAACCAGATAGTCAGGAAATATGCTTTATTCCGGATCATGATTATGGGAAATTTATTCGTGAAACGGCTGGAAAACGTGTACCAGAGGAAGGAAACTTCATTTTTGCTGATGGAACTGTGATTGGTAGGCATAGAGGTATTATTTATTATACAGTTGGTCAACGCAAGGGTTTAGATTTGGCAATGGGATATCCTGTTTTTGTAACAGAAATCAGACCTGAAACAAACGAGGTTGTAATCGGTAAAGCAGAAGATGTTTTTACGAATCAACTTTTGTGTAATCAGATTAATATGATGGCAGAAGAACAGATACCATTAGAAAAACGTGTGCGCGCTAAGATTCGATATAGTCATTCGGGTGAAATGTGTACCATAAAAAAGGTTGGGAAACAAGAACTTTTGGTAGAGTTTGATAAACCAGTCAGAGCAGTTACGCCAGGACAGGCGGTCGTTTTTTATGATGGAGATTATGTGTACGGCGGCGGAACCATCTGCTAATGAAACTGTAGCAGAATGGAGAATCAGAAATTACAATCAGAAATTACAATTTAACAAAACTTGGAATGCGGTTTTCAAATATAGTATAATATTGAAAACCGCTTTTTTTAAGAATAGCTTCGGCTCTATCAAATTCATATGTAATATAATCAGGTGTATGGGCATCAGAACCAAGGGTTATGATTTCGCCACCGAGTTCTTTATAGCGTTTGATAATAGTTTCAGTAGGATTTGGATGCCCAAGACCATACCGCAATCCTCCAGTATTGATTTCGATTCCTTTTCCTTTTTGAATGATAACCTTGAGTATTTCATCTAAAATGTCTGCATATTTCTCATAAGTGTAGTACAGATTTTTATTAGGACCATAGCGTACAATATAATCAAGATGACCATAAACATCATAGGTATCAAACAATCTGACACTTTCTAATTCAGATTCAAAATAACGAAGGTAGGAAGCATCCTCACTGCGACCCTGAAAATAGGCAGGATAATAAGGGTCAATTTTATCAACCACATGTGAAGAACCTATAATAAAGTCAAATTTATTTTGATTTACATAATTCTGATACTGATCAGTCAAGTGTGGCTGCAGACCAAGTTCTATGCCAAATAATAAGTCAATTTTCCCCTTATAGATTTCTTTCAGTTTACATAATTCAGAATAGTAAAGAGAAAGATCAACTTCGAAATTTGAAGTCCCTTTTTCTGACGCAGGGAAATCAATATCCTCGTGTTCTGTAAAACACATAGCGAGCAAGCCTAAAGAAATTCCTTTTTTCACCATAGCCAACATTGGCGTATCGCTGTCACTTGAATGTTCTGTATGTAAATGAAAATCATATTTTATCATCGCCGACTCCTTTTATAGTAAACAGTATAGCGTATTTTTATAAAAAATAGTATATAAAAAATAGGAATAATCATGTCATTTCATTGGTATAATTGTAAAAAAGACGTTATTATTAGATATAGTACAAAAAAGCACTTGAATTTTATGTATAGATTTAGTAGAATAAATCTGCTGATAATTTTTGGCGTGATTTTTGCGCTTACATTATAACACAGCACAGAAATGTGTTTGTGCATATTAACAGTAACCCAATAATACTATATATTTTAGGAGGAATTTCAAATGGCAGTAAGAGTAGCAATTAATGGATTTGGCCGTATTGGTCGTCTTGCATTCAGACAAATGTTTGGTGCAGAAGGTTATGAAGTAGTAGCAATCAATGATTTAACAAGCCCTAAAATGCTTGCACATTTGTTGAAGTATGATTCATCGCAGGGAAAATATGCTTTAGCTGATAAGGTTGAAGCAGGAGATGATTCTATTACAGTTGATGGAAAGAAAATTACAATTTATAAAGAAGCAAATGCAGCAAATCTTCCATGGGGAGAGCTTAAAGTAGACGTAGTTCTTGAATGTACAGGTTTCTATACATCAAAAGAAAAATCAATGGCACACATCAATGCAGGCGCTCGTAAGGTTGTTATTTCTGCACCAGCAGGAAACGATCTTCCTACTGTTGTTTTCAATGTTAACCATGATATTCTTAAAGCTACAGATGATGTTATTTCAGCAGCATCTTGTACAACAAACTGCTTAGCACCTATGGCAAAAGCATTAA
>CAZAAC010000002.1:0-79731 GCA_964483155.1 uncultured Lachnospiraceae bacterium | reverse complement strand
CATGAGCACAATTCATGCTTACACTGGAGACCAGATGCTTCTTGACGGACCTCACAGAGGTGGCGATTTAAGAAGAAGCCGTGCAGGCGCTGCAAATATCGTTCCTAACTCTACAGGCGCAGCAAAAGCAATTGGTTTAGTTATTCCTGAATTGAATGGTAAATTAATCGGTTCTGCACAACGTGTTCCTGTTTCTACAGGTTCTACAACAATCCTGATTGCAGTTGTTAAAGGAATTGTAACAAAAGACCAGGTAAATGATGCAATGAAAGCTGCTGCTACAGAGTCTTTTGCATACAATACAGATGAAATCGTTTCAAGCGATATCGTTGGAAGCACTTATGGTTCAATCTTTGATGCAACACAGACTATGGTAGCTCCTATGGAAAGTGGAGATACACAGGTTCAGGTTATTTCATGGTATGACAATGAAAATTCTTACACATCACAGATGGTTAGAACAATCAAATACTTCTCAGAATTGAAATAGTTCTGTTACATTAATGATCTTTACGGGTCCGGCCTCATGGGCCGGACCTTTTTTAAAATCAAAGGAGGATTCAGTTATGGGTTTAAACAAAAAATCAGTAGATGATATTAACGTAAAAGGACAGCGCGTACTCTGTAGATGTGATTTCAATGTGCCTTTAAAAGAGGGCGTTATTACAGACAATAATCGTTTGACAGCAGCACTTCCTACAATTAAGAAATTGATTGCAGACGGTGGAAAGGTAATTCTCTGTTCACATTTAGGAAAACCTAAAGGAGAGCCAAAGCCTGAATTGTCATTAGCACCTGTAGCAAAAGCACTTACAGAATTATTAGGGCAAGAAGTGAAATTTGCGGCTGATAACGAAGTGGTTGGTGTAAATGCAAAAGCGGCTATTGAAGCAATGAAAGACGGAGACGTTATTTTGCTTGAAAATACACGCTATAGAATTGAAGAGACAAAGAACGGAGAAGCATTTTCAAAAGAATTGGCTTCGATTTGCGATGTATTTGTAAATGATGCTTTTGGTACAGCACACAGAGCACATTGCTCTAATGTAGGTGTGGCTGAACTTGTTGATACAGCAGTTGTTGGATACTTAATGCAAAAAGAAATTGATTTTCTTGGTAATGCAATAGATGATCCAGTAAGACCTTTTGTAGCAATTTTGGGCGGTGCAAAGGTTGCTGATAAGCTGAATGTTATTTCTAATCTACTTGACAAGTGCGATACACTTATTATTGGTGGGGGAATGGCATTTACCTTTTTGAAAGCAAAAGGATATGAGGTAGGAAATTCATTAGTAGATAATGAAAAAGTGGAATACTGTAAAGAAATGATGGAAAAAGCAGAAAAACTTGGTAAAAAGCTTTTACTTCCTGTTGATACTACAATTGCAGCAGGTTTTCCGAATCCAATAGATGCTGAGATCGAAGTTTCTGATGTAGCTTCAGATGTTATTCCAGCGAATATGGAAGGTTTAGATATTGGACCAGAAACAGCAATACTATATGCAGAGGCAGTTAAGTCTGCAAAGACGGTTGTATGGAATGGACCAATGGGAGTATTTGAAAATCCTATTCTTGCAAAAGGTACGATTGCTGTAGCAAAAGCACTTGCTGAAACAGATGCGACGACGATTATTGGCGGTGGTGATTCAGCAGCGGCAGTTAATCAGTTAGGCTTTGGAGACAGAATGACACATATTTCAACAGGTGGCGGTGCGTCACTGGAGTTCCTTGAAGGCAAGGAATTGCCAGGCGTTGTAGCTGCTAACGATAAATAAGAAAAGAGGATATTATAATGGCAAGAAAAAAAATTATTGCTGGAAATTGGAAAATGAACATGACGCCAAGCGAGGCGGTTGCTCTTATTAATGAATTAAAACCACTTGTGGCATGTGAGTATGCCGATGTAGTGTTTTGTGTACCTGCTATTGACATCATCCCAGCAATGGAGGCAGCAAAAGGCTCTAATATTGCTATTGGTGCAGAGAATATGTATTATGAAGAGAGCGGTGCCTATACAGGCGAAATTTCACCAGCTATGCTTACGGACGCAGGGGTTAAATATGTTATCATTGGACATTCAGAAAGAAGAGAGTACTTTGCTGAGACCGATGAGACTGTGAATAAAAAAGTAGTAAAAGCATTCGAGCATGGTATTACACCAATCGTTTGTTGTGGTGAGACCTTAACACAGAGAGAACAGGGCGTAACGATTGATTGGATTAGAAAACAAATCAAGATTGCATTCCTAAATGTTTCAGCAGAGCAGGCTAAGACGGCTGTTATTGCTTATGAGCCTATTTGGGCAATTGGTACCGGTAAAGTTGCAACAACGGAACAGGCACAGGAAGTATGCGCAGCAATCCGTGCATGTATCGGCGAAGTATATGACCAGGCGACAGCAGAAGCAATCCGTATCCAGTATGGTGGCTCTGTATCAGCAGCAAGTGCTTCTGAACTCTTTTCACAGGCTGACATAGACGGTGGTTTAGTAGGCGGAGCAGCATTAAAACCGGACTTTGGAAAAATTGTCAACTACAAATAAGAATAAAATCTTATGCAAAAGTAAGAAAGTGGTTGAAAATACTGAAAGGTTATGATACACTAATTTATGCGTGATATTTAGGAGGTGTACTAGTGAGCACATTAAGAGTTGTTTTAACAATAATATTTATACTTGTTTCGATTGCTTTATCAACAATTGTATTGCTTCAAGAAGGAAAATCAGCAGGATTAGGAGCTATCAGCGGTGCAGCAGAAACTTACTGGGGTAAGAATAAAGGACGCTCCATGGAAGGCGCATTGGTGAAGACAACTAGATTTTTGGCAATTGGTTTTATGGTATTAGCTGTATTACTCAATTTGAGCAAATTCTAGATAACAAAGTTGAAACACTCTTGGATAATCCAAGAGTGTTTTTTGCTTATAAGATTTTTAAAATAAGAGGAGAGTAATGAACAAAGAGAAAATAGAAGAAACGGAAGTAAACAGCATACGTAAAAAAGCGATTCTGGACTTGCTAAGGAACAAGAAATATGTTCCGATGAAAGAGAAAGAATTAGCAATTATGCTACAGATAGGAAAAAAGGATAGAGAAGAGCTGAAAAATATATTGCTGGGGCTGTTAAAGGATGGTTCAATTCAGTGTACCAAAAAAGGGAAATATATGATAAGCACTGTCGAGGGAATAGTAGGTGTTTTTACAGCCAATCAGCACGGATTTGGATTTGTTGAAGTAGAGGACAGGGAAGATGACCTCTTTATTGCAGAAAAGAATATAAATGGTGCCATGCACGGTGACAAGGTTATGGTGGCTTTATGTGCAAACTCGAGTGGAAAGCGTCAGGAAGGCAAGATACTAAATGTTTTAGAGAGAGCAACAAATCACTTGGTAGGAATTTATGAGAAATCTTCAAAAAGTTATGGATTTGTAGTTCCTGATAATAAGAGATTTGCAGAGGATATCTTTATACCGGTAGAACGTGCAAATGGAGCGGTAGATGGGCATAAGGTTGTTGTAGAAATCATAGATTATGGGTCGGTAAAGAAAAGCCCAGAAGGAAAGATTATCGAAATAATAGGGCATATAAACGATCCTGGAGTTGACATCATGTCAATTGTCAAAAACTATGATCTCCCTGTAGAATTTTCGGAAAAAGTAATGAGTCAGGTTGAAAAAGTAGCAGAGGAAGTGACAGAAGCGGATATGTTGGGCCGTCTGGATTTGCGGAATTTGCTAATGATAACAATAGATGGGGAAGACGCGAAGGATTTAGATGATGCAGTAAGTCTCGAACAAGACGGCGAGTATTATAAACTGGGTGTGCACATAGCAGATGTGACGAATTATGTGCAAGAACGCAGTGCGCTCGATCAAGAAGCATTAAACAGAGGGACAAGTGTATATTTAGTAGACAGGGTTATTCCAATGCTTCCTCATAAACTTTCAAACGGGATATGTTCTTTAAACGCAGGAGAAAATCGTTTGGCACTTAGCTGTATTATGACAATTGATGCAAAAGGTGATGTTGTGAATCATAAAATAGCAGAAACCATAATATGCGTAGACCAACGCATGAGTTATACTGCAGTGAATGCAATATTAGCATTACATGATCAAGAGCAAATAGAGCGATATGAGAATTTGTTACCCATGTTAAATAAGATGGAGGAATTAGCAGCTGTACTTCGTAAAAAAAGAAAAAACAGAGGTTCCATTGATTTTGATTTTCCAGAGACAAAAATAATATTAGATAAAAAGGGATATCCGATAGAGATTAAGCCATATGAGCGCAATGTTGCAACAAAAATGATTGAGGAGTTTATGCTAGTTGCAAATGAAACAGTGGCGCAGGAATACTATTGGCAGGAACTACCTTTTCTTTATCGAAGCCATGAAAATCCAGATCCGGAGAAAATACAGAAGCTGGCAATGTTTATTCGAAATTTTGGATATGGAATCAAAATCAAGGATGAAGAAATACACCCGAAGGAATTACAGAAGTTACTTACCAATATAGAGGGGACACCTGAAGAAGACTTGATCTGTAGATTGACGCTTCGCTCCATGAAGCGTGCTAAATACGCGACCGTTAGTGAAGGTCATTTTGGACTGGCCTGTCGTTATTATTGTCACTTCACTTCTCCGATCAGACGCTATCCGGATTTGCAGATTCATAGAATCATTAAAGAAAATCTGCGTGGGCGGTTGAAGGAAAAGCGCGTAGAGCATTATGAGAAAATATTACCGGAGGTTGCCAAGCATACAAGCGAAATGGAACGCCGTGCAGATGATGCCGAGAGAGATACGGAAAAACTGAAAAAAGTAGAGTTTATGGAAAAACGCATCGGTGAAGTTTTTGAAGGCGTAATATCAGGTATTACAAATTGGGGAATTTATGTAGAATTACCGAATACCATTGAAGGGCTGATTCATGTATCAAAGCTGACAGGAGATTATTACAAATATGATGAGAATAATTATGAAATGGTTGGCGAGATGACACATAAAAAGTATCAGCTGGGTGAAAAGATTAAAGTACAGGTGAACGGAACCGATAAAAATGACAGAACGATTGATTTTATTATTCCAGAGGAGTAGGTTATGGGCAAGAACAGCATGAAACTAATAGCAAATAATAAAAAAGCATACTTTGATTATTTTATTGAGGAGAAGTATGAGGCTGGAATATCATTGAGCGGAACAGAGGTCAAGTCTCTTCGTATGGGAAAGTGTAGCATCAAAGAGGCTTATGTGAAGATTGAGGGTGGAGAAGTCTTTGTTTATGGAATGCATATTAGTCCCTATGAAAAAGGTAATATATTTAATAAAGATCCACTAAGAACACGAAAACTATTGCTCCATAAAAGTGAAATCAATAAACTGAGAGGCAAAATTTCCGAGCAGGGATATACCATTGCGCCATTGCAGGTTTATCTTAGTGGCCGTCTGGTAAAGGTCGAGATTGGATTAGCAAAAGGTAAGAAGAATTATGATAAACGACAGGATATTGCAAAGAAGGATCAAAGAAGAGAAGTCGAGAAAGATTTTAAAATTAAAAATCTATAACAATAATAGAATATCTATCATTTACTAATATTTGATTGTATTTATGTCGATAATATTGTAGAATAACAGTTGAATAAGATATGTTCTGCGCAACAGGTACAAATAATGACTTAGGGCTTGTACCGGTTTCGACGGGGGTTTGGAAGTTGAGATAGCCATCTGCGGTTCGGTTCCGCACAAAACAGCCGAAAATTAAATTTAAACGCAAACGATAATTATTCATTAGCGGCAGCCTAAATGCTGCTTGTCGGCCTTAAATAACTCGCGATTTAAGAACCCGGCATCAAATGAGCGAGGCACTTTATCTTCAAAGCTTTGAGGAGATAGAAGATCTATGAAGCTACTGAAATGTAAAGCCTGTCATTAGGCGTTACACAGAGGGAATGTCAAACTAATGACTGTGATGGAAGAAGTCTTAATGAAAGGGCTTTCGGACGCGGGTTCAACTCCCGCCAGGTCCACGACGTGACATGCACTCGAACAGCTTGGGTGATGTTATAATAAGAGAGATTTTGAATCTCTCATATTTAAAAGAGTTCTGCCGATAGAGAAAGTGATTCTCTGCAGGTGGGACTCTTTTCTTTTGCCTTGTGGGTGCTTGGTTCTTGGTGGGGATAGGTATAATAAAATTGGTATAAAATACATACATAAATGAGAATTATAGTTGATGAAATATTTTTTGTAAAAAATAGACCATTTCTGTTAATTTGTGCTATAATAAATCAAAATATGTAAATTATTTCAGACCGATGTTTAAAGGATGTTTAAGGGAGAATACATGGGAGAAGAGGTTTATGGCATAAAAAAATTGTATATTGGTGAATGGTGAACTCCGTCTATGACTTTGTCTGGATGGAGTTTTGTTGATGTAAAAAATTGTGGTTATTATGTGAATTTGAAATAATTTGTGTTGTATAAGTACAGTCATTAATAAAAAAGTTTTGAATTGACCTTATAGTTAAAAAAATTACCGATTATAGTGAAGAAAAAGTTCATAAGGGATATGCAAAATAAGGTAGATGATAACATCTACAGGAGCAAAAAGTATATAGTTTTACCAAAACAAAAAGTGACGATTCTTTTTTTCAGGCATAGGGTTTTCATATGACCCAATAGATAGTTCGTCATGTAGAAATGTATCTTGGGGGAAAGAAATATGTGATGGAATTTATGATGGGTAACAGTATAGTAAAAGTCAATGATTGTAATAAATATTAGAAATCGATGTATGATTAACTTGCAAATCAACAAAGAGGAATACGAATGATGAATTTACTAAATTTGAGACTATTTAATTTAGGCTATATAGTAAGGGATATTAAAAAATATGCAATTGTAATTCCATATGAATACACCTGTCAGAATATTGGGGGAGATGACTTCAGGGCAGGTACAATCCGTAAAGAAGACTACGAGGATATAAAATTCATGAATCTTTTCAACTTTAATTTTAATAAGGAAAGAGGTTATTTTATTGAATATATATTAATTGCGTTACGCATTATGGACGAAAATGACGCGTTTTTATTTCTATTAAATCTGTTTATAAAAGAAGTACATGCTGCGCAAAACCAATCAATGTTAGATATAATAGCTGATAGTTGTGAATGGATTTCAGATTATATTGAGAATAGATATAATATAAAATACAGAGGATCATATAGGTATTGTTCGGGATTATTTTGTTTTTCAGAAATTCGAAAAATTAAAATGGATGATAAAGATAAAAGATATGGATTTTTAATAAAACTTTGTAGTTTGTATTGGAAAGAATTTTTTTTAGAAAATATAATAGTTGAAAAAATAGATTATGAAATAAATCCAACATCAAAAAGATTAGTTCTTGAAGGTAAAATGAAATGTAAAAGCTTGGATGATATAAAAGATATTTCTATAAAAAGTAATTATTATGATTCAGACTGGCCAGGATATATAATTATTAATGGAGAGAAGGTTATTTATGATAAAACGGAGTTTATTGCCAAATACAAAGCGATTTCAATCATTATATTAGAACAAAAATATGAAAAAGAAATAATTGAAAAAGGAAAGATAGTATATTTAGATAGAAATCCATTGAATATTGATCATTCTAATATTGCATTGTTTAAATCAGATAATGATGCTATTCGTTATTGTGAAGGTGGAGCAACGTATAATCAGACAAATGATGGAATATGTTACTGTTCAAATGAAATTGGAAAAAAGGAATTAGGTAACTTATATTCGAAGTATTCTTACGAAAAATTAACTAAAATATATGGATTAAGCACTTACTTTATTAAGAAAAAGATAAATGATTTTCAATTGCCAAACAGAAGTTTACTTTAATCATCTTGGAAACCTATAGTAATACATAAATGTATTGTTGGACTTAATTATTCAGATCATTTACCAGAGTGAAAAAAATGTTGGAATGATAGCTGGATAATAATTGTGATTCGGGAGGAGATAGTGATGGTGAAGATTATAGATGAAGAGTGCTATGTTGCATTCTTGGATATTTTGGGTTTTAAAAGCATTGTATTAAAAAAAGGTTATAGTGAAATGAAGGAGATATATGATAAAATAGTTACGGCACGAGCTTATGTTGAAGATAAAGTGAGAGAGATTTCTTTTGAGTATTTATTTTTATCACAAGCATCAACAATACGTATTATGTCTGATAGCATTGTTATTGCAGTTCCTAAAAAGGAATTAGGAGCCTTTAATTATATTTGTAAGTGTTGTATTTTTTTTCAGCGTGAATTGGGGAAAAATGAAATCTTTTTAAGAGGCGGAATATCGGTCGGTAAATTCAGCAATTATGATGAGATTACTTTTGGAGAAGGTCTAGTTAACGCTTATATTTTGGAAAGTGAAGTTGCAAAATTTCCAAGAGTTGTAATTTCCTTAAATATTGATATTACACAGATTAATAACAATAAATACAAGAATCTAATTCATAGGGATGAAAAAGATGAGTTGTATTATCTGAATTTTATGTCGCAAAGTGAGATTGGTCAGTATAAAGATATATGTGATAAAAATATAAAAAAATATGAAACAAATCTTGGTATTAAGGAAAAATATGTGTGGTTAAAAAAGAATGCAAGAGGTTTTGAGTAATTGAATACTAACTATTGAATATATATATTTTTTTTGAACAAAAAACTGAAATTCAGATGATAATTGTATATTACCAAACACATTCATAACATGATGAGTGTAACTTACCAATTGGCATATGCATGTTACCATCCTAATACGACAACCTACCTGCATATGTATTGCAGTTTTTTTTTGCTTGCATATAATGAAAATAGCTTAAAAAATGAAAGAGGTAGGGGATTAATAAAATGGATAAGATTGTAGAAGTGAAAGGACTGAGAAAATCCTATGGTCAGGTAGAAGCGGTCAAGGGAATCGATTTTTATGTAGAGCGCGGAAAACTATTTGCATTTCTCGGGCCCAATGGTGCAGGAAAGTCAACAACGATTGATATGATTTGTACTTTTTTAAAGCCTGACGCTGGCGAAGTATTGATTAACGGCTGGAAGTTAGGAGAAGAGGACGATGAAATCCGAAAATCTATTGGGGCAGTTTTTCAAGATGGATTGTTGGACCCACTCTTGACAGTAAGAGAAAATCTGACAATACGAGGTAGTTTTTATGGGCTGAAAGGGCGCGACTTAAAATCCTCAGTGGAGGAAGCTGCGAATATAAGTGACACAGTGGAATTTCTGGACAGACCATATGGGAAATTGTCAGGCGGACAGAGGAGAAGGGCAGATATTGCGAGAGCACTTATTAATACTCCACAGATTTTGTTCTTGGATGAGCCATCAACAGGATTAGATCCGCAGACAAGAAAAAATGTCTGGAGTACAATCCGTGAATTGCAAAATAAACTGGGAATGACTATTTTTTTAACAACACATTACATGGAAGAAGCATCAGATGCGGATTATGTAATCATCATTGATGAAGGAAAGATTTCAGCAAAAGGAACGCCATCAGAATTAAAGGAAAAATATTCAACGGATTCTATCGTGCTAATTGCAAAGGAGAAAGAGAGCTTAATTAAAGTACTAGAAGAAAATGAATGGGCATATAAAATGATAGCAGATCAAATGATTATTAGTATTCCCAGTACGATGTCATCCTTGGAAATACTCGAAAAATGTAAAGAATTGATTAATGGATTTGAAGTACTTAGAGGAACAATGGATGATGCTTTTATAAAAATAACAGGAAGAGAATGCAGAGAGTGAGGGAATTCAAATATGAATATAGTAGCAAATTTTACAACACGTAACTTGAAAATATATTTTAGAGACAAGAGTGCAGTACTTTTTTCATTGTTAGCGGTATTTATTATCTTAGGATTATATCTGGTGTTTCTGGGAGATGTTTGGACAGAAGATATTGCATTGGAACAAGCGCAGGAATTGCTTAATAGCTGGATTGTTGCAGGATTACTTGCGGTAACAAGTATCACAACTTCATTGGGCGCATTTTCTACCATGGTGGAAGATAAGGCAAAAAAAATATCAAAAGATTTTTATTCGGCACCAGTTCCTAAAAGTAATATCATTACGGGTTATATTTTGAGCGCATTTTCCATAGGCGTAATTATGAGCTTTTTAACGTTTGCTTTGGGAGAAGTTTATATTATAGTTACAGGCGGAGCACTTCTACCAATAGGCGCTATGATTAAAATTTTTGGATTAATCATATTGACCACGATGACAAATACTGCCATTATTTTTTTGATTGTTAGCTTTGTTTCCAGTATGAATGCATTTACTAGTATTTCTACCATATTAGGTACTTTAATTGGATTTTTAACGGGTATGTATTTACCCATTGGAGAATTGCCAGAGGGTGTGCAGTTTGTTATGAAATGTTTTCCGCCTACATATGGAGCAGGAATGCTTCGGCAGGTGATGATGGAGGAGGTCATGAAAGAATCTTTTAAAGACATTCCAACAGAATATTTAATAGAATTTAAAGAAAAAATGGGTGTTGTATTTTCTTTTGGAAATCATTTTGTAAGTACATCTGAGAGCATAGCCATATTAGTCATAACTGCAGTTCTTTTGTTTGGCTTAGCAACCATGAATCTTTCACGAAAAAAAAGATAAAATGATTAAAAATTTTAGTTATTCTTATTTACAGAAGACGGTAAAAAGTATAATATAGTATATAAATTGAACGCAGAGAGTATTGACCCTGCGTTCTTGTTCTATGAAGGGAGCTCAAACAATGGATGATAAGTTTGAAAATGTAGAGGAAGTCAATATTAAACAGGCTGATACACGTCAGGAAACAGACAGAAAATGCCCGGCATGTGGAGGAACCATGGATTTCGATCCAAAGACGGGGGGGCTTTCCTGCCCATATTGTGGGCATGAAGAAGAGATTGCGCTGAATGGCATTGCGTTAACGGATGCAGCCGAGGAACAGATTTTTGAGGGCGCAAAGCTACTTGAGAGCTGTGATTGGGGCGTGGAAAAGAAAACGGTAGTTTGTAATTCATGCGGTGCCGAATCTTTATATGATGCATTGGAAACAGCAGACATATGTCCATACTGTGGTTCCAATCAAGTCATGGAAGCAAATGATATTACCACCTTAGCGCCTAACGGCGTAGTACCATTTAAAATCACAGCAAAACAGGCTGGCGAAAATTTTAAAATCTGGATCAAGAGAAAGTGGTTCTGCCCAAAAGAGGCTAAAGAAAGTGCAAAGCCAGAAAATTTCAAAGGCGCATACCTGCCGTTTTGGACATTTGATGCGGATACGATGTCGACATATACGGCTCAATATGGTAAGAATCGTACGGTAAGAGATTCAAAAGGGAATACAACTACAGTTACTGACTGGCATCCAACATCGGGTACTTACATGGAAAAGATTGATGATCAATTGGTAGAAGGAAGTACACGGCATGAAGTATCCACCATGCACGACATTGAGCCATTTGATACAAATAACAGTAAACCATATAAGCCGGAATATATTGCAGGTTTCGTTTCGGAACGATATTCTGTTGGATTAAAGGATGCATGGGAAAAAGCGAAAAATTATATCAAAGAGCGCCTGACCAGTGCAGTTAGTGATAAAATCATGAATGAAAAAAATGCAGATAAAGTTAGAGGCGTAAATCTTGTTACGCAGTATAAGAGCATTACCTACAAATATGTACTGCTTCCAATATGGATATCAGCATTCAATTATAAGCAGAAAGTATATCAGTTTATGGTAAATGGCGAGACAGGTAAAGTGGGCGGTGCATCACCAATTTCATGGATTAAGGTTGCTTTAGTCGTGGTTGCATGTATTGCATTGATTGCAGTTATAACTTATTTTGGCCAGTGAAAATAGTTCTTTAATTCGATAATGAGTTGTGATATACTATGCAATGGGTAAAAGCAACACTAGCGATAAGAAGAGTGGCAGAATTTTAGCATCTCTGTTTGTGAATAAGAAGAAAAGGAAGAGTATGAAATGAAGAAGAGTCAGGGAATTATTGTCCTTTTGATTACTGTCTTGCTGATTGTAGGACTTGGTTATGTGGCCATATTTGGTATAGGGGCAGAAAAAACAGGAGCTGTAGAAAATGTAAAGCTAGGTCTTGATTTGGCAGGCGGCGTTAGTATCACATATCAGGTAGAAGGAGATAATCCATCTGCAGAAGATATGAGCGATACGATTTATAAATTGCAGAAGCGTGTGGAAGGGTATAGTACCGAGACACAGGTATACCAAGAAGGGGATAACAGAATTAACATTGAAATCCCAGGAGTGACAGATGCAAATCAAATCCTTACAGATTTAGGGAAACCTGGTTCACTATATTTTGTGAGTGAGAAGAACCTGGTAGGTGAACCTAACTATACATATGGTGTGAATGCAGATGGAACCAGTGGGTATATACTTATAAAGAGCATTGAAGAACTACAGGCAGATGGTTCCGTTGTATTAGAAGGAACAGATGTAAAGGCTGCGACTGCGGCAAGTTCAACAAACGATATGGGTACGAATGAATATATGGTTGAGCTATCGCTGACAGAAGAAGGAACGAAAAAGTTTGCAGAGGCGACGACAATAGCAGCAATTACGAAGGAAGTAATATTTATCGTTTATGATGATGAAATCATAAGTGCACCTTCGGTACAAAGCGCAATCACTGGAGGACAGGCTTATATTACCAAAATAGGTGGATTCGAAGAAGCAGAAGATTTAGCTTCGACCATTCGTATTGGTGGATTGAAACTGACACTGAATGAATTACGTTCCAATGTCGTAGGGGCACAGCTCGGATCAACGGCAATTCAGACAAGTTTGAAAGCTGGTATTATTGGTCTTTCGATCGTTGTTTTGTTTATGATCGTGATTTACCTGATTCCTGGTCTTGCCTCATCAATAGCACTTTGCATCTATGTTATTTTGATGATGCTGATGTTAAATTTCTTTAATATTACACTGACGTTACCAGGTATCGCAGGTATCATTTTATCTATTGGTATGGCGGTAGATGCCAATGTCATTATTTTTGCAAGAATCAGGGAAGAAATAAGAAGCGGGAAGACGATTCGTTCCTCAATTAAAATCGGTTTCCAAAAGGCATTATCGGCCATTATCGATGGTAATATGACAACGTTGATTGCAGCGATTGTTCTTGGATTTATGGGTACTGGTGCTGTTAAGGGATTTGCACAGACATTAGCACTTGGTATTATATTATCTATGTTTACAGCGCTCTTTGTAACGAAGTTTATTTTAAATGCATTTTATGCAGTTGGGTTGCAAAATGAGAAATTATTTGGAACAGGAAAAGAAAATAAGCCAATTGCATTTCTTGCAAAACGAAAGATGTTTATTGCTGCCTCTCTTGTAGTTATTATATGCGGATTTGTGTTTATGGGAGTGAATAAGGCAAATGGTATCGGAGCACTAAATTACAGTTTGGAATTCCTTGGCGGTTCTTCTACAAATATAACCTTCAATGAGGATATGTCAATTGAAGATTTAGATGCTAAGGTGGTGCCAATCATAGAGGAGATAACAGGTGATGGCAATGTACAGACACAGAAAGTAGCAGGTACGAATGAAGTCATATTTAAGACTCGTACGTTGTCTGTGGCAGAACGAGAAGCATTTGATGATGCAATGGTCAGCAATTTTGGAGTGGATGAAGGGCTGATTACAGCAGAGACGATTAGTTCTACCATTAGCTCAGAAATGAAAGCTGATGCAATTATTGCAGTTGTTATTGCAACACTTTGCATGCTGGTATACATTTGGTTCAGATTTAAAGATTTGAGATTTGGTGCAAGTTCTGTGCTTGCTTTATGTCATGACGTTTTGGTTGTTTTAGCATTCTATGCAGTTGCCAGAGTATCAGTCGGCGGTACATTTATAGCATGTATGTTGACCATAGTCGGGTATTCCATTAATGCAACAATAGTCATATTTGACAGAATCCGTGAAAATCTAGGAGAAATGAAAAGGAATGACGTACTGGAAGCCGTTATAAATAATAGTATTACACAGACTCTTTCTAGAAGTATCTTTACTTCAATAACAACGCTGATTATGGTAGTAGTTCTGTATATCATGGGTGTAACATCAATCAAAGAATTTGCGTTACCACTTATTGTAGGTTTGGTTTGTGGATGTTATTCATCTGTATGTCTAGCAGGTTCTATGTGGTATATATTTAAGGAAAAGATAGGAAAGAAGAAAGTGGCATAAGTAGAATATGGCTAATTGGTTCGTTACGGCAAAAAAGGCCGATTTTGATGAGATAGCAAAGAAACATAACATATCACCAATTATTGCTCGTATATTAAGAAACAGGGATATTATTTCTGATGAAGAAATATCCCTGTTTTTGCATGGTACAATTGCGAACCTGTACAATCCATATGAGATGAAAGATATGGATCTGGCCGTTAATTTGATAGAACAGGCCATTAAAATGCATCGTAGAATCAGGATTATTGGCGATTATGATATTGATGGAATATGCGCCACCTATATATTGCTAGAGGGACTAACAAAATGCGGTGCTGTCGTAGATGCAAAATTGCCGGATAGGATTAAGGATGGCTATGGAATTAGTGATAGTATGATTTGTAGCGCATATGAGGATAAAATCGAAGTGATTTTGACATGTGATAACGGCATCGCTGCTATTGAGCAGATTGCACATGCAAAGGAACTAGGGATGACGGTCATCATTATGGACCATCATGAAATACTATATAACCTTGCAGAGGATGGCTCAGGCACAAAACAGTATATCTTGCCATCAGGGGATGCGGTGATTAACCCACATCGTGCAGACTGTAATTATCCATTTCCAGGAGTATGTGGGGCTGTTGTGGCATATAAAGTGATACAGGCACTCTGGGAGGCGCTTATGCCACAGGAAGATGTTGTGGAAGCATTTTTGTCATTTGCAGCATTTGCTACAATCGGAGATGTTATGGAGCTGCGTGATGAAAATCGAATTATCGTAAAATATGGGATGGAAAAAATAAAAAAATCTAAGAATATCGGGATGAGAGCACTTATTTCGTCAGCTTGTATTGACAAAGAAAAATTGTCGCCCTATCATATTGGTTTTATTTTGGGTCCTTGTATTAATGCGACGGGGCGTTTGGACACTGCTGAACGTGCGTTATCACTTTTTATAAGTAAAAATGAAAAAGAAGCGTCTAAAATTGCATTAGAATTAAAGGAACTGAATGAGAGCAGAAAAGATATGACACAGCATTTTTTGGAACAGGCCGTGAAGGAACTGGAAAAATGTGAAGATAAGGTATTGGTCTTGTATCTTGCAGAATGTCATGAAAGCCTTGCTGGAATCATTGCGGGACGCATTAAAGAAAGATACTACAAACCAACATTTATATTAACGAAAGGTGAAAAAGGTGTCAAGGGCTCAGGCCGTTCTATTGAAGCATATCATATGTACGATGAGATGACAAAATGTAAGGACTTGTTTAGTAAATATGGAGGTCATAAAATGGCAGCGGGTTTATCAATGCCAGAAGAAAACATAGAAAAATTCAGAATACGTTTAAACCAGAACACAGATTTAAAAGACGAGGACATGATCGAAAAAGTGCGTATTGATATTCCATTGCCAATTGGCTATGCAAATGAAGCTCTCATTAGTGAAATAGAACTATTAGCACCTTTTGGAATGGGAAATTCCAGACCCTTATTTGCAGAAAAGGAACTATTGATTCGTTCCATGCAAATTATAGGAAAGAATCAAAATGTTGTTAAGATGTCATTACAAAACAAGGATGGCGTTGTCAGAGAAGCTATTTGGTTTGGCGATAGTAAAACCTTTTTAAAGAAGACGGGTGATATGATTGCAATCACGTATTATCCAACACTAAATGTATATGTGGGAAATAGTAGTGTGCAATTGACAATACAGCATTATGATTGATTTAAGAAATCGATATGATTGTCTTAAGAATTTTCAAGATTTTTTAATACTTTAAACACAAAGTGAACACATTTTTTGGTTATGATGTTATCAGATAGTTGATGAACACTCACCTATCTCCCCCCCTCATAAGAGAACGAACGTCGAAGTTGCATATGCACTTCGGCGTTTCTCTTTTATCCCCATAGTATGAAATAGTATATGCTTATTAAAAAATAGATTAACATTGCAGAGAAAATAGTTTATACTATTATATGTGTAAAAAAGAGAAGGAAACAATCTAAGAAAGAGGACAGTTTATGCGACAACTGGATGGTTTAATAAAAGGATTTGATTATGAATGTATGCAAGGTGCGATAGATCGCCAAATAAGTAAGGTGGTATATGATTCCAGGAAGATTGAGCAAGATTGCCTGTTTATATGCATTAAAGGTGCTAATTTTGATGGCCATAGTATCGTAAATGAGGCAGTTGCGAATGGAGCATCTGTATTAATCGTAGAAAAAGAAGTAATTGTATCTGACACAGTAACAGTTATTAAGGTGGCAGATACTCGTTATGCTTTGGCGCATATCAGTGCTGCTTATTTTGGTCAGCCAGCAGAACAGCTGAAGACAATTGGAATAACGGGTACAAAAGGAAAGACCACAACGACTTACCTGTTGAAAGCAATTCTTGAAAATGCAGGGTATAAAGTGGGACTGATTGGTACAATTGAAGTTATTATTGGAGAGAGGCATATTTCGGCACAAAATACGACGCCAGAGTCATATGTTTTACAAGAGTATTTAAAACAAATGGTGGACGAGGGTTGTGATGCCGTCGTGATGGAGGTTTCTTCACAAGGGCTCATGATGCACCGTACACAGGCTATTAATTTTGATTTGGGAATATTTACGAATATTGAGCCAGATCATATCGGCCCAGATGAGCATGCTAGTTTTGAAGAGTATATGGCATGTAAGAGCTTGCTGTTCAGACAATGTAAGGTTGGTATTGTTAATGCAGACGATATACATATACATGAAATACTGCACGACCATACCTGCCGCGTAGAAAGCTATGGATTTAGTGAAAAAGCAGATATACGGGCAAAGGATATCAAATTGGTGACAGAAAAAGGACATCTGGGTACTTCGTTTTGTATAGAGGGATTGATGGAACTTGCAGTTTATATAGACATTCCGGGTAAGTTCAATGTATATAATGCATTGGCAGCAATTGCAGCTTGTCGTCACTTTGATGTTACAGGTTCTGAAATCATAGATGCTTTGAGAGTGGCAAAGATAAAGGGCAGAATAGAGATGATAGAGGTTTCTGACAAATTTACGCTTATGATAGATTATGCGCATAATGCCATGGCGCTTGAAAGTCTTCTGACAACACTAAAGGAATATCAGCCAAAACGTATTGTCTGTTTGTTTGGTTGCGGTGGAAATCGTTCTAAACTAAGACGGTATGAGATGGGGGAGGTATCAGGCAGGCTTGCAGATGTGACTGTAATCACATCAGATAATCCTCGATTTGAAGAACCACTTGCTATTATTGCAGATATTCGAGCAGGAATAGAGAAAACGAGCGGAAAATATGTCGAGATATGTGACAGAAGAGAAGCCATTGCATATGTCATTCATAATGGAGAGCCAGGAGATGTCATTATTCTCGCAGGCAAGGGACATGAGGATTATCAAGAGATTAGAGGAAAAAAATATCCGATGGATGAACGCGTTATCATAAGGGATATTATGAGTAGTGATTTTTGATGGAAAGCGAGATAGAAAAAGAAGATAAAAAAAAGAAGTAAGATGATTTAAATCTTACTTCTTTTCCATATTGTTTACTCGTGTCTCAGAGCTTCGATAGGACTTAATTTGGCGGCTTTTTTAGCTGGATAGATACCAAAGAAAATACCGACGGAAGAAGAGAACACGCTTGCAATCAAAACGGTAGAAGCGGTTATGTTTGCCTGACATTTCAAAAAATTGAACGATGTCAGCAGGTTACATATTCCGATAGCGCCTCCAACGCCTAGTACGATACCTATGAGACCACCAACTAAAGTGATAATGGCAGCTTCTGATAAAAATTGTATCATAATGGCATTCATTTTTGCGCCAAGTGCTTTTCGAATACCAATTTCCCTCGTGCGTTCGGTAACAGACACAAGCATAATATTCATGACGCCAATACCACCAACTAAAAGAGAAATAGAGGCAACAAATACAACAAAGATGGTGATACCATTAAGGACATTTGTAATCTGACTCAAACTGTCATTAAAGTCCTGTAATAAGAAATAGCCAAGCCCTCTGGCATCATATCGTGCCTCTAACAGGTTGATGGTTGCAGTATAAATTTCTTTTGAATACTGCGCACCTTCTCCGATGATATAAGCACCATCAAAACCATTAATATAAAAACCGAAAGCAGAACCCATGACCGTATAGGGGGTTTCAACACTAAGCCGATCGCCCGCGCCAGTCATCGCATTTAGCATTGCAGAGGAACTGTCCTTTCGAAGTCCAATGATTGTTAATTCTGTAGACATTCCGTACAGTGTCACATTAACAGGCATACCGATTACATTATCCGCTGTACCAAATAGCGTTTTTGCTGCATTTTCAGTAATAACACAAACCTTGTCACCTTCATCGACATTTTCTTCTGTAAAGTATCTTCCTTTTACAATAGGCTCTTTAGAGATAAATTCGTAACCGGCCATGCCGCCTTTTACAATGGCGTCTTTTTCGCCGCCTTTGATGCCAGATATGCTACCGCCGTATACATAATATTCAGGTGTTACAGCTTTGACATGGGGCACTTTTTCCTCAATAGCTTTAAAGTCATCTGGAGTCAGCGTAATCATGTTATCTTTCTGTTTGGTAGCATCTAGATATACATAGAGCTGTCCGCCTGCCAAATCGTTTAAATCCTTGTCAATACTTCCTTTCACCCCGTTACCAATGGAAATGATCATAATAACGGAGGAAATTCCAATAATGATTCCTAGCATTGTCAAAAGCGAACGTCCTTTGTTGGAACGCAAATTCTGGAATGCCATTTTAATATATTCGATAAACTGTGTCATGACTTTCTCCTTACTATTCTTTTAAAGTGTCAATCGCATCATCGGAAACAGCTTCTTCCTCGACAATAGGTAATGCTTTAGCGGCCATACCCTCAGTCAGCGGAGTGGTATAGTCATTTACCAGTAGTTCGCCAGCAGATACGCCTTTTTTGATTTCGATAAATGTGTCAGAAGAAACACCAGTTTCTACATTTCGTCTTACTAGAACATCATTTTCAATCACATAGCAGAAGCTGCCGCTCATATCTGAATTGATTGTTTCAACAGGGGCAAGAACGACTCCCTTTGCTTCATTTGTATGAATTACAACTTTTCCTTCAACCCCAAGATAGATACCTTCATCGGGCGTATCAATATGTACCTCTGCTGTAATGACTGGAGCACCAGAAGAATTGGCAGTAGCAATCCCATTTATTCTGGATACAGACCCTTCATATGTTTTACCAGCAATCGTAACAGTGGCTTTCTGACCAAGCTTTAGCCTAGCAAGATTATATTTAGAAATAGTAACATCAACCATGACATCTTCAGTGCTCTGTAATGTGAGAAGAGCAGTACCTTTTGTGGCAGGCGCACCGCTCACAACAGACAGTTCTGAAATAATACCTCCAAAATCAGCATAAATGCCAGTAGAAGCTTTTGCAAGTGCATCTTGTGCCTGTTCAGCTGTTAATTGAGACACTTCATTATTGGCCTTTAATTGTTCGCGTGCATGCACATCTAACATAGTCTTTTCAGCAGTTTCCATCTTGGCTTCGTCTTTTGCCAGATAAGATTGCATGTCAGAGAGTAGATTTTGCGCTTCAGCAAGTTGTCTGCTTTCAGCAACTGTATTAGCAGGATAATAAACACTGTTTAATGAAGAACTCAAATCAGCTGCCTCATTACTTAAATCATCAATATCCTTCTGTACCTGCGTATAAGAAGCCACATTGGCAGAAACAGGAGTGCCAGAAGGAGCCAGATCTGTCAAAGCTTTTTTCTTATCCGTAAGTTCATCATTTTTTTCATTTATTTTCTTTTGGATACCATCACGAGCACATTGAGCAGTATCGGCCAAAGTGTTTGCTTTGCCAGATATAGAAGCGGTAATATCATTAATATAATTACGCTGTGCTACAATCAATAATTTATAGGTTGCAACATTATTTTTGGCAACCGCAAAATCATTTGCTGCCTTTTGACTTTCATACAAAGATTGCTGATAGCCTTCATCGTTTGCAATAGCAGTGAGTGCTGCCTTTTCCGTTTCAAGAGACAGATCTTCCGTGTTAAAAGGAATTAATTGATCACCAGCCTTAACACTATCTCCTTTTTTAATGGATATTTCACCAATAGTGGAATTAACGGGAGAAAAGTAGGTTTTCGTCAATTCACTGTTGACTAAACCACTTCCAGTAATCGTTTCTTCTACATCACCAGTCTCGATTTCAACGACAGAAAGCATGGGAACAGCATTTTTAGCAGATATGCTGGAAATGATGAGAACAACTGTAATAATGACTACGACACCACCCAAGATACACCACTTAATAATTCTTTTTTTTCGGAGTGGACTTTTTACTCCTTTAGAATTCTTTGCAATGTCTAATAATTCAAAGTCCTCCGTATCTGCAACGTCGGAAACCGATGCATTGATTTCTTCATTTGTCTCTACGTCTGATAGTTCCTTTACCTTACTCTTTTTGTTAAATAGCGATTTCATTTTTCCTTCTCCTCGTTCCAATAGTCTTTTTCAATTTGCCCATCTTTTATTTTAACAACACGTTTTGCTTGAGAAGCAATTTCATTATTGTGTGTGATCAGAATAACGGTACAGCCTTCTTGATACAATTCAGACAAGATGTCCATAATTTCCTGAGTGGAATGAGAGTCAAGATTACCTGTAGGCTCATCGGCCAATATAATAGGAGGTGCTTGCGCGATAGCTCTGGCAATTGCAACTCGTTGCTGCTGGCCACCAGACATTTCAGCAGGCTTATGTGTCATTCTCTTATCAAGTCCCACTTTAGTTAGAGCAGTTATGGCTAATTTCTCACGTTTTGCTTTTGATATGCCACGGTACATAAGAGGTAGTTCAACATTTTCAAGAGCTGTCAGTCCTGCTATTAAATTAAAGCCTTGAAAAATGAAGCCAATTTCTTTATTCCGGATATCTGATAAGTCATCATCAAGAAGAACTGCAACATCAGCACCGTTCAAATAGTAATCGCCAGAAGTAGGCACATCAAGACAGCCAAGCATATTCATTAGCGTAGATTTTCCGCTGCCAGATTGACCGATAATGGCGACAAACTCGCCGCGGTTGATTGTAAGGTTTATGTGGTCTAATGCCCGGACCTCATTTTCACCAGGATTGTAGATTTTACACATATCCTTAATTGTAATTAGTGAATTCAAAATAAATGCCTCCAAACTATAGTGTAGTTTCCAACTGTGTTAATTAAGTAATACAATAATACAATAATACAAAAATGTCAATTATTTTTAGTATTCTCATATTTATGCTAAATATAGCACGGGAAAGAATAGGATACTATTGATTAAGCTTACAATTTTTTTCCAACTCTTTCAATTTTGTAAGATAGGATAATTATGGTTTCCTGAACATGTATTAGTTTAACTTAGTAGAATAAAATAAGGAAGTTACTTTTGTCATATTTTATATAACGATAGAAGACACTAATTTGTTTCATAATAATTTACGATTGAAATAAATGAAAAATGAGAACAAAAAGACGGATAAATATAAAAAGTCAAACAATTTAACTGAAAAAGAATGAATTGACGAATAGTCAGACAATTGAAAGCACTTTTTGAGAAAAAGTATTTACAAGGCAAAAAAAATGTTGTATATTAAATCTGTAAGTTACCAATGGGGGTAAACGAAAGTAAGAAAGATTCTTATTTTGCGTTTGCCCTTTTTTTGTCCGTAGCTTTATGGAGCAAAATGTTAATGAGATTATGACATAAAGAGTATAGGAATATTTGAAATTGTATTTGTATTTAGAAAGGATGGTAATATATGTTTGATGCAAAAAATGATTTTAGAATGCCAGGGCTGTATCGCCCAGAATTTGAGCATGATAATTGCGGAATAGGAGCAGTTGTAGATATTAAAGGAAGAAAAAGTAGAGAGACCATCGAGAATGCTTTGAAAATCGTTGAAAATCTGGAACATAGAGCAGGAAGAGATGCAGAGGGAAAGACCGGAGACGGTGTAGGAATTTTAATGCAGATTTCCCACAAGTTTTTTTCAAAAGCGGTTAAGCCTCTGGGTATTAGTCTTTCAAAAGAAAGGGAATATGGAATTGGCATGTTCTTTTTTCCGCAGGATGAATTAAAGAGAAATCAAAGCAAAAAAATGTTTGAAATTATTGTGGAAAAAGAGGGCTTAGAATTTCTTGGATGGAGAGAAGTTCCTATAGATGCTTCTGTTCTCGGCCATATGGCAGTGGAATGTATGCCACATATCATGCAGGGATTTGTAAAAAAGTCGGAGAATATTGCGACCGGAATTGAGTTTGATAGGAAACTTTATATAATAAGACGTGTTTTTGAGCAGAGTACTGAAAATACCTATGTTGTTTCCTGCTCTTCAAGAACAATCGTTTATAAAGGAATGTTTCTTGTTGGACAGTTGCGTACATTTTATAGTGATTTACAAAGTCAGGATTATGAATCGGCAATTGCCATAGTACACTCTCGTTTTTCTACGAATACGAATCCGAGTTGGGAACGAGCACACCCTAATAGGTTTATTGTGCATAATGGTGAAATTAATACAATCAGAGGAAATGCTGACAAAATGCTTGCACGTGAAGAAACGATGGATTCAGGCTGTCTGCGGGGAGAACTTCATAAAGTGCTTCCAGTAATCAATGCAAAGGGCTCGGATTCTGCAATGCTTGACAATACACTCGAATTTCTTACTATGAGTGGAATGGATTTACCACTTGCCGTTATGATTACGATTCCGGAACCATGGGCTAATAACCGCACAATGACACAGAAGAAGAAGGATTTCTATAGCTATTATGCTACGATGATGGAGCCATGGGACGGACCAGCTTCGATATTGTTCTGTGATGGAGATGTCATGGGCGCTGTACTTGACAGGAACGGACTTCGCCCATCCCGTTATTATATTACAGATGATGATCAACTGATTCTCGCTTCAGAAGTTGGTGTATTGGATTTGGATCCTTATAAAATAGTGAAAAAGGAACGTCTTCGTCCAGGAAAAATGCTTTTAGTGGATACAGTAAAAGGTGAGGTGGTTGATGATAATCATCTTAAGGAGCAATATGCCTCTAGACAGCCGTATGGAGAATGGCTTGATACAAATCTTGTAAAGCTTAAGAATTTACATATACCAAATGAGAAGGTAGAGCTACTTTCCTTTGAAGAGCGCCAGAGACTTCAGAAAGCGTTTGGTTATACCTATGAGGATTTCAGAAATAGCATTCTTCCGATGGCAAGAGATGGAGCCGAGGCAATTGCAGCAATGGGTGTAGACACGCCACTTGCAGTGTTTTCAAAAAATCACCAACCACTATTCCATTATTTTAAACAACTTTTTGCACAGGTGACAAACCCACCAATTGATGCCATCAGAGAAGAGATTGTAACTTCCACGACGGTATATATTGGCGAGGATGGAAATCTATTAGAAGAGAAAGCAAAAAACTGCAAGGTGTTACGGGTAAACAATCCGATTCTGACAAATACAGATTTGCTAAAAATCAAATCTATGAAGGAAGAGGGTTTCAAGGTCGAAGTACTTCCTATTATATATTATAAAAATACGAGTTTGGAAAAAGCAATCGACAGGCTGTTCATTGAGGTTGACAGGGCCTATAAAGAAGGCGCCAATATCTTGATTTTGTCAGATCGAGGAGTCGATGAAAATCATGTAGCAATCCCCTCACTTTTGGCAGTGTCTGCTTTGCAGCAGCATCTTGTTGAGACAAAGAAAAGAACAAGTGTGGCTATGATTCTTGAATCAGGTGAGCCTCGTGAAGTACATCATTTTGCGACACTGTTAGGATATGGAGCTTGTGCAATTAATCCCTATCTTGCGCTTGAGACAGTGAAAGAACTCATTGAAAGCGATATGCTAGATAAAGATTTATATGCGGCAATTGATGATTATAATGCCGCAGTGCTACACGGAATCGTAAAAATTGCATCTAAAATGGGAATTTCGACAATCCAATCTTACCAGGGCTCTAAAATATTTGAGGCAATAGGAATTAATCAGGATGTTATTGAAAAATATTTTACAAATACAGTATGCAGGGTAGATGGACTTACGCTGATGGATATCGAAAAACAGGTAGATAAGCTTCATTCAAGGGCTTTTGATCCGCTTGGACTCGAAAACGATTTGACACTTGACAGTCCAGGAAAGCATAAAATGCGTTCGGGTGCTGAGGAGCATCTTTATAATCCTGCGACGATTCATCTTCTTCAGGAAGCGACAAGACGCGGCGATTATACTATGTTCAAGCAGTATACCTCACTCGTGGATGTAGAGGACGATGTACGAAATCTTCGTGGGCTGATGGATTTTAAATTTGTGAAAAAGCCGATTCCAATAGAGGACGTAGAAAGTGTTGCTTCTATTGTAACTAGATTTAAGACGGGTGCAATGTCCTATGGATCGATTTCACAGGAGGCGCATGAAACACTGGCAATTGCCATGAATAAGATTGGTGGCAAATCAAATACGGGTGAAGGTGGCGAAGGACTGGAAAGACTCATGGTTGGTCCTGATGGTGTGGATAAATGTTCTGCTATTAAACAGGTTGCTTCAGGCAGGTTTGGCGTTACAAGCAGGTACCTTGTTAGTGCAAAAGAAATTCAGATTAAGATGGCACAGGGTGCAAAACCAGGAGAGGGCGGTCATCTGCCAGGGAAAAAGGTATATCCGTGGGTGGCAAAAACAAGACATTCAACCCCAGGTGTGGGTCTGATTTCTCCGCCTCCACATCATGATATTTATTCGATTGAGGACTTGGCGCAATTGATTTTCGACTTAAAAAATGCGAATAAAGAAGCTAGTATCTCAGTTAAGCTTGTTTCTGAGGCTGGAGTGGGGACTGTTGCTGCGGGTGTTGCAAAAGCTGGGGCGCAGGTAATTCTGATTTCTGGTTATGACGGAGGAACAGGAGCTGCACCGAAGACATCAATCCATAATGCAGGTCTGCCATGGGAACTAGGACTTGCGGAAAGTCATCAGACGTTAATCATGAATGGACTTCGAAACAAGGTAAGGATTGAAACAGACGGTAAATTAATGAGTGGCCGTGATGTTGCTATTGCTGCGATGCTCGGGGCAGAAGAATTTGGTTTTGCAACAGCACCACTCGTAACAATGGGTTGTGTCATGATGAGAGTATGTAATCTGGATACCTGCCCTGTTGGTATTGCAACCCAGAATCCGCTTTTAAGGAAGCGGTTCAAAGGAAAACCGGAATATGTTATAAACTTTATGAATTTTATTGCCCAGGAACTTCGAGAATACATGAGTTTGCTTGGAATTCGCACGGTGGATGAACTTGTGGGTAGATCAGATCTTCTGAAGGTGAAAGAGGGACTGACGGGAACAGCGGCTACAATGGATATCACTAACATTCTTTATAACCCATACTTGAAAGATCATGAAAATGCAATTTTTGATCCGAAGCAGGTTTTTGACTTTGCATTAGAAAAGACATTAGATGAAACAGTACTACTTAAGAAGATGGGAAGTGCACTTGCTGAGGGAAAGAAAAAGAGCATAGAGTTGGATGTCTCGAATGTCAATCGGTCATTTGGAACGATTTTTGGAGCTGAAATTACCAGAAGTTTCGGAGATTCTCTTGAAGATGATACCTATACAGTGAAATGTCATGGTGCTGGCGGTCAGAGCTTTGGAGCGTTTATTCCAAAAGGATTAACATTGGAGCTGATTGGCGACAGTAATGATTATTTTGGGAAGGGATTATCAGGCGGAAAGCTGATGGTATATCCGCCCAAGGGTGTTAATTTTAAAGCAGATGAAAATATTATCATTGGTAATGTTGCTTTATATGGGGCAACAAGTGGTAAGGCCTTTATCAATGGTGTTGCAGGAGAACGCTTCTGCGTAAGAAATTCTGGCGCACTTGCAGTTGTGGAGGGCGTTGGTGACCATGGCTGTGAATATATGACAGGTGGACGTGTTGTGGTCCTAGGGAAAACAGGGAAAAATTTTGCCGCTGGTATGAGCGGAGGTATTGCATATGTACTTGATGAAAATTCTAATTTATATACAAAACTGAATAAAGAAATGATTTCTTTTACAGAGGTATCTTCTAAATATGATGTGCTGGAACTCAAGGAAATGATTAAGGAACATGTTGCAAATACAAACTCGGCAAAGGGAAAAGAAATTCTCGAACATTTTGGTGATTATCTTCCAAAGTTCAAGAAGATTATCCCACATGATTATAAAAGAATGCTCATGACAATTGTTCAGATGGAGGAAAAGGGACTTTCCAGTGAACAGGCACAAATAGAAGCATTTTATGCAAATACAAGAAGATAGGAGGCGGGTAAAATGGGAAAACCTACAGGATTTATGGAATATGAAAGACAAACATCAAAGTCAATAAAGCCAGGAGAAAGAATTAAGAATTTCCGAGAATTTCACATTCCGCTTTCAAAAGAGAAGCAGCAGGAGCAGGGAGCAAGGTGTATGGAATGTGGCGTTCCTTTCTGCCAATCAGGAATGATGATGATGGGGATGGTATCTGGCTGTCCGCTTCATAATCTCGTACCAGAATGGAATGATCTGGTTTATACGAACAATTGGAGACAGGCCTTCAATAGGTTGAAAAAAACAAATAATTTTCCAGAGTTTACAGGAAGAGTATGCCCTGCACCGTGTGAATCAGCATGTACATGCGGATTAAACGGAGACCCCGTAGCAATCAAGGAAAATGAGAATGCAATCATTGAAAATGCCTATATAGCAGGATATGCGATAGCAAAGCCCCCGAAGGTAAGAACTGGCAAGAAAATTGCAGTAATTGGTTCAGGTCCGAGTGGTCTTGCAGCAGCTGATCAGTTAAACAAACGTGGGCATTCTGTAACGGTTTTTGAACGTGCAGATAGGATTGGCGGATTACTAATGTATGGAATACCAAATATGAAACTGGAAAAATCAGTTGTTGAAAGAAAAAATAAAATCATGAGTGAGGAAGGGGTTTGTTTTGTTACAAATGCAGATATTGGAACAAAAGAATACCCAGTCAAAGAGATTCTGAAAAACTTTGATCGCGTAATTCTTGCCTGTGGGGCATCCAATCCGCGTGATATCAAAGCGGATGGGCGGGATGCTGTAGGAATACATTTTGCGGTTGATTTTTTAACTTCTTCGACAAAAGCACTTCTGGATGCAGATATGGATGCAACAAAAGCGCATAAGAACTGGATTTCTGCAAAAAATAAGAATGTTGTAATTATTGGAGGCGGCGACACAGGAAACGATTGTGTCGGTACATCTATTAGACATGGCGCCAAATCTGTAACACAGATTGAAATGATGCCAATAGCTCCTGTAAAGCGGGCAGATGATAATCCGTGGCCAGAATGGCCAAAGATCTTAAAGACAGATTATGGTCAGGAAGAAGCAATCGATCAGTTTGGAACCGATCCAAGAATTTATAACGCTACTGTCAAGAAATTTGTTAAAAATGAAAAAGGTGTACTTGAGGCGGTTGTGATTGTGAAATTGAAGTGGGAAAAGGATGAAAAGACTGGTAGAATGCAGATGTCAGAGATTTCTGGCAGTGAACAAACAGTACAGGCTGAACTCGTGCTGATTGCCGCTGGTTTTCTTGGAAGTCAGAATTATGTAACGGAGGCATTCGGGGTAGAAGTCAATGAAAGGACTAATGTCCAGACCGAAAACGAAAAATACAGCACGAATGTAAAGAATGTCTTTACTGCGGGAGATATGCATCGTGGACAGTCATTAGTTGTTTGGGCAATCCGCGAAGGGCGTGAAGCCGCGCGTGCAGTCGATGA
Source organism: uncultured Lachnospiraceae bacterium (assembly GCA_964483155.1). Lineage (GTDB taxonomy): Bacteria > Bacillota > Clostridia > Lachnospirales > Lachnospiraceae > JAAYYM01. Next base: position 51,564 of record CAZAAC010000002.1, on the reverse strand, counting down.
GAGTTTAATGGGATACTCAAATCTGAATATACAATAGAATAAAATAAATCTAGGCATCCGCAAGCTTTTCGGATGCCTATTTGTATGCCGTGTAACCTGTAAAGCAAGATTATACGAGGCAGTTGATACAGTTTGAAAATGTATGAGGCTTCGGTAGCAAATTTGATAAAAATAGTAATTTATGATATTCTCATTAATATATCATCTTAAGGGAGATAACATCGTGAAAGGTAAATATGCCAATATCATCGTAGATATATCGCATGAAAAATTGGATAGAATATTTCAGTATCTGATTCCAGAGGATTTGAAAGAATCTTTGCAACCAGGTGCTTTCGTTGAGATACCATTTGGCAGAGGTGATCGCCTGATTAAGGGATATGTTATGGAGATCAGTGAACGGGCAGAATTTCCGGAAGAAAAAATGAAATATCTGCATGGTATCATTACAAATGATGCATTAGTAGAATCTAAGCTAATACAGCTAGCATGGTGGATGAAACAGAATTATGGCTCAACGATGATTGCTGCACTTAAAACAGTTCTTCCGATAAAAAAGCAGATGAAGCCAAAAGAAATCAAAACGATTCGTTTGTGTTGCGATGAAAACTTTGCCAAGGAAAAGCTTGCATTCTTCCAAAAAAAGAAGCAGACAGCACGTGCTAGATTGCTAGAAGAATTAATAAAAGAAGAATCACTTCTCTATGATATTGTGACTTCCAAGTTAAATATAGCAAGTGCAACCATCCAGACATTGCAGAAGCAAGAAATTCTGGAGGTTAGTGCAGAGCAGGTGTATCGAAATCCTGTCAAAAAACAAGACCAAACGGGTGCATGGGTACACTTAAATGAAAGTCAGCAGATCGTATTTGATGAGATTATTAGCGATATGCAGGATAAACTGCCACATACCTACTTACTTCATGGCGTAACAGGAAGCGGAAAGACAGAAGTATATATGGAGTTAATCGGGAAAGTAGTTGAAAATGGTAAGCAGGCAATTGTTTTGATTCCGGAAATTGCATTGACTTATCAGACGGTAATGCGATTTTATAAACGATTTGGAGACAGAGTATCAACCTTACACTCAAGATTGTCAGAAGGTGAAAAATATGATCAGTTTGAGAGGGCAAAAAAGGGAGAGATTGATGTAATAATTGGACCACGCTCTGCCTTATTTACGCCATTTGCTAATTTGGGAATGATTATTATCGATGAAGAGCATGAGAGTTCTTATAAAAGCGATACAATGCCGAAGTACCATGTGAGAGAGACTGCCATCGAACTTGCGAAGTTGCATGGTGCATCCGTGATTCTCGGATCGGCAACACCATCAGTAGATTCCTATTATAAGGCTCTTACTGGTGAGTATAGGCTTTACCAATTGACGGAAAGGGCAATTGATGCAAAAATGCCTAGTATCTATACCGTTGATTTGCGGGAAGAATTGAAAAAAGGAAATCGCTCGATATTTAGTGAAAAATTACATTTTTTAATAGAAGAAAAGCTTGAAAAGAAAGAACAGATTATGTTGTTTTTGAATCGACGTGGATATGCTGGATTTGTATCTTGCCGGGCTTGCGGTCATGTAATGAAGTGCCCGCATTGTGATGTATCGCTTTCAGCACATAGAAATGGGAAGCTGGTATGTCATTATTGTGGATACGAAGAACCTAATGTAAGAAAATGTCCTATATGTGGCTCAAATTATATCGGAGGCATGAAAGCAGGAACAGAACAAATCGAGATGCTGATCAGAAAGGCATTTCCAGCGGCACGTGTACTGCGCATGGATTTTGATACAACTAAGAAAAAGGATGGACATGAAAAGATTCTTGCTGCGTTTGCGAATCAGGAAGCAGATATATTGGTCGGAACGCAAATGATTGTGAAAGGACATGATTTTTCTAATGTTACACTCGTTGGCATTCTTGCTGCCGATTTGTCCCTGCATATAAATGACTATCGAGCATCAGAAAGGACATTTCAATTACTGACACAGGCAGCAGGCAGAGCAGGAAGAGACAAACTTCCTGGCGAAGTAGTAATACAAACTTATAATCCGGAGCACTATAGTATTAAGGCAGCAGCAAAGCAAGACTATGAAGCGTTTTATTATGAAGAAATCGGATACCGAAAATTATTACATTATCCGCCTGTGGGTTATATGGTTGCTATTTTAATCGAGACAGGAGATGAGAAAAAGGCTGATGTTTTCAGTGAAAAAGTGGCGGATATCCTGCGCCAAAATATAAATAGGATGAAAAGCAAAAATAATTATGATATAATTAATTTTCATGAAGGCGTCACACTGGTTGGACCTGCAGATGCTTCCATTAAAAAAATAAATGATATTTATCGAAAAATCATTTATTTGAAGGCTTCTAATAATGAAGCATTGATACAACAAAAAGACTTGTTGGAACAATATATTGAGGCACAGGATAGTAAAGAGATGAGAGTACAATTTGATTTTAATCCGATCATGGCATATTAAACGGATGATATATAATGTGGAGGAAATAACAATGGCAATCAGAAAAATACGAGAAGTCGGAGATGAAGTATTAAACAAAAAAAGCAAAGAAGTATCTGAAATGACACTGCGGATGGAAGTATTGATAGAAGATATGCTCGAAACAATGTATGAGGCAGAAGGCGCAGGTCTTGCTGCACCACAGGTAGGTGTTCTAAAAAGAGTAGTTGTAATCGATGCAGGAGACGGCCCGCATGTACTAATTAATCCAAGGATAATAGAAACATCAGGAGAGCAGACAGGTCATGAAGGCTGTCTCAGTGTACCTGGTAAAACAGGTATTGTAACAAGACCTATGTATGTGAAGGCAGTAGCACTTGATGAAAATATGGAGCCATATGAGATAGAAGGGACAGAATTGCTTGCAAGAGCGATATGCCATGAAATTGACCATTTGGATGGACATTTGTATATTGAAAAAGTAGAGGGAAAATTGATGGATGTCGGGGAATCAGATGATGACGACGAGGAGGAAGAGGATTGAAGATAGTATTTATGGGAACGCCTGATTTTGCAGTCACCATATTGAAAGCAATTCTTTCATCAAAGCATGAGATTACTGCAGTTATTACACAACCAGATAAACAAAAGGGTCGTGGTAAGGAAATACAGTTTTCAGCAATTAAAGAATATGCACTTGCGCAGGGATTACCCGTGTTGCAACCACTAAAAATAAAAGACGACACAGTAGTGGAAGAACTTCGTAAGCTGGAGGCCGATATTTTTGTGGTGGCAGCTTTTGGCCAGCTACTATCGAAAGAAATACTAGATATGCCTAAATATGGCTGTATCAACGTACATGCCTCACTACTCCCAAAATACAGAGGTGCGGCACCCATTCAATGGGCAATTATCAATGGAGAAGCAGAGAGCGGAGTTACCATCATGCAGATGGATGAAGGACTTGATACAGGGAATATGATTATGAAGTCTGTTGTGCCAATAGAAAAAGAAGAAACTGGCAGAAGTCTACATGATAAATTAGCAGAGGCAGGCGCAAAGTTATGTGTTGACGTTCTGGATAGGATAGAGAACGGAGAAATAAATGCAATTGAGCAAAATAATGAAGATGCAACTTATGTAAAAATGATTTCGAAGGAACTAGGACAGATTGATTTTAAAAAATCTGCTGTCGAAATTGAGCGCATGGTGAGGGGATTAACGCCCTGGCCGAGTGCATATACCTCTTGCAAAGGCAAGAATATGAAGATTTGGAAAGCAGGTGTCGTTCATGAGAAATCTGAGGGAGACGCTGGAAGTATTGCAAGAGTAACAAAGTCATCAATAGTGGTTAATACAGGCAAGGAATTGCTGGAAATAAAAGAACTTCAGATAGAAGGAAAGAAAAAAATGGATGCAGGCAGCTTTTTGCTAGGATATGAACTGCACGCAGGAGAAAAACTAGGTAATTAGGAGATGATTGTATGTATAACGCAATGTATTATTATATGGATGGAACTTATATTCTGGTCATTATCGGTGCCCTCCTGACAATTATTGCATCAGCAAGAGTAAAATCTACCTATAGCAAGTATGCAAGAGTCAGAAGTGGATCTGGTATGACAGGCGCCGAGGTAGCGCAAAAAATACTTCGTGAAGCTGGAATTTATGATGTAAGTGTACAGAGAATAGCGGGAAAATTAACGGACCATTATGATGCAAAGGGAAAGGCATTACGTTTATCAGAAGCCGTATATGATTCGGATTCGGTTGCAGCAATAGGTGTTGCTGCCCATGAGTGCGGCCATGCAATTCAGCATAACACAGAGTATCAACCCTTAAAACTCCGTAGCGCACTTGTGCCAGCGGCTAATATTGGATCTAAAATTGGAATTCCTATTATTATACTTGGCCTCATACTGGGGTCATCACAATTTTTAATCACGATTGGCATATGGGTTTTTTCCATTGCAGTTCTTTTTCAGGTGGTTACGCTGCCAGTGGAATTTAATGCCTCAAGGCGGGCACTTGTAATTTTAGGAGATACCAGAATATTGTCAGAAACAGAGCTTAAGTATTCAGAAAAAGTACTTAGGGCAGCAGCACTTACCTATGTAGCAGCGGCAGCAGCTTCCATTTTGCAGCTACTCAGACTGGTAATGCTGTTTGGCGGAGGCAGAAGGCGTGATTAAAGGGATAAATACAAGAGAATTAATATTGGGGATTCTGCTAGAAACAGAAGTGGCAGGCTCTTATAGTCATGTTGTTATTCGTAATGTTCTTGAAAAATATCAATATCTAGAACAAAAGGACAGGGCATTTATTAAGCGGGTGAGTGAAGGTACTATAGAATATAAGATTCGGCTGGATTATATTATCAATCAGTTTTCAAATGTAAAGACAGCGAAGATGAAGCCGGTGATTCTTAATCTCTTACGTATGAGTGTCTATCAGTTTTTATATATGGATCATGTGCCAGCATCGGCCATCTGCAATGAGGCTGTTAAATTGGCAGAAAAGAAAGGCTTTTATAATCTCAAGGGATTTGTGAATGGCGTATTGCGTAATATTAGCAGAAATATAGAAAACATAAAATATCCAAGTGCTGAGAAGGAACCAATGGACTACTTGTCTGTTTCTTATTCAATGCCGATGTGGATCGTGAAGAACTGGTGTGAGCGATATGGACATGAAAAGACAGAGCAAATGCTTTTGGCTTCTTTATCACATGTGGGAACGACAATCCGGTGTAATGAGAGTAAAATTTCAAAGGAACAATTAGAGGAAAGACTAAAAAAAGAAGGTGTCAGTGTAGAGAAAGCAGAATACCTTGATTATGCTTTTCTAATTATGGATTATGATTATCTGGGCTCACTTAAGTGCTTTCAAGAAGGATTATTTCAAGTACAGGATATTAGTTCCATGTTGGTCGGAGAGATTGCAGCAGTAAAAAAAGGAATGACTATTATTGATGTATGTGCAGCTCCTGGAGGAAAATCATTACATCTTGCCGATAAGCTTTGCGGGACGGGAATTGTAGAAGCGAGAGATTTAACGGAAGCAAAAGCAGAGCTGATTCGCAGCAATGTAAAACAGGTTGGTTTTCAAAACGTTAGGGTAATCACTAAGGATGCAACGATATTTGATGAGGAGTCTGTGAATAAGGCTGATGTTTTGATTGCAGATTTACCGTGTTCAGGACTAGGCGTATTAAGTCGCAAAGGGGATATTAAATACCATATGACGGAAGCTGGACAGACAGAGCTTGTTAAACTGCAACGTAAAATACTACATACGATACACACCTATGTAAAACCAGGTGGAATTTTGATTTATAGCACATGTACGATTAATGAAGCCGAGAATGAAGAGAATTTGAATTGGTTCTTAAGTCATTATCCATATCAAGTGGAGTCCTTGAACCCTTACTTGCCAAAGGAGCTTATTAATGAAGAAACAGAGTCTGGTTATCTGCAACTATTACCAGGCATTCATGGTACAGACGGATTTTTCATGGCTAGGCTTAAGAGAGTATAGTTGATTGTTAAGAGAGGAAGCAGTATGGCGCAAGTGGATATAGTATCCCTCACCTATGAAGAATTAAAGACAGATATTGCAAACTTATCTGAGAAAGCTTTTCGAGCAGGCCAAATATTCGGGTGGCTACATGATAAGCTAGTCAAGGATTTTGATGAGATGACTGATTTATCGAAGGATTTAAGGGATAAGCTTAAGGCACATTACGATATTTGTCAGATTTCCGTTGTGGAAGTACAGGAATCGAAGATAGATGGGACAAAAAAGTTTCTTTTTAAGCTACAAGATGGTAATATGATTGAAAGTGTATGGATGCAATATAAATATGGAAATTCCGTCTGTATTTCTTCACAGGTCGGATGTCGTATGGGCTGTAGGTTCTGTGCTTCTACAATAGGTGGTCTGGAGCGTAATCTTACACCAGGAGAAATGCTGACACAGGTTTATGAAATTACACGGATTACGGGTGAGAGAGTTTCAAATGTAGTTGTTATGGGCTCAGGAGAACCGCTGGATAATTATGATACACTTTTGAAGTTTATTTATTTAATCAGTCACGAGAGAGGGTTAAATATTAGTCAACGGAATCTTACAGTATCGACCTGTGGCTTGGTTCCTGAAATGAGACGATTAGCAGATGAAAAATTGCAAATTACGATGGCGCTTTCTTTGCATGCTGGAACAAATGAAAAGAGAAGAGAGCTGATGCCTATTGCCAATAAATATACAATTGAAGAAGTGGTGGAAGCATGTGCATACTATTTTAAACAAACAGGGAGAAGAATCACCTTTGAGTATAGCTTAGTGGGTGGCGTAAATGACACGGATGATGATGCCGAGCAGCTGGCGGCTTTGATAGGACATTTAAATTGTCATGTGAATCTAATACCTGTAAACCCAGTAAAAGAAAGCATTTATGTAGAGTCTGCGCAGAAAGATATACTCAAATTTAAAAATAAACTTGAAAAAAAACAAATAAATGTTACTATTAGAAGGGAAATGGGAAGAGATATTGACGGTGCTTGCGGACAACTTCGAAGGCATTATGTCGCCCAACAATCTATATGAAAGGCAAACGAATATGCTTAAGACTTTTTCAATCACTGATGTAGGACGAAAAAGAAAACTGAATCAAGATTTTGTATATACATGTGAAATGCCCATTGGAAGACTTCAGAATCTGTTTATTGTAGCAGATGGAATGGGTGGACATAATGCAGGTGACTTTGCATCCAAGCATACGGTTGAAAAGATAGTGCAATATATTGTAGATACAAAGGAAGATAGCCCGATAAAGGTCATCAGTGGAGCAATTACAGATGCAAATGCCTCCATTCGAAAGAAAGCTGAGGAAGAAGAGGACTTAAGAGGCATGGGAACTACTGTTGTGGTAGCAACGATAGCGGATGATACGCTGTATGTGGCTAATGTGGGAGACAGTCGTTTGTATATCATGAACCGCAAAATACGACAAATCACACGTGATCACTCACTAGTAGAAGAAATGATTCGCATAGGAGAGATAGATAGGGAATCTGCCAGAACCCATCCAGATAAAAACATAATTACAAGAGCAATCGGTGCAGGCGAACTAATAGATATAGACTTCTTTGAAATAAAGCTGGAGAAGGACGATATTATTTTGATGTGTTCTGATGGTCTGACGAATATGATAGAAGATGATAATATAAGAATTATCATGCAAGGGCAGAGAGATGTCGTTGAGAAAGCAGAAGAATTAGTAAAGGTAGCAAATAACAATGGAGGCAAAGATAATATTGCAGTAATTATTATTGAGCCTTTTGCTGATGAGGTGATAGGATGCTAAGACCAGGTACAATTATAGGGGACAGATATGAGATTATAGATAAAATAGGTGCGGGCGGAATGTCTGATGTATATAAGGCCAAAGATCATAAGCTCAACAGATTTGTTGCGGTAAAGGTATTAAAGGCTGAGTTTTCTGCGAATAAGAACTTTGTTTCCAAATTTAGAGTGGAAGCACAGTCCGCTGCAGGACTAATGCATCCAAATATTGTAAATGTATATGATGTAGGAGAAGAAGAAGGCATCCACTATTTTGTTATGGAATTAGTGGAAGGCATTACACTTAAGAACTATATTGAGAAGAAAATGAGATTATCTGTCAAGGAAGCCATAAGCATCGCAATTCAGGTGTCAATGGGTATTGAGGCGGCACATAATAATAATATAATCCATAGAGATATCAAACCTCAGAACATAATCATTTCGAAGGAAGGAAAAGTAAAAGTAGCAGATTTTGGTATTGCCAGAGCAGCCACAAGTGATACGATTACTTCTCATGCCATGGGATCAGTACATTATACTTCACCTGAACAGGCACGTGGTGGATATAGTGATGCAAAGAGTGATATTTATTCTCTTGGCGTTACAATGTATGAAATGCTGACGGGGCGTGTACCTTTTGATGGAGAGACAACTGTTTCGATTGCAATTAAACATATACAGGAGGAAATTCCTTCTCCGCGAGATTTCGTGGCAGAGATTCCAGTCAGTGTGGAACAGATTATTTTTAAATGTACGCAGAAAAATCCTGATAGACGATATTCTAATATGAGCGAGTTGATTCAAGACCTGAAGCGTTCGCTGATTAATCCTGATGAGGATTTTGTCAAAATGATTCCTGTAGCCGGAAGCGAAGGAACAAAAGCAATTACAGAAGCTGACAGAATGGCTATTAAGAAAAAATCTAATGATGTTTATGGACAACAAACATATAATCAACAGGCATATGTACCCCAGGGAGGATATGCACAGTCTTTTGAGCCAGCCGCTGAAGCTCCATATGAATCTGCCTATACAGCTAATTATGAAGCAGGTTATGATCCTTATATCAAGCAGGCAAAGGAAGAACCTGTCCGTAATCGGACGAGCCAGCGTCGTGAAAATGGATATTATGAAGATAATAGCGAAGTGCGAAAGAAAAAGCCAAATAAAGAAGTAGCAACAAAGAAAAGTAACAAGGATCGTTATTATGAAGACGGAGACGATGATTATGGTGATGATGTAGATCCTAAAATGGAGAAAGTAATGACCGTTCTTACGATTATTACTGCTGTCATTATTGGTTTACTGGCAATATTTTTAGTAGGAAAGGTGATGGGACTTTTTGATGCAACGCCTTCAGAAGAAGAAACAGCTATTGAAGAGTCAGTAGAAGATGTTACGGTTCCTAATGTAATTGGCATATCAATAACAGAAGCAAAGAATACGCTAAATAGTTTAGGACTTGGTGTGACAGAAAAATATGAAGCATCAGATAAATATGGCGAGGATATCGTAATATCACAGGATATAGCGGCGGATACTAAAGTGGCAAAGAATACTTCGATTAGTCTTTCAGTCAGTCTTGGTGCGGATGGAACACCTGTACCTTCTATTGTTGGGAAGACAGAGGCAGAAGCAAAAGTAGCATTAGAAGCAGAAGGCTTTAGGATGGTCAAGCAAACAGCAGAAAATGATACAGTTGCAAAAGGTAATGTTATCTCTCAGAATCCTTTGGGAGGTGCTAATGCTGCAAGCGGAAGTGATATCACGGTTATTATCAGTACAGGCGCAAGTAGTGCAGATGTTGTAGTACCAGATTTATTAGGAAAAGATGAAACCAGTGCAAAGGCCTTACTTACGGCTGCGGGCTTGACCTGGACGACGATAGAAGAAGAAAATAATGATACAGTACTTGCAGGTCTTGTAGCGAGTCAGAGCTATGCGGCAGGTATGACGGTCGTAGAAGGAACCAGTGTTGACTTTGTGTTAAGTCTCGGACCGGAAGGGTATAGTTGCAATTACAGTATTTCAGCGCCAGGTGATTATGGTGCTGGAAGCGAGGCAATTGTAATATTGACAAATAGTCTTGGCGTTGAGATTGCAAGATATACAACAAGTAGTTTTCCATTTGCACTTAATCAAAGTGGCATTGTTGGTAGCACGTCAGGAAGCATTACTTTGACATATCTCAAAACAGACGGACAGTGGGCAACGACAGCACCTGTTGCGGTCACGTTCACAAAGGAATAGAGCATAATGCGTGGTAGGATTACAAAGGGAATTGCCAGCTTTTACTATGTACATATACCACATCAAGGGGTATATGAGTGTAAGGCTAAGGGGATATTTAAAAAAGAGAAAGTACAGCCACTCGTTGGGGATGAAGTCGAGATAGATATTCTCGATGAAGAAAACCGAACGGGAAATATCATTACGATATACCCAAGGCAAAATCAGCTGATTCGACCATTGGTTGCAAATGTAGAACAGGCATTAATCATATTTGCATTGGTAAAACCAGAACCAAGTTTAAATCTTCTGGAATAATGGTTCAATATACAGTTCAGAAGCTGCCAATTGTAATTTGCTTCAATAAGACAGATTTAGTTGAGAAGGAAGAAGTAGACCGGATACGTAGCATATATTCTAATTGTGGCTGTGAAGTCATATTTGTAAGTGCCAAGAAAAAACAGGGCATTGAGATGTTGGTAAAGGTGTTACATGGCAAAATGACAGCGGTAGCAGGACCATCAGGAGTCGGAAAGTCATCTCTGATTAATCTGTTGCAGGAAAATGTATCTATGGAAATCGGATGTATTAGTCAAAAAGTGGATAGAGGAAAGCATACAACACGTCATACGGAATTGATTCCGATTGATGAAGAAACATATATTATGGACACACCTGGTTTTAGTAGTGTTGAAGTACCATTTGTTGAAAAAGAACAGCTAATTGCTACATATAATGAATTTTTAGAATATGAACCGCAATGTAGGTTTGGCGGATGCGCGCATATTAACGAACCAAATTGTGCCGTTAAAGATGCAGTCAGCGAGGGAAAGATAAGTAGGATTCGATATGAAAACTATGTTTCTTTGTATGAAGTATTAGTTGAACGAAGGAGATATTAAAATGGAGTACATATTATCACCGTCTATTCTTGCCGCTGATTTTGCAAGGCTTGGCGAAGAAATAAAGAAAGTAGATGAGGCAGGTGCAAAATATCTACACATTGATGTTATGGACGGGGTATTTGTTCCAAGTATTTCTATCGGAATGCCAGTCATAAAAGCGATCAGAAGTGTGACAAATAAATTTTTCGATGTCCATCTGATGATACAGGAGCCAGAACGATATATTGATGATTTTATAGCATGCGGAGCAGACGGTATTACGATTCATGCGGAGGCATGCAAGTCTTTTGTTGAAACTGTGGATTATATTAAAGGGAAAGGGTTAAAGGCTGGAGTTTCCATAAGTCCGAACACACCAGTTGAAGCATTAATTCCAGTTATTGATAAAGCGGATATGTTTTTGATTATGACGGTAGAACCTGGATTTGGAGGACAATCTTATCTTGATTCGTGTACTCTGAAAATTAGAAAGTTGCATGAAATATTGTCAGAAAGAAAGATACAAAAGGATATTCAGGTAGATGGAGGTATTACACGTGATAATTTCTCTATGGTGTTAGAGGCGGGTGCTAATGTAATTGTCATGGGTTCCTCAATTTTCAAAGGAAATATTGAAGAAAATGTAAAATACTTTCAAAAAGAATTGCTTTTTTTTCAAAAGGAGCAGGCCAACAAATAAGGAAACGCGCGAGGTGACAAAGCGGATGAGAAATTATATTAAGATTGCAAGAATTGACCATTGGGTAAAAAATGTGTTTATTGTGCCCGGCGTTATCATTGCGGTTTTTCTTACAGAGTCAGCAATTGATTTAGGAACAGTGTGGAAGTTTGTTGCTGGATTTTTTGCTACATGTTTTATTGCGTCGGCAAACTATGTGATTAATGAATGGCTGGATGCGGATTTTGATAAGTTCCATCCTACTAAGAAAAACAGACCAGTAGTAGCAGAGAATATGAAATTTTCACTTGTTATGATAGAATATGCTCTATTCATTATATTGGGTGTGGCCTGTTCTTTGCTCGTATCAAAGATTTTTATGTACATGGAGCTGTGGCTTCTTATTATGGGCGTACTATATAATGTTAAGCCTATCAGGACAAAAGATATTCCCTACCTAGACGTGTTATCAGAATCCATCAATAATATGATTCGATTATTACTAGGTTGGTTTATTATTACAAATGAATATCAACCACCAAGCAGTATTTTGATTGGATATTGGCTCGCAGGCGCATTTCTCATGGCAACGAAACGGTATGCTGAATACAGGATGATAGGCAATTCAGAACAAGCTGGATGTTATAGGAAATCATTTAAGTATTATACGGAGCATTCACTGCTATTATCAGCATTTTTTTATGCGATGTGTGCCACATTTTTTATTGGCGTATTTATGATAAAATACAGAATAGAATACTTGATTGCCATGCCTCTTATTTTTGGTCTATTTTGCTTTTATCTTTGGATTAGCTTCAAACCTGATTCAGCAGTGCAGAAGCCTGAGAAATTATACAGAGAGAAGAATTTAATCATATACATCACAGTACTTGTTGTACTCTTGCTGGTATTGACATTTGTGGATGTTCCATTTCTAAATTATTGGGTAGATATCAGATTGATTGGTGTATAAAATGGAAATAAATAAGAATAAAAAAATCGGAGAATATAAAGCAGTTATTTTTGATATGGATGGAACTTTATACTTTCAGAATAAAATGACGATGATGATGGCAGGGCAGTTGGCAGGCTATTACCTCTTTCACTTTTGGAAAATAAAGGATTTGTTTTTGATAAAGAAATTCCGTGAAGTACGTGAAAATTGGGATAAGTTGATGCAGGAGAGCCATCGCGGAGAATCTATGCAAGACAGATTAGATGAAGTGCAGTACCAGTATGTCGGAAACATGCTACATGTTCCCGCGACATATGTAAAGAAGGTCGTGGAGGAATGGATGTATAAACGACCACTTTCGCTCTTGCCAGAATGCAGGGACGAAGCGATTGTTGACTTTATGAATGTGATTCGCGAGAAGAATATCAGGATTATTGTATATTCAGATTATCCGGCAAGAGACAAACTTAAGGCGCTTAGTATCAGTGCAGATCAGGTTTTTTCAGCCTTAGATGAAGAGATTATGAGTTTAAAGCCAGATCCCAAAGGACTTTCGGTGATTCTGAAACAAACAGGGTATCAAGCCTCAGAAGTAATCATGATAGGCGACCGTATGAGTAAAGACGGGCAAGCAGCAATGAATGCTGGAATTGATTATATTATTTTGGATAAGGGTATAACAGCAAGAGAAAAATTATATGCAGTATTGATAGATGAATTCGAAACAAATTAAGACAAATGAAAACAGTCATTGCAGAGGAATCCCTGTAATGACTGTTTCTTAATTTATATATTTATTTTCTGAACAAATTTACAATAAGTTTAATTCCATATTTCACATAGTTGAAGAAAACAGATGGTTTTGCAATGCTTTGGGCGAATTTCTTAAAAATGTAGGAAGGACGTAAATAGAAGCCAAGCAATATGCTACGGCGAAGCTTCATTACCTCTTCGATGGTTAAGTGCTCAGTGCCGTTCATACTTGAGTGAAAGAAGTCACTGCCAAGCACATTTTCTGCCAGTAGATTTTTCTCTCTACAGGTATCATAAAGCGAAGTGCCATAAAAAGGTAAGGCTACCGTGATTTCAATAAAATCAGGATTTGTTTTCATGATGAGTTTTTTCGTTTCTAAAATATGCTTTTTTGTTTCCCATGGAAAACCAATCACAAAGAAGCCCCAAAATGGAATGCCGACCTCATGGCACCAACGTGCAGCCTGTAGATTCTGTTCCAAAGTAGCACCCTTACGAATTGCCTTTAGTATTTCAGGACTTCCTGACTCAAATCCGAAGGCAACAAGAAAACATCCAGCTTCTTTCATCAATGCCAGAGTTTCTTTACTAAGTGGATTTACGCGGGAATTGGCAGTAAACTGAATATTGCCATGAAGCGGAGAATCAATAATAAGCGTACACATTTCTTTAACCCATTCCGGATTAATTGTAAAAGTGTCGGCCTTAAAGAAAAAGTCTTTAATACCATATTTTTCATAGCACTCCATCATTTCAGCAAGCACATTTTGAGGACTTCTGAAACGCACCCTTTTTCCTGATATTTCAGGGGTAAGGCAAAAGACACAGTTTGAAGGGCAACCACGTGCAGTCTGAATCGTTGCCATCGGTGCATCAGTATCTGGTCTTGTATAAAGTGCATTATTCATCAGATGACGAGCAGGAAAAGGCTGTGCATCTAAATCCTCGCCCCAAACATGGAAGGCTGTTTTCTGCAATGCACCGTTCTCATCTTTGTATAAGATGCTAAGAACAGAGGAGATGTCTCCTTCCTGTCGCAGTGCATAGTTTGCCACCTGTCCTATTGCAAAATCCACTTCGCCGCCAATCATATAATCGATTGCAGACAAATCAAGTAAATCAAGCATTGCCTGTTCAGGCGCATAGAAAATGGCACCTTTTAAAACAATAACAGGATTATATTTTTCTTTTAATGCTGATGCAAGCTTAATATCATCAAAAATAGTCGTATTTGTGGCACTAAGCATGATTAGATCAGGCTTGTATTCTTCCATATCTTTATATAAGTCTTCGAGAGTATCCTTTTGTGTTTGGTAATCACGAAGCTTCACGTCATAATGGTTCTCTAATAAAATAGCTGCCGCATATCCTAAGTCATTACAGGCGCGCATAGCCTGTGCAGAGCCTTCATCTACATTTTGCTGGCATCTGTCCTCGCCTCTCTGAAAAAGAGGTCCGGGTGGGTAGAATAATAATATTTTTTCCATTTTGTATATCCTTTCTACATAAATAGAGTTACACAATCTATAGTTTACTCATTTGGAGGCTGTTTGTCAAAATTATTATTTGTATGATGATTCTTCATTTGCATTTTGTGTAAAGTATGATAAACTGTAAGGCGGTGAGAAACATAATGGTATCATTCGGCAAATGTCTGAGTGAATATTGTGAAAGGATGATAATTTATATATGAAATTAGGAATTGTGGGCTTGCCCAATGTCGGAAAGAGTACGTTATTTAATTCGCTAACCAAAGCGGGAGCAGAATCAGCAAATTATCCATTTTGTACCATTGATCCCAATGTCGGGATCGTGACAGTACCGGATGGAAGACTAAAATTGCTTGGTGATTTATATAAATCAAAAAAAGTAACACCAGCTGTCATAGAATTTGTTGACATAGCAGGACTTGTAAAAGGAGCATCCAAGGGAGAGGGCCTCGGCAACCAGTTTTTGTCAAATATAAGGGAAGTGGATGCGGTGGTTCATGTTGTACGTTGTTTTGATGATCCCAATGTTGTACACGTGGATGGCAATGTTAATCCGCTTAGAGATATCGAGACAATTAATCTGGAATTGATTTTTTCAGATATAGAGATACTAGAGCGACGCATAGCAAAGGCTGGCAGAGCGGCTAATAGTGACAAGAAGATAGCCAAAGAAGTAGAACTGATAAAGAGGCTGCAAGCACATTTAGAAGATGGAAAGCCTGCAATTAGTTTTGTGGCAGAGGATGAAGATGAGGAAGAACTGATTCCCACATATAATCTGCTGACGACAAAGCCAGTTATTTTTGCAGCAAATGTAGGAGAAGAAGATCTTGCAGACGATGGAATGAATAATGCATACGTTAAGTCAGTACGTGACTTTGCCGATGCAGAGGGTAGCGAAGTATTTGTAATCTGTGCACAAATCGAACAGGAAATTGCTGAGCTTGATGAGGATGAAAAAGCAATGTTTCTAGAGGAACTCGGACTTAAGGATTCTGGTCTTGAGAAGATGGTCAAGGCAAGCTACCATTTGCTTGGATTAGTTAGTTACCTAACTTCTGGCGAGGATGAAACAAGAGCTTGGACAATCAAGATTGGAACCAAAGCACCACAAGCAGCAGGTAAAATTCATACGGACTTTGAGCGAGGATTTATCCGTGCTGAAGTAGTAAATTACAAGGATCTGCTCGATTGTGGCTCATTATCTGCTGCAAAAGAAAAGGGACTTGTAGGATTAGAAGGTAAAGAATATGTCGTAAAGGACGGAGACGTAATTCTATTTCGATTTAACGTATAGAAAGGATGAACAGTATGAATGAAATGATGAACACCATGGATATTGCTTTTCCACACTTGGGCATATATCTGCAAAATGTCCCAAAGTCATTTTCAATATTTGGATTTGAAATTGCATTTTATGGAATCACAATGGCAACGGCTATTTTATTAGGGATTCTGATGGCGACATGGGAAGCTAAGAAAACAGGACAGAACCCGGATGATTATTGGGATATGATTATGTATGCAATTGTATTTGCTATCATAGGTGCACGTATTTATTATGTGGCTTTTTCATGGGATCAATATAAAGATAATCTACTGAGTATATTTAATTTAAGGGAGGGAGGTATAGCACTCTATGGTTCCCTGATTGGTGGACTTGGCACATTGTTTGTTTATGCAAAAGTAAAGAAAAAATCAGCGTTTCTTATGGCTGATACAGCTATACTGGGTCTCTTGGTCGGACAGATTGTTGGGCGATGGGGCAATTTCTTCAATAGAGAAGTATTTGGAGAATATACGGATAACCTTTTTGCGATGAGACTGCCGATTGAAATGGTCAGAGAATCTGATATTTCCCAGAGTATTGCTACCCATATTTTAGAGGGAACAAATTATATTCAAGTGCACCCCACATTTTTGTACGAGGGTTTATGGAATTGTTTAGTACTTGTATGCATTTTGCTATATAAGAAGCATAAGAGATTCGATGGGGAGATGCTTTTGCTGTATCTTGCTGGATATGGTCTTGGTAGATTCATTGTTGAGGGTATCAGAACGGATCAATTAATGATACCGAATCTTGGAATAGCCATATCACAAGTGATTGGAATCCTTTCCTTTATAATAGCGACAGGAATCATTATATTTATACGAATTTGGATGAAAAAAATAAAAAAAATAGTTAAACTAGATATAGTTAAAAAGGAATTGTAATTTATCTTTGGTGTACTAGATATAGTAAGAATACAAAAAAAAGAACCGGAAACGCCCTATTTTAGGGCGTTTTTTTGTTGCAACGATTATAAAAAAGGGTTGCATTTTTTGAGAAATGAATGTATTATTAACACATAAGTGGTAGAAAGTGGTATTTAGTGGTGGGAAGTGGAGCCAGGAAAGACCATGGAAAGAATGAGAAGGTGCTTCGTTATGTTTATGGGAGAATATAACCATACAATAGACACAAAAGGCAGACTGATTATACCATCAAAGTTCAGAGAGCAACTAGGGGACGAATTTGTTGTTACGAAGGGCTTAGATGGATGCTTATTTGCGTATGATAACGAAGAATGGAAAACTTTTGAACAGACACTAAAGAGCCTACCTCTTACGAGTAAAGATGCTCGAAAATTTGTAAGATTTTTCTTAGCAGGAGCGGATAATGCTGAAATAGACAAGCAGGGACGCATTTTATTACCGGCAAATTTAAGGGAATTTGCTGGACTTGAAAAGGATATTGTACTTGCTGGTGTAGGAAATCGCATTGAAGTATGGAGTAAAGAACGTTATTTCGGTGAAGCAGTCTATGAAGATATGGACGGTATTGCTGAAAGAATGGCAGATTTAGGACTTGGAATTTAGGAGGTTATTATGAGTTTTGAGCATAAATCTGTATTACTAAGCGAGACAATCGAGAATTTATGCATTCGGCCCACAGGGACCTACGTCGATGGGACGTTAGGGGGCGGAGGACATGCATACGAAGTCTTGCAAAAGCTATCGAATCTGGGGAGATTCATAGGTATAGATCAGGACGACGCGGCTTTACAAGCCGCAGGCAGTCGTCTGCAGGAATTTGAAAAGACAAGGAATATTTCATACATTAGAAGTAATTATTGCAATATGCAGGAAGAACTGCATCATATCGGAATAGAAAAAGTAGATGGAATCGTACTTGACCTGGGAGTATCCTCTTATCAGATTGATACAGCAGAAAGAGGTTTCAGCTATATGGAGGATGCACCACTTGATATGAGAATGGACAGACGAGAAAGAATGACTGCTCGCGATATCGTCAACAATTACACCGAAATGGAATTGTTCCGTATGATACAGGATTATGGCGAAGATAAGTTTGCAAAGAACATTGCAAAACATATTGTCAGAGTCAGAATGCAAAATGAGATCAAGACCACAGGTGAATTGGTAGAAATCATTAGGGGCGCGATTCCAATGAAGGTGCAAAAGACAATGGGACACCCCGCGAAAAAAACTTTTCAGGCACTCCGTATTGAACTTAACAAAGAGTTAGATGTGCTAAGGGATACACTAGATACAATGATAGAACTTCTAAATCCGAACGGAAGAATATGTGTTATTACATTTCATTCTTTAGAAGATAGAATTGTTAAAACAATATTCCGCAAAAATGAGAATCCATGTACGTGCCCACCAGATTTTCCGATATGCGTATGTGGCAAAGAATCAAAGGGAAAGGTAATCACTAGAAAACCGATTATTCCAAGCGAAATAGAAATGCAGGAAAACAGTAGAGCAAAAAGCGCAAAACTAAGAGTTTTTGAAAAAATATAATTATTTTTCGAAGCGCAATATCTAAAAAAATGATGAGAGGAAGCGGAAGCGTATGGCAAGAAGAAGTCAGGGAAGACAAACTTCAAATAAAAGCACCACATATGTATATGGGAATACAGTCAGAAAAGCGCAGCCAATTCTTATCAGAGAAGATGCACCTACCCCTAAAAGACTGAGCAATACTGCGAGAAAAAATAGAGAGAGAGCGTCCCAAATGAATTTCGGATATGTTCTTTTTTTAGCTGTTGCAATGGTCATAACGGGATATTTTTGCATTCAGTATTTGCAGTTACAGGCTGATATCACAAATAGAGTTAAAAATATCGCGGTTCTTGAAAGCAGATACAATGAATTAAAAATTGAAAATGATGAGACAGAAAGCAGAATCAAAGATGCAGTAGGGATTGAGGAAATCAAAAAGAAAGCAATGGATGATTTAGGAATGCAGTATGCGAGAGAAGATCAAATTATTGAATATAATAGCGAAGAAAGCGATTATGTGAGACAATATAAAGATATACCAAATTAGAATAAAGTAGGTGTAATATTTGAGGCGCAGAATGCAGGAGGAAAAAACACAGAAATTCTCAATCAAAATGCAAAAAAAGCTGGCAGTTCTATTTATAATAGTACTGGTGGCTTTTGTTACTTTAAATCTTAGAATTATGAAAATCAGTAAGGAAGATGGTTCTAAATATAAAAAACAGGTATTGTCACAGCAAGAATATGACAGTATAGCAATACCTGCAAAACGCGGAGAAATTGTTGACAGAAAAGGGACAAAGATAGCAGTAAGCGAGAAGGTGTATAATGTAATCATTGATGCAAAAGCAATGCTGGCAGATGATAGTAAAAATCTGGATTCATCCATGCGTACATTAATGAATTCGGACATCGATTTCAATTATACCGAAGAGGAGATGCGAGCATTTGTAGCAGAGAATCCATCATCACAATATAGAATCGTTGCAAAAAAGCAGGACTATGATCAAGTTAGTTCATTGATGGAAATCATCAACAATCCAACGACCAACACTGGTGTGAAGGGCATTTGGCTTGAAGATGCATACCAGAGGACATATCCATATAATTCTCTGGCATGTGATGTGATTGGATTTGTACAGGGTGATAATATAGGGACATATGGATTAGAGGAATTCTATAATGACATGTTAAATGGCATAAATGGTCGCGAATATGGTTATCTGAATGATGATGAGAACCTGGAGAGGACGATAAAGCCTGCGCAGGATGGAAGAAAACTAGTCACAACAATTGACGTCAATATACAGAGTATTGTCGAAAAGCATATTCTAGCATTTAATGAAGAGCACAAAAATGAATACCGAGAAGGAAACGGCAGTACCAATACAGGTGTCATTATTATGGATCCTAATAATGGAGAAGTGCTTGCAATGGCAAGCTATCCAGCATATGACCTAAAT
The DNA here is from genome assembly GCA_964483155.1 of uncultured Lachnospiraceae bacterium. Lineage (GTDB taxonomy): Bacteria > Bacillota > Clostridia > Lachnospirales > Lachnospiraceae > JAAYYM01. The sequence goes on along the minus strand of CAZAAC010000002.1, from coordinate 31,494 downwards.
GCGCCGAGAGATCTCACAGGGCTGGTTGAAAGTTTAACAGAGGAACAGACCGAAGAACAGACCGAAGAACAGACCGAAGAACAGACCGAGGAATCACAAGGAGAGGGAGTATCAGAAAATACAGTATCAGGTAACCAGACTGAAAATGTTACAATTGATGATAAATCGAAAGAGATGGAAGCACTTGCTGCAGTATGGAAAAATTTTTGCGTTTCCGACACTTATGAACCAGGCTCCACAATTAAACCCTTTACGATAGCGGCAGGGCTTGAATCTGGTAAGCTGAAGGGAAATGAATACTTTGTTTGTGAGGGCGTGCTGACAGTTGGTGATCATGAAATTCATTGTAATAATCGTTTAGGACATGGAAACCTATCATTGCAGGAAGCGCTTGATAAGTCCTGTAATGTGGCATTGATGAAAATAGGTGCAATCATCGGACGTCCAACATTTATGAAATATAATAGAATCTTCAATTTTGGACTTAAGACCAATATTGATTTAACCGGCGAACCGTTAACAAATACAGTTGTGTTTAATGAAGCAATTATGACACCGACTGATCTTGCAACGGGTGCATTCGGACAGAATTTCAATGTGACGATGATTCAGATGATAACGGGATTTTGCTCATTGATTAATGGGGGATATTATTACCAGCCACATGTGGTTAGCGAAATACAGACAGCAGATGGGGCAAAGGTCGAAGTAATTAAGCCGAGAGTATTGAAGCAGACGATATCGTCAGAAGTATCAGATAAGATAAAAGAAATGTGTATCAGTGCAGTGGAAAACGGAACCGGTAACAGTGCAAGACCAGCAGGCTATCGTATTGGTGGAAAAACAGGAACAGCTGAGACACAGCCACGAGGAACAGAACATTATGTAGTATCATTCATTGGATTTGCACCAGCTGAAAATCCACAGTTTGCCATTTATGTGGTCATCGATGAGCCTAATGTAGAAAAACAGGACAGTGCAAAGTATGCGACATTATTAGCAAGAAAAATAATGACAGAAGTATTACCCTATATGAATATATTCCAGACAGAAGCACTATCAGATGAAGAAAAAGAAGAATTAACGGCATTACAGCAGAATTTTGCAAATGGTTCTTCAGAATTACAAGGAGAGGATACTGTTTCTGACAATACGGTTTCAGGGAATGCAGTTTCAGAAAATAAGGCGACAGAAGAGAAAACAAATGAAGAAGCTGAAGATGAAGCGCCAGTTATCCAGTATGATCCAGAAACAGGATATGCAATCGACCCAGTCACAGGAATCTTACTAGATCCGACGACAGGTGCGCCAATTGATCCGGCAGTATCAAATTTAGAATAGAATTTTTCGGAAGCTGACAAATAAACGAGTTGATAATTTCAATAAAAAGACTTATACTAATTTAGGCAAAAAAGCATTTGGGATAATATTTTAATAAAAATATAAGGAGTATAACGATGGACTATACAATTTTAATTCCGATTTTGATTGCATTTGCAATTAGTATAGGACTGAGTCCTTTTATGATACCCTATTTAAGAAAACTTAAAGTAGGGCAAATGGTACGTGATGATGGTCCACAGAGTCATTTGAAAAAGTCAGGGACTCCAACAATGGGCGGTATTATTATTTTGGCCGGTGTAGTAATCACTTCACTTATTTATGTGCGTGATTATCCCCGGGTGATTCCTATTCTTTTTATGACACTCGGATTTGGTCTGATTGGATTTTTAGATGATTATATTAAAGTAGTTTTAAAGCGCTCAATGGGTCTGCGAGCATGGCAGAAACTACTGTTTCAAATTTTGCTCACAGGCGTTTTTGCATACTATATTGTGCATGTTGCTGGAATTGAACTTGTGATGCGAATTCCGTTTTATGGAGGTACGTGCATAGATGCTGGTATATTCAGTATTCCCATATTATTTATTGCAGTGCTTGGAACTGTGAATGGCTCTAATTTTACAGATGGCCTAGATGGTCTGGCATCTAGCGTGACAGTTGTAATTGCACTATTTTTTTCTGTTGTGGCAATTGATATGCAGAGTGGAATAGAACCAATCACATTAGCTTTCATAGGGGCATTATTAGGCTTTTTAATATTTAATGTTTATCCAGCTAAGGTTTTCATGGGAGATACAGGCTCACTCGCATTAGGGGGATTTGTTGTTGCAACGGCATACATGCTTCAAATGCCACTTTTTATTTTAATTGTTGCGTTTATCTATCTTCTGGAAGTTGTATCCGTCATGCTTCAGGTAGGATATTTTAAAATATCAGGTGGAAAAAGAATTTTTAAGATGGCGCCGATTCATCATCATTTTGAACTCTGTGGATGGTCTGAAACACGTATAGTAGCCGTGTTTACGATAGTCACAGCACTCTTATGTTTGATCGGATTAATGGCGCTTTAGGAGGATTAGATTGTGATAAATAAGAAATTTGAAAACAAAAAGGTGCTTGTGATCGGTACTGGAATCAGTGGAATCGGCGCCACCCGCCTTTTGAAAAAAATTGGATCTTGCCCGATTTTATATGATGCAAACAATAATTTAGATATTGGAGCATTACGAGACAGAGAAAAGATACTATTAGATATTCCTATTTATGCAGGAGCACTTCCAAAAGATGTAGAAGAAAGTGTTGATTTTCTGGTCATAAGTCCAGGTGTGTCTATTGAAAACAAAATGGTACAGAGTTTTGCGGATAGGGGAATTGAAATTTTAGGAGAAATTGAACTGGCATATACCTTTGAACAGGGAAATGTGATTGCTGTTACAGGAACAAACGGAAAGACCACGACCACTGCACTCATCGGAGAAATCATGTCAGCATATACGAAAGATGTATTTGTAGTTGGTAATATCGGGAATTCGTATACTGCGACTGTGTCAAAAACAACTGGAGAAAGCGTTACTGTCGCAGAAATTAGTAGTTTTCAGTTAGAAACGATTCATGCATTCAGACCACGGGTATGTGCGATATTAAATATAACCCCAGATCATCTGGATCGACATCATTCTCTTGAAAACTATATTAATGTCAAGAAAATGATTTCACATAATCAAACGCCAGCGGATACGATCGTGTTAAATTATGAGGATGAGGCAACAAGGAAAATAGGCGAAAAAGCAAACCCAAAGGTTGTATATTTTAGTGCCGAACAAAAATTGGAAGACGGATTTTATCTCGACGCAGATGTGATATATAAAGCTGTTGGCGGCGAGTCAAAAGCACTTCTAAATATTAAGGATGCTTTATTACTTGGAAAACACAGCTATGAGAATATAATGGCAGCTATAGCAGCTACAGATGCATATGGAGTACCAATGAATACAATCATTAAAGTGGTAAAAGCATTTAAAGCAGTTGAGCATAGAATAGAATATGTTGCCACAAAAAATGGTGTTGATTTTTATAATGATTCTAAAGGTACAAATGTGGATGCTGCCATCAAAGGCATTCAGGCCATGGTAAAACCCACTTTTTTGATTGGCGGCGGTTATGATAAAGGCGCAGATTATAGCATGTGGATTGAAGCATTTGGAGGTAAGGTTAAAGAACTGGTTTTGATTGGCGTAACGAAAGATGCGATAGCGTCCTGCGCCAGAGAGCATGGATTTCATCATATTGTATATGCAGACAGCTTGGCAGAAGCCATAAATCATTGTGTGAAAAATGCTGTTAGCGGTGATGCAGTCCTTTTGTCACCGGCCTGTGCGAGCTGGGGGATGTTTAAAAATTACGAAGAGCGTGGTTCCCAATTCAAGGAAATTGTTAATCAAATTGGAGAAAAATAAGAATGGCATCTCAGAATAAAAATAGAAGGAAAACTAAAGGTAATTTTTATTTTGACTATACACTTTTGTTTATCGTCATATTTTTGTTATGTTTTGGATTGGTTATGCTCTATAGTACAAGTTCCTATGAGGCAAATCTGAGCTTTGGAGACTCGTCATATTATCTTACAAAGCAGATTAAAGCTTCGATTATCGGCGTTGTAGTCATGATTGTTGTTGCATTTACGAATTATCATATATGGGAGCGCTTTGCCATAATTGCTTATCTTGTCTCAGCGGTATTGATTGTTCTTGTATTAACGCCATTAGGATATGGAGCAAATGGTGCAAGGCGATGGTTGAACTTGGGTTATTCCTTGCAACCGTCAGAGGTGGCCAAAGTAGGTATGATTATCTTCTTTGCTGCACTGGTATGTAAAATGGGAAATCGTATTCGGACAAAAAAAGGATTTTTATTTTGCATCACGTGGGCAGTACCAATTGCATTGGAAATTTTAATTATTACTACAAATTTAAGTTCAGCAATCATTGTATTTGGAATTGTATTGATGATGCTATTTGTGGCAAGTCCTAATTATAAAGAATATATTATTGGGGCAATCATCGTCATATTTATTGCAACGGTCATGGTATTAGCAATTTCAAAAGGAATTATCCCAGAAGATGTTTCGTATCGATTCTCACGTGTTAAGGCATGGCTGAATCCAGAGGCATATGCGACTGGAACCGGTTTTCAAACATTGCAGGCATTATACGCCATTGGCTCAGGAGGACTGTTTGGAAAAGGACTTGGTGAAAGCATGCAAAAACTCGGATTTATTCCAGAGGCACAGAATGATATGATATTCTCTATTATTTGTGAGGAACTGGGGCTGTTTGGAGCAATTGCAATTATAATGCTGTTTGTATTGCTGGTATGGAGATTCATGGTAATAGCCAACAATGCACCCGATCTGTTTGGAGCACTGCTTGTCGTAGGGACAATGGCACATATATCTATTCAAGTGATATTGAATATTGCCGTTGTGACAAACGCAATACCGAATACAGGAATCACATTACCATTCATAAGCTTCGGAGGTTCTTCAGTAGTATTTCTGTTGATTGAGATAGGCTTGGTTCTTAGCGTATCCAGAGGTATTAGGCTGGAAAATAATATAAGAAATACAGGGTGAGTATATGTCAAAGGCACAGAAAATATTTTTATGTTCGGCCGTGCTATTCTTAATTGTAGGATTTGTATATCTTTTTTTAAAAACAAATTATACTGTTACGAATGTGTTTGTGGAAGGAAATGAACATTATTCAGATGATGAAATTCGCGATATGATTATTGATGGCAAGTATGGAAATAGCACGCTTTATCTATACTTAAAATATAGGAATAAAGATGTGAAAGACATTCCTTTTATTGAAACAATGGAAGTAGAACTGCTTTCCGCAGATACAATCAAGATAAATGTGTATGAAAAAGCGATTGCGGGATATGTGGAATTCCTTGGAAGGTATATGTATTTTGATAAAGATGGAATTGTAATTGAGAGTTCCACAAAGCAGATAAAGGGCATTCCCTATGTGACGGGGCTTAGCTTTGATCATGTGATATTACATGAGAAACTGCCTGTTGATGATCTCACTATATTTAAATTAATACTGAATATTACACAGTTAGTAACGAAATATGGTGTTTCAATAGATAAAATTTATTTTGATTCGGCACAGGATATTACATTATATCATGGAGATATTAAGATTTATTTAGGCTTAAGCGATAGTATAGATGAGAAAATAAATAAATTACAATATTTGTTACCAGAAATCGAAGGAATGTCAGGAACACTGCATATGGAAAATTATTCCTCAGACAGTACTGCCTTCCCCTTTCATAAGGATTAAAGTATACTAAATTGTTGCAAAATAATGAAAAATAATAAGAAATATGTAAAATTAGGTTGATAATTCTGCAAAAAAATTATATGATAGAATAAATGTGGGTAAACATCTTTTTTGTGAGTTTACCAGGAACATGTGAAGGAGGAATAAACCTTGCTGGAAATTAAGACAAATGATGCCGAATCCGCGGCCAAGATAATTGTAGTAGGTGTCGGTGGAGCAGGTAACAATGCCGTAAATAGAATGATAGACGAGAGTATTAGTGGGGTCGATTTCATAGGAATTAACACAGATAAACAGGCGTTACAATTATGTAAGTCTCCGAGACTTTTACAAATAGGCGACAAACTTACGAAAGGATTAGGTGCTGGTGCCCGCCCTGAGATTGGGGAAAAAGCAGCGGAAGAAAGTATTGAAGAAATAACGAATGCACTTAAGGGAGCAGACATGGTCTTTGTCACCTGCGGTATGGGTGGCGGAACAGGAACTGGTGCAGCGCCTGTTGTTGCGCAGATTGCAAAAGATATGGGTATCCTTACAGTTGGTGTTGTTACAAAACCTTTTAAATTTGAAGCTAAAACGCGTATGATTAATGCGATAACTGGTATAGAAAAATTAAAAGAGCATGTAGATACATTAATTGTGATTCCTAATGATAAACTACTTGAGATTGTAGACAGAAGAACAACCATGCCAGAAGCATTGAAAAAAGCAGATGAAGTATTGCAGCAGGCAGTGAAAGGAATTACTGACCTGATTAATGTTCCTGCACTGATTAATCTTGACTTTGCAGATGTACAGACAGTTATGCAGGATAAAGGTGTAGCGCATATTGGTATTGGGTTTGCAAAAGGTGATGATAAAGCGCTCGAAGCTGTTAAACAGGCAGTTGCCAGTCCTCTTCTTGAAACAACGATTTCAGGTGCTTCACATGTTATAATAAATGTATCCGGTGATATTACTTTGTTGGATGCAAATGATGCAGTAAGTTTTGTGCAGGATTTATCTGGCGACAATGCAAATATAATATTTGGCGCTATGTATGATGATAGAATGGCAGATGCATGCACCATTACAGTGATTGCGACAGGGCTTGATGTGCAGACTTCTGTGAATGCAGCGCAGATGGCGATGGGAAGATATGCACCAGGTTATGGAAATTCACTGCGACCAGGTCAGAACCTTGGACGTGGATTTGGGATACAACAACAACCTGCGCCACAGAATAATCAAATGCCAATGCAAGGGACGCAGCAGCAAGAACCTATGCAACAGAGAAACATGGGTATGCAGCAGCAAGCTATGCCAAATAACGGTGGTAATAATCAAATGCCAATGAGTGGACAGCAGCCAATGATGCCACAGGGAATGCCATACCAGACGAGCAACCCAATGTCTACACCGACACAGACACCGACGCCAATGCCGCAATTTCAGGGAATACAGAGACCGCAGGCGCCGATTGAGAGTAAAGTAGAGTCAAAAGCAATTAAAATTCCGGATTTTTTAAAGAAAAATTAATAAATCGTATTATAATAAAAAACCATCCGATGCTTTCGGATGGTTTTTTATGGGGAGGGGAGATTTTAGCAAACTTCCCCTAAATAAGGGAAGATATTGAAAGTGATAGTTGACATAATACAACATATTGGGTATAATTTATTTGTTGAAGAAAATTCGAATGTAATACTATACAAGCGAAGAATGAGAGGGAGATATCATGAAATGTCCGTTTTGTGGTCACGAAAATACCAGGGTTATTGACAGCCGTCCAGCGGAGGATAACAACTCAATACGACGTAGACGTGTATGTGATGAGTGTGACAAGAGATTTACGACTTATGAAAAGATAGAGACGATTCCTTTGATTATTATCAAGAAGGATAATAACAGAGAAGCTTATGATCGTTCAAAAATTGAAGCAGGGGTATTGCGTGCATGTCATAAAAGACCGATTTCAGCTGCACAAATTACACAATTAGTGGATGAAGTCGAAACTGATATTTTTAGTAGGGAAGAAAAAGAAGTGTCCAGTAAAATCATTGGAGAGCTTGTTATGAATAAATTAAAGGATTTAGAAGCGGTTGCCTATGTCAGATTTGCTTCTGTATATAGAGAATTCAAAGATATTAATACATTTATGGAGGAACTAAAAAAGGTTTTAGAGTAATAAAATAATGAGAGATATAAGTGGGGCTAATCAATAATGAGGAGTCCCATTTTTATTTTTTTAATGATAAATATTTAACAAAGTGCTTGCATTTATACGTGAAGTCATATACAATAAATCAAAACAAAATGGTGGCAGAAAAACTGCCACAAGAAGAGGAGAGTAAACACATGAAGAAGAGAATTAAAAGTATTCTCGCTGTAGGTGTGTTGCTGACACTAACTGTTGCACTGAGTGGCTGCTCAGGTGATAAGGCAAGTGATTCTTCGCAGATTATTGTTGGTATACCACAGGATCTAGAAGATAGTCTTGACCCACATGTAGCAGTTGCGGCAGGAACTAAGGAAGTATTATTTAATATTTATGAAGGCCTTGTTAAGCCTGATTTAGATGGTAGTTTAGTCCCAGCTGTAGCCAGTGAATATGCAGTATCAGAAGATGGAAAAACCTACACATTTACACTGAGAGAGGGTATCAAGTTTCACAACGGAAATCTCGTTACAGTCGAGGACATAAAGTATAGTATAGAGAAATGTGCCGACACTTCCGCCGGAGAGCCTCTTGTCGAGGCATATGCTGCGATTACAGCAGTTAATTGTATTGACGATAAAACGGTAGAAATCGTACTATCAGAAGAGAACACGGATTTTATGGCATATATGATGACTGCTATTATCCCAGCGGATAATGAGAATCCAGATACAAATCCGATTGGAACAGGACCATATATGTACGTATCAAGATCACCGCAGGAGAATTTCGTGGTGAAAAGATTTGATGAATATTGGGGAGAGCCGGCCAGTATTGAGAACGTTATTTTTAAAGTTTGTGCCAATGCAGATACGATAGTCATGGACTTAAAAGGTGGCTCCATAGATATGTACGCCAGACTTACCTCAGCACAGGTAGATGAACTAGGCGACAGCTTTCATATTTATGAGGGTACTATGAATCTGGTACAGGCACTATATCTAAATAATGCAGCAAAGCCATTTGATGATAGCAGAGTACGTCAGGCGATGTGCTATGCGGTTAATCAGCAGGAAATATTTGATTTGACATTTGATGGAAAAGGAACAGAAATAGGAAGCGCAATGTTCCCGGCATTTGAAAAGTACTATATAGAGGAACTAAAGGATGTTTATAATCAGGACATTGATAAAGCCAAAGCATTGATGAAGGAAGCAGGCTACGAGGACGGATTTTCCATGACGATTACGGTACCGAGTAATTATCAGCCTCATATTGATACAGCGCAGGTTTTAGTAGAACAATTAAAGACAATCAATATTGATGCAACGATTGAATTAGTCGAATGGAGTAGCTGGTTATCAGACGTGTATGCCAATCGGAATTATCAATCAACTATCATCGGTGTAGATGCAGCTGAACTGACGGCAAGAGCATTATTGGATCGTTATGTATCTGATGCAGATAATAATTTTACTAATTTTGCAAATGAAGAGTATGATACGTTATTTGATCGTGTAATTGTGACGACCAACGAAGAAGAGCAAATCGAAATTTATAAGCAGATGGAAGAAATACTTGCAAAAGATGCGGCGGCTGTTTATATTCAGGATATGGTACAATTTGTAGCATTAAACAATAAATTTGAAGGATATGAGTTTTATCCTTTATATGTTCAGGATATAAGTCGGATACGTGAGGTTAAATGAGAAAATTTAATTTAGGATGAAAGAGCAGAGACATTTGAAATAGAGAAATGACAACAGTGGAGGTGAGAACATGAGATATGTGGTAAAAAAGATTGGTATACTATTACTGACTTTACTACTTGTTTCATTTCTCGCCTTTTTAGCATTTCAAATTATACCAGGAGATCCTGCTGTTAAAATGCTAGGGACACAGGCAACACCAGAAAAACTAACTGCATTGCGTGAGCAGATGGGACTTGACCGACCGATGTTGTTTCGGTATGCGGTGTGGCTGAAAGATTTTATGATTGGAGATATGGGTACTTCTTACAGCTATAACATGACGGTTGGAAGTATGCTCTCAGGCAAGCTGCCAATCACACTCACATTGACTTTTCTTGCTTTTGTTATGATTGTTGTGATAGCAATTCCTTTTGGTATTTATACGGCAAAACATAAGGATAGGAAACTATCGAAAGTATTAAATGCAGTAAATCAGATAACGATGTCGATACCGCCATTTTTTATCGGCATACTTTTCACTTATTTTTTTGGACTTGTTTTACGCTGGTTTATACCAGGTGGATATATTTCTTATGAAATGAGTGTTATAAGGTTTATCGGATATTTGATATTCCCAGCGATTGCCATTGCATTACCGAAGGCAGCGATGACAACGAAACTTTTAAAGGACATCATTTTGGAACAGACAAAGCTCGATTATGTGAGAACGGCATATAGCAGGGGCAATCGTACCAATGGCGTATTATACCATCATGTGCTTAAGAATGCCATGATTCCAGTGGTCACCTTCCTGGGAATGACATTAGCAGATATTGTGGCAGGGAGTATCATTATTGAACAGGTATTTTCAATTCCAGGATTGGGCCGTCTTTTGATTACCTCTATTTCTAATAGGGATTATCCAGTCGTACAGGCAATTATAGTCTGTATTGCATTTATTGTGATTATGATTAATTTTATTGTGGATATCGTATATAGGATTTTGGACCCAAGAGTGAGAGGACAGTAAAATGCAAAGATGGAATAAAGATTTCAATTTTTATATTGGATTTGTCATTACCGGAGTAGTTTTACTTCTTGTTTTTTTAGGCATTTTTTATACACCATATGATGCGGAAGCCATGAGTGCGGCAGATAAGTTTGCCGGTATCTCATTACACCATTTGATGGGCTGTGATAACTTTGGCCGTGATATCTTCAGCCGTATCTTAAAGGGCTCAGGGACGACACTATTTATCGCACTATGTACAGTACTGATTGGTGTCGGCATAGGCACGATAATTGGCGCCATCACAGGTTATTATGGAGGATGGCTGGATGAGGTACTTATGCGATTTAATGATTCTGTATTAGCATTTCCGAGTATTTTAGTTGCGCTCGTTTTTATCAGTATTCTGGGAAGCGGAAAGTATCATGTGATTATAGCGCTTGGTATTGTATTTATTCCCAGTTTTGCCCGTATCGTAAGAGGTGAATTCATGCACTACAGAAATTTGGACTATGTGCAGAATGCAAAACTGATGGGTGCTGGTGATCTCCGTATTATGTTTGTGCACATTCTGCCAAATGCATGGCCCGTTATAGTATCCTCTATTATTATTGGGTTTAATAATGCGGTACTCGCAGAAGCCAGTATGAGTTTTCTCGGCATAGGCGTGCAGCCACCAGATCCAAGTCTGGGAAGAATGCTTTCAGAAGCACAATCATATCTTTTCAGGGCACCCTGGTATGCATTTTTTTCGGGACTGACAATTGTGCTGATGATTTTGGGATTTGCATTACTTAGTGAAGGTATAAAACGCAAGTGAACAGAAGAAAGGCAATATTATGCTAGATGTAATAGACCTAAATATAGAATTTCATGATCACCTGATTCCAGAGACAGTTGTCTTTGATTTTGATATGCACATGGATGCCGGTGATATTGTTGGTATTGTAGGAGAATCCGGTTCAGGCAAAACCATGACGGCACTTGCAATAGCAGGTCTTTTGTCGCGTCATGATATGCAGAAAAGAGGAAAAATAATCTTCGAAGAGACGGATTTGCTTAATTGTGAGAGGGCAAAGCTCAGGAGCATACAGGGGAATGAAATCAGCATGGTATTTCAGGAACCGATGACATCACTTAATCCAGTAAAGAAAATAGGATGGCAGGTAGAAGAAAGTCTTAGGATACATAAAGATTTCAGTAAAGAAGAACGTTATGAGAAAACAATTAAGGCACTTGCAGAAGTAGAACTTGATGAACCAGAGAAACTATATCATAAATATCCATATGAATTGTCTGGCGGCATGCGGCAGCGCGTCATGATAGCCGCGGCCTTAATCTGTAATCCGAAACTAATCATTGCCGATGAAATAACGACAGCATTGGATGTGACTGTTCAGGCACAAATCATAGAACTGTTGAAAAAGGTGAATAAAAAAAATAAAACAGCAATTTTGTTTATTTCACATGATTTAAGTCTGGTCAAGCAAATTTGCAGTCGAGTTATTGTCATGTACCAGGGCAATATTGTGGAGCAGGGAGATGCAGAAATGATATTTTATCACCCGCAAGAAGAATATACACAGAAGCTGATTGCGGCAATTCCGAAAATCATAAGAAAGAGCAAAGAATAGAGGGTATGATATGGCAGATAGGGTATTAGAGGTCAATCATTTAAATGCTTATTTTAAAGATAAAGAATCATTATTCGCACATACAAAATCAAGAAGACAGATTTTGCAGGATATCACTTTTTCGATGGCGCGTGGAGAGATCATTGGACTGGTCGGGGAGAGTGGCAGTGGGAAATCTACACTGGGCAAGTCGATTCTTGGCATGGTCAAGGATACAGAAGGAAGTATCGTACATTATTCTAAGCAGCCCCAAATGATATTTCAGGAATCCTATGGTTCGCTGAATCCCGCAAAAAAAGTTGGCTGGATCATAGAAGAACCCCTTCGTATCAGAGGTGGTATGACTGATGATGAGCGAAAGGCCAAGGTAATTCGAAGACTTCAGCGTGTGGGATTAGATGAGAAGTTTGCTGCACGATATCCAAGTGAATTATCTGGCGGACAACGCCAACGGGTATGTATTGCCTTGTCCCTTATACTGAATCCACAATTAATTATTGCAGACGAACCAGTATCTGCACTCGATGTGACTGTGCAGTCGCAGATTATTGATTTGTTATTGCAAATCAATAAAGACCTTGGTATTGCCATATTATTTATTTCTCATGATTTAAAAGTAGTATACCAGATGTGTAGCCGCGTAATGGTCATGACAAAGGGGGAAATTGTAGAGCAGGGAGAGATTGATGAAGTATACTTTAGCCCTAAGCATAAATACACAAAGGAATTATTATATTCGGCAGGTATCTTATAAATACTAAAAATGAAAAGATACATGTAAAAACTAATGAAATATAGGAAAAATGCCGATAAATTCATTGCAAACATAATGGAAGTGTAGTATACTTTTAGTTGTAAACACATTATGTAAATCGATGAAAAGGATGTGTATCATATGGCAATTAGCGGATTGAGTCAATATGATTTATTCCAAAACTTTAACCAATATAATGCATTAAGTAAAATCCCTACAGTGGAAGAGTCATCACAAATACCACAGCAGGTTGAGGATACTGTGCAGGCTCCACAGACCAAACAGTCTGCGGAGGATGAAACAACCACACTTTCACCAAGGCAGGAGTCTGTTTTAGAAAAGAGAAGTTCTGCAACAGATTTGCAGGATATTTCCTTGAACTTCAATCAAAATGAAGAATTGAATTTGGTTGGACAAAACAGCAGTCTGGCAGGATTAGATGTGGAGAAAGCAATCTCTGACATGAAAAAGGACTCCGTACTGGAGCAATATCAATATTTTGTAGGAAGCAGTGATTCTACAGTCGTAAATGACGAAGATGGTCTGGTTTTTCAGAAATTCCCAGAAGCGGTATTTCAGTAAAAGCAATAGATTAATGCCGAGCATTTATGCTCGGTTTTTTTAATGTTTACAGTTCTAACCGGATTTGATAATATATAGTAGGAGAGTATAATACAATGAAAAAGAGCAGAAAGTCTGGTATATTATCGGGAATTGGCCTATTTTGTGCAGCAGCAATCTGGGGGCTGGGATTCACAGTTGTGAAGAATTCATTAGAGTATGTGCCGCCAACATATATGTTGGCGTTTCGTTTTACAATAGCTACGGTTGCCCTTATTATTATATTTAGGAAAAGATTAAAGAATATTAATAAAACTACAATTTTAAATGGAGCCTGGATTGGTATCTTCTTATTTACAGCTTATTTATTACAGACAATTGGTTGTGTTTATACAACAGCAGGAAAGAATGCATTTTTAACAACGATATATGTGATTCTGGTTCCCTTCCTGCACTGGATATTCAATCGAAAAAAGCCAGATCGATACTGTGTGGTAGCAGCATTTGTAGCGATTATCGGTGTAGGTCTTTTGACAATTGGCGGAGATATATCTGGGGCAAATATGCTTAGTGCGGGTGGACTTGGTATTAATATTGGAGATTTACTGACATTAGGATGTGGTCTATTTTTCACATTACAGATTGTCTATATTGACAAATATACAGAGGTACAGGATCCAATTCTACTGACAATCGTGCAGATTGCATTTGCTTCGATATTATCATGGATATTTGCACCAATATTAGAGGGAGGATTTCCCATCACAGTGTTCAATCAAGCCGCAATAGCAGGGCTGTTTTATCTGGGACTGGCAAGTACCATGATTGCGTTTCTATTACAAAATGTCTGTCAAAAGTACTTACGGCCTTCAACGGCATCTCTGATTATGTCTACAGAGGCAGTGTTTGGAATCATAGGTTCCGTTATTTTTCTAAAGGAAATTGTAGATGGTAAGATGGTTTTTGGATGCATACTAATATTAGGCGCAATTGTGATTGAAGAAATAAAACCAGGCAGTAAGAGGTTTCAAAAATGGAAAAGCAAGGAGTAACTATGTGCAGACTATTTTATCCAGATGATTATTTGAATTCAACTTATGAGATAGACTTTGCAGCACTTTTTAGGGAGGGCTATCGAGGTCTGATTTTTGATATTGATAATACACTGGTACCCCATGATGCACCAGCAGATGAGCGGAGCAAAGTACTCTTTTCCTATTTGAAGGAGCTTGGATTTAGAATTATTCTGATTTCAAACAACAAAGAGGCTCGCGTGAAAATGTTTAATGGCGAAGTGCAGGTTGCCTATATATTTCTGGCACATAAGCCAAGAAAGAAAAGTTTCCTGAGAGCCATGGATATGTTAGAAACAGATGCAAAAACAACAATAATGATTGGCGACCAGTTGTTTACAGATATTTGGGGTGCGAAAAATGCTGGAATCAGAAATATTCTTGTGAAGCCGATTCACCCAAAGGAAAAACCACATATCATGTTGAAAAGACTGCTCGAAAAAATAGTATTATTTTTTTATGTGCGTAGTCTTAATAAAAGTACCAGTCATAAATAGAGTAAGAAAATAGAGAACAATAATAGTGAAAGGCATGATGGTGATTTTATGCAGGAAATCAACGGAAATACAAAAATATTTGGAATCGTCGGCAATCCTGTCAGACATACAATGTCACCGAAGATTCATAATTATCTGGCAACAATACTCGGTCACAATCTTATTTACCTCCCCTTTGAGGTGGAAAATGAGTTAGAGGCTGCTATTGCTGGTGCCTATGCACTTGGCATAGAAGGACTAAATGTTACTGTCCCCTATAAGAATGCTGTAATAGAGACACTAGCGGAGATAGATGCTTTTGCAGCTGAGGTAGGAGCAGTCAATACCTTAGTCAGGACAGAAGGTGGATATAAAGGATATAATACAGATGTGCTTGGTCTGCAGAAAGAACTGGAGACAGAGGGCATAGTACTATCCGGCAGGAATGTAGTGTTGCTTGGTGCAGGTGGTGCAGCAAGAGCAGTAGCATTTCTATGTGCCATGGAGGGTGCTGCAAATGTTTATATTATAAATCGTAATCATGAAAAGGCCATACATCTTTCACGAGATGTGAATGCTCTATACAACGGTTGCACAAAGGCATGTAAATTTGAGGAGTTTATGGAATTACCTAATGATAATTTTATTGCATTTCAGTGTACTGCTGTTGGATTATATCCAAATGTAGAGGACGTGATTATAAAAGAGGAAGCGTTTTATGAAAAATTGTCTTATGCAGTTGATTTAATCTATACTCCACATACTACAAAATTCATGCAACTTGCAGCACAGGCAGGCGCATATGCCGTTGGCGGGACTAAGATGCTTCTGTATCAGGCAGTCAAAGCTTATGAATTGTGGTCAGGTGAAGAAATAAGTGATGAAACAATTAATAATCTAAGCATGTTCTTAATTGCTGAGGGATTGCTAAAATGAGAAATGAACAGCAAGGAAAAAATATTATTTTAATAGGTTTTATGGGATCAGGAAAGACAACGGTAGGGCAATTGCTGGCACAGACGTTAGGCTATTCTTTTGCGGATACGGATCAACTGATAGAAGCTGGCGAGGAACTCACAATAGCAGAAATATTTAATAAAAATGGGGAGGGGTATTTCCGCCAATTAGAAACACTAATTATGGAGGAAATATCGGAAACTATTTCAAATACGGTGCTTTCAGTAGGCGGTGGCCTTCCCATGACAATGAATAATCATAAGTATTTGAAAAAAACAGGAAAAGTGGTATACTTATCCGTAAGTCCACAAACGGTTTTGAAAAGAATAGGAAATGACGAAGGAAGACCATTACTATCAGGAGATGATGCGACAGAGGTAATATATGAACTATTGGAAAGCAGAGTACCCACCTATAAAAAACTGGCAGATATCACAATTGATACGGATACAAAGTCAGTGAATGAAATCGTAAGTGCTATAGTAGAGGCAATACAATGAGAATCGCAGTTTAAGCGGAAGAGAGGAAACGAGATATGAAAATATTAGTAATCAACGGACCTAACCTGAACTTTTTGGGGATTCGCGAAGTAGACGTGTATGGCAGAGAAGATTATGATTCTCTACGACAATTAATTGCAAGAAAGGCTGCCACAGAAAATATTCTGGTAGAAACATTTCAAAGCAATTGCGAGGGTTTTATTATAGATAAACTGCAGGAGAGTTATTATGAAGAAGAAATCAAAGGAATTGTAATTAATCCTGGTGCGTATGGGCACTACAGTTATGCGATTATGGATGCACTTTCTTCGATTCCGACACCAAAAGTAGAGGTACATATTTCTAACATCAAGGAACGTCCAGAAGAATGGCGACATAATACGGTCACAGCGGTTGCCTGCAATCATTTAATCTATGGGCATGGATTTCAGGGATATTTAGAAGCGATTGATTGGTTGATTGCTCGATATAAGAATGGTTTGGAAAAATAGTTATTGAAATGTACGTTCATTTAGTTTAAACTAGTAGAGAATTACTAATGGAGTGTACTTAAGGAGGAATATCTGAATGATATCAGCAGGCGATTTTAGAAATGGCTTGACACTTGAAATGGACAATAATATTTATCAGATTATTGAGTTTCAGCATGTTAAACCGGGCAAGGGCGCAGCTTTTGTTAGAACAAAATTAAGAAATATTATTAATGGTGGTGTAGTCGAGAGAACCTTCAGACCTACAGAGAAGTTTCCGGCTGCACGTATTGATAGAAATGATATGCAATATCTGTATGCAGACGGTGATTTATTTCATTTCATGAACATGGAAACTTTTGAGCAAATTGCACTGAATGAAGATTCAGTAGGCTCGTCATTAAAGTTTGTAAAAGAAAACGATATGGTAAAGGTTTGTGCTCATAATGGCAATGTATATGCAATCGAACCTCAATTGTTTGTGGAATTGAAAATCATTGATACGGAACCTGGATTCAAAGGCGATACGGCACAGGGTGCTACAAAGCCTGCAGTAGTGGAAACAGGAGCGACCGTGTATGTACCACTGTTTGTAGAACAGGATGATGTAATCAAGATTGATACAAGAACCGGTGAATATCTGTCTCGCGTATAAAGGCGAAAATGGATAGAATATTTTGAAATGATGACTAACAATAGGAAGGGCCGCCCTTCCTATTTTTTTATGCTGCCTCCACAAGTGTTTCATAGCCTTACATGATGCGATGATTCGTAGAGAAAAGGAGAAAGTATGAAACAAAATGATTTTTTTGAAAAGGTTAGGATTAGTATAGAAGAGTATATGGGAGAGAGTGCAAAAGTAACACTTAATGAAATTATAAAAAATAATGCAGTTAAATTAAATGGGTTGTCGATTTTGGAAGATGGCAGAAATATATCACCAACAATCTATTTAAATAGTTTTTATGAGCGATACAGCGATGGTGAAAAAATGGAAAATATCATCGTCGAAGTACTGGAGCTTTACCAAAAGAGTAAACCGGATAGCAATATGAATATTGAATTTTTTACGGACTATGAAGCCGTGCAGGAAATAGTATTATGTAAACTGATTAGCTTTGAAAAAAATATAGAACTTCTACAGGAAATCCCTCATATTCGATTTCTGGATCTGGCAATTGTGTTTTACTGTTTCCTTGTAAATGAAAGAATAGGAAGTGCCACTATTATGGTATATAACAGGCATTTAAAAATGTGGGGAACTACCACGGCAGAGCTATATAAAAAAGCAATCGAAAATACGAGAAGACTGTTGGGCTATCAGATTACAGGGATTGAAGATGTTATGCGAGAAATGTTGATTGAAAACCTTCGAGGGAAATTAACCGATACAGATGATGCTGACAGGGAAGAAAACATGAGTGAAGATAAAATAAATGAATTTGCTGACACCATGCTAGATAGTATGAAGCAGGAGGGTGGCAGAATGCCGATGTATGTACTGTCTAATCAAGAAAAGATAAATGGAGCTGCATGCATTTTATACCCAGATCTTTTGATGGAATTCGCTGAGGGATTAGGACGCGACTTATATATTATTCCAAGCAGTATACATGAGGTCATTCTTGTACCAGCATTAGAGGAACAAGAACACGAGTCACTTTCAGAAATGGTACGCGAGGTCAATTCTACACAGGTAGAAGAAGAGGAAGTCCTTGCAGACCATGTCTATTTCTTCTCCCGAGAAGTCAGAGAAGTTTGTCTGTTGTAACAATCGTAACAATTTCATAATATTTGTATTTGAATTTTTATTGAGGCTATGGTATGATAAACAATGTGTGAAAATACTTTGCAAGAATGAGAAAGCACTCGTAGCTCAGGGGATAGAGCAGTGGCTTCCGGTGCCATGTGTCGGGGGTTCGAATCCTCTCGGGTGCATCATTATCTTCTATGAAGTGTGATTAGACTTAGAATGGCAGAGTATATGACAGAAAGGATGTAGATGAGAGTATGGCAACAAATGGGATAAAGGAGTTCTTTGCAAAGAATTACCGGTATTTTATAGTAGGCGGCCTGTTCGTTATTCTTGTTATATTGTTAATTGTATTTGCGCTAAAAGGTAAGGATAATAATACGGAGACCGATGCATCTGCGACCGAAGCAATTGAAGAGAGCGGATTAGATGTTCCAACTGATGATTATGAAGTTGATGCCTATCCAGCGGTAAATACACTATTAGAGAACTATTGTGATGCCATGGCTGTAGGTGATGCAGATGCAATGGCGACGATGTGTAATAGTATGACGGAAGAAGAGAGAATACGAATACAGGAGACTGCAAAGTATTACGATGGTTTCCAAAACTATGTAGTATATACAAAAGCAGGTCCGATAGAGA
Source organism: uncultured Lachnospiraceae bacterium (assembly GCA_964483155.1). Lineage (GTDB taxonomy): Bacteria > Bacillota > Clostridia > Lachnospirales > Lachnospiraceae > JAAYYM01. Next base: position 12,138 of record CAZAAC010000002.1, on the reverse strand, counting down.
ATTCTTATCTTGCAATTATAGGATATGATATTAAATTTAAGGATATCGAAACATTAGCACCGGCATTGACCTCTGTGTATGTATGTACAAATGATACGGGTGCCTTGTATGTGAACAAGGAAGATCCGGATGAGCAGACAAAGGCTTATTTTCAGGCACTTTCAGTACAGGATGATGTAGTTAGTTTATTAAATACAGTAGAGACAAAGTATGCGGAAGCATTAGCTGCAGATGAAGCCCTAAATACAATGATGATTGATTTGAAAGAAAAGATCAATACAGCTGTAAAAGAAGCGTTAGAAGCGGCAGCACAAGCAGCAGCACCTGTAGAAGAGGCTGTTTCAGAAAATGCAGTGTCAGCAAACACACTGTTTAAAACAACTGATAAGGTGAATATCAGAAAATCAGCAAGTACAGAAGCAGATGCACTCGGAAAGGCTGAAATAGGCGATACCTATACAGTGTTGGAAGCGTTAGAGAATGGCTGGAGCAGAATCGAGTATAATGGTTCAGATGCCTATATTAAGACGGAGTTTTTAGTGCCTGCTGATGAAGCGGCACCGGCAGATGGTACAGAAGAAGCTGCAGATACGACGGCCGAAACTGAAGATAATGGAGAAGCCACAACAGAATCGACATCGGGTAAGGTTACGGTAAAGGAAACAGTCAATATCAGAGAGACTGCAAGTGAGACCGGAAATAAACTGGGTGTTGCATACAGAGGTGAGCAGTTTGATTTGCTGGAAAAAACAAGTGACTGGTGCAAGATTACCTATAAAGGTAAAACAGCATATGTCAAATCAGACTTTGTAGAGTAGATAAATGACAGATACCATCCCGATTGATTTCGGGATGGTATTTTTTTATAACAATATCTGGATCAGACATAAAAAAAATAAAAAAAATGCAAAAAGGGACTTGCCAATTTGCGAGTGACGTTATATAATTTCCAATAGGCAAAGGCGTCTATAGGCATATTACTTTTATGTCTATTGATGTCTTTTTTTTGCGTGAAACTGTAACTGATTATTTAGTTACCAAATAAGGAGGAAACAAAAAATGTCATACGTTGATGAAGTATTCAACATGGTGGTGGAGAAAAATCCATCACAACCAGAATTTCACCAGGCAGTAAAAGAAGTATTAGAATCACTTAGAGTAGTAATTGAAGCAAATGAGGATGTATACAAAAGAGATGCATTACTTGAAAGAATGGTAACTCCAGAGCGTCAATTGCTTTTCAGAGTACCATGGGTAGATGATAAAGGACAAGTACAGGTAAACAATGGTTTCCGTGTACAGTTCAATTCAGCAATCGGACCTTACAAGGGCGGACTTCGTCTTCATCCTTCGGTAAACTTAGGAATTATTAAATTCTTAGGCTTTGAGCAGATTTTCAAAAATTCTCTTACCGGACTTCCAATCGGCGGCGGCAAGGGTGGATCAGACTTTGATCCAAAGGGCAAGTCAGATAGAGAAGTAATGGCATTTTGTCAAAGCTTCATGACAGAACTCTGCAAATATATCGGTGCTGATACAGATGTTCCAGCAGGTGATATCGGAACAGGTGGAAGAGAAATCGGATACATGTTCGGACAGTATAAGAAAATACGTGGCGTATACGAAGGCGTTCTCACTGGTAAGGGACTTTCTTTTGGTGGATCACTTGCTAGAACAGAAGCAACAGGATACGGTTTATTATATTTAACAGAAGAAATGTTAAAATGCAATGGCTCTGATATCAAGGGCAAGACAGTATCTGTATCAGGTTCAGGTAATGTAGCAATTTATGCAGCACAGAAAGCAGAGCAGATGGGTGCAAAGGTTGTAACTGTATCTGATTCTACTGGATGGATTTATGATTCTGAAGGCATTGACGTAGAACTTCTGAAAGATATTAAAGAAGTAAAACGTGCAAGACTTACAGAATATGTAGCAGCTAGAAAAAGTGCACAGTACCATGAAGGCACAGGCGTATGGACAGTTAAAGCAGACATCGCACTTCCTTGCGCAACACAGAATGAGCTTAATCTCGAAGATGCTAAGATTCTTGTGGCAAATGGTGTGCAGGCAGTATGTGAAGGCGCAAATATGCCTACTACATTAGAAGCAACACAATATCTGCAGGATAACAATGTATGGTTTGTACCAGGCAAAGCAGCAAATGCAGGTGGTGTAGCAACCTCAGCTCTCGAAATGAGTCAAAACTCTGAAAGACTCAGCTGGACATTTGAAGAAGTAGATGAAAGACTGAAAACAATCATGATTAATATCTTCCATAACTTAGATGATGCTGCAAAGAAATATGGTGTCAGTGGCAACTATGTAGCTGGAGCAAATATTGCAGGTTTCCAAAAAGTAGCAGAAGCTATGAACGCACAGGGTATTTGCTAAAAATAGTCAAAAAAATATTTGACGAATTTCAAAAAACGCGATATATTACAGAAACAAAGTAATATATCGCGTTTTGTTTTTGCAACAATTTATGCTATTATAGTTTCAGAGGGACTATAGAATGGAGGTTGACTTATGTATCAGGCAAGCGAGGAAAGATATAGTGCGATGCAATATCAAAGATGTGGAAGAAGCGGTTTAAAATTGCCACGTGTTGCACTGGGGTTATGGCATAATTTTGGCTCAGTTGATAAAAAAGAAAATATGCGAGAAATGCTATTTAAGGCATTTGATCTCGGAATCACACATTTCGATCTGGCAAATAATTATGGACCGGTTCCCGGTTCTGCAGAGAAGAATTTCGGAAAAATCATGAAGAGTGACTTAAGACCTTTTCGCGATGAAATGATAATATCGACAAAGGCCGGCTATGATATGTGGGAAGGCCCTTATGGAAACTGGGGCTCTAGAAAATATCTAATGAGCAGTCTGGACCAGAGTCTGAAAAGAATGAAAGTCGATTATGTAGATATTTTTTATCATCATAGACCAGATCCAGAAACGCCGCTTGAGGAAACCATGGGTGCACTGACGGATATCGTGAAACAAGGAAAAGCACTTTATGTTGGAATTTCAAATTATAAAGCGGCCGAAACAAGAAGAGCAGCAGAAATACTAAGAGCGAATGGAACACCACTGCTGATACATCAGCCAAGCTATAGTATGCTTAATAGATGGGTAGAAGAGGATGGATTGCTAGATACACTGGAGGAGATAGGGGCAGGCTGTATTTGTTTCTCACCTCTTTCACAAGGCATGCTGACTGATAAATATTTGCATGGGATACCAAAGGATAGCAGGGCATCTAGAAATCAATTTTTAAAAAAGGGAAATATCACCCCTGCAATATTAGAAAAGGTAGCTGCATTAAATGGAGTGGCAGAAAACAGAGGACAGACATTGGCGCAGATGGCGTTATCTTGGGTATTGCGTGATAATAAGGTCACTACAGTACTCATCGGCGCCAGCCGCCCAGAACAGATCGAGGATAATGTAGGAATCATTAGTAGACTACACTTCACAGAAGGCGAACGGGATAGAATAGAAGAAATACTAAGCACGAAAGAATAGAAAATAAGCTGGCGACCATCGGTAATGAACCACCATGTCGCCAGCTTATTCTTTTAGCCAATATCATCTGCTACTCTTTTATTCATAAATGGGAATCTCTTTATCTGCCCTGATAAAAAGCGGAATTCTGTCCAGAGGTGCAGCTACAAGAATCGTCTGTCCCCCAGAGAAGACTTCACCACTTTTAGCATCTCTCCAGCGATCGTCAGAAGGCAAGTAAACCGTACGCTCACGCTGACCAAGTGTGGTAATGGGTGCAACCAGAATATCAGGCCCAAACAGATACTCGGTTTCTATCTCCCAGCACATGGGGTCATCAGGAAACATGTAAAACAGTGTCCGCATAACCGGCGTACCTAGTTCATGTGCTTCCTTCATAGCTTCTCGAATATAAGGACGGAGTCTTTCGCGCATGAGGAGGAATTCCTTCATAATTTCATAATTCTGCTCTCCGTAGCTCCAAATTTCATTATCGCTTCCCGTCATCATTTGGGGCACACCATCGATTAATTCCTGTTCAGGATAAATGTGTGGTTCACGTTCTCCATGTAAACGAAAGACTGGAGAAAATACACCAAAGGCAAACCATCGAAGCAGCAATTCTCGGAAATCATCATCATCAACATAACCACCGATAAAACCACCGATATCAGAAGTCCACCAGGGAATACCAGCAATGCCCATATTGAGTCCAATCTGCATTTGTTCCCGTAATGCACGGAAGGTAGAGGATACATCGCCAGACCAAATGAGAGCCCCATAACGAGCACTTCCAGCCCATGCTGCACGTACGAGATTACATATATTTTCCTGTCCGGCTGCCGACATGCCGTCATAATATCCTTTTGCATAGAGTGCCGGGTAAATATTAGAGCACTGTAGTGCAGAACCGATATGGTAACGATAATTATCAAAGTCGTAGGGACCAAACTCTGGCTCAGCTTCATCTAACCAAAACAGTTTTACCCCTTTATCATAGTAATTCTTTTTGCATACCTGCCAGACATACTCTCTGGCACCAGGGTGCGTAGCATCGAAAAATGTTGTCTCACCCATCCAATTCATATGAATATTCATACCACGGTCTGAGGTCACGAGATAGCCATGTTCCTCCATATAATCATGGTGCTCACTGCGTTTATCTATTGTAGGCCAAACGGACACCATAAGCGCAATACCGAGTTCTTCTAGCTCAGCAATCATGGCGTCTGGATCTGGCCAGTCACGTGGTTCAAATTTATAGTCACCCTGCATGGTCCAGTGGAAAAAGTCAATTACAATAACGGAAAGTGGAAGCCCACGTTTTATATATTCGCGTGCCACAGAGAGTAATTCCTCCTGTGTACGATAGCGTAGCTTGCATTGCCAAAAGCCCATGGCAAACTCTGGCAGCATAGGCACTTTGCCCACTGCATTGGCATACTGCTGTTCTATTTGTGCAGGCGTGTCTCCAGCAGTCATAAAATAATCCATTTTCCGTGTGCTCTTAGCAGTCCAGATCGTCTGATTCGTACCAAAAGTCACATTGCCGATGGCAGGATTATTCCAGAGAAATCCATAGCCTCTGGAAGAAAGCATAAAAGGTACGCTAGACTGACAATTACGATGTGCCAGTTCTAACACAGCGCCTTTTTTATTCAAGGTCTTTTCCTGATATTGTCCTAATCCATATATTTTTTCATCTTCACATGCTTCAAAACGCATAGCCAGTTCATAATCACCAGAGCCTGGAATTGGTTTCAGTTCACGGGCAGTAATACAAAGAGGCACTGCATAACGGTCAACACGATTACGATTACGCCAGAACTCTTCGAGAAGAACTTCTCCCTTTTGATTATAAAAGGTAAGCCAGCCTTCAGGATTAAAAACTGCGGTCAGGTTTCCATTCTGAATACGTGCCGTTTTTGTATGAACAGCTTTTTCGAGGCGTTCTGCTTCTGGAAGCCACGCTTCTGTTAACACAACATCTTCAATGGTAATGGCAACATCGCATTTAACAGGTGTATCTATTAGTGCCCAGTCATTTGCATCCATGACAGCTTCCTTCGTCATGCGTACGCGTAAAGAGTTTATGCCCCAAGGTTCGATCCATATCGTTTCATTTCCTGATTTGGCAACAAGTCTGTCGCCTTCACAACTATAATACATCATAACACCTCCACTCTTATCTTAAATTCTATTGAATTTATGCATAATATGCTATAACAAAATCAATCTTTAATAATACTATTTTGAGATTTCTATTGAGATTTCTATCATATTATATCATTTGATTATGCTTTTGACATAATGTATAATGAAATGAAGAAAAAAATCAAGGGGAAGCTATGGAAGAACAAGGAATTCGTCTTAATAAATATATCGCCGATGCAGGGTATTGCTCACGGCGCGAGGCAGATAAGCTCATAGAAACAGGAAAGGTTACCGTAGATGGGAAGCCCGCCAGTTTAGGAATGAGAGTTTTTTCTGCACAGAAGGTATGCGTATGGGGACAGTTACTGGGAAAGCAGGAAGAAAAGGTTTATCTGGCTTTTCATAAGCCTCGTGGAATCGTATGTACTTCAGAAAAAATGGAAAAGAATAATATCATATACTATATTAAATACCCCATCAGGATTTCCTATTGTGGAAGATTAGATAAGAACTCAGAAGGTCTGATTATACTTACAAATGATGGCGATATCGTCAATCGCATGATGCGAAGTGGAAATATGCATGATAAAGAATATATCGTTACAGTGGATAAGGAAATCACAGAGGAATTTATAAAAAAAATGCAAAGTGGTGTCTATTTAGAAGAACTGCAACAGACAACCAGAAAGTGCAAGGCTGAAAAAATAAGTAATACTTCTTTTCGTATTATTTTAACGCAGGGCCTGAATCGACAGATCAGGCGCATGTGTGATGTATATGGATATCAGGTAGTAAAGCTCGTGCGCGTAAGAATCATGAATATAGAGCTGGGAAACCTGAAGAGCGGAACGTATCGATCATTAACAGCAGAAGAGCTTGCGAAACTAAAGAAATCTATTAAAAACTCAGACAATAATCCAAAATATGAGGATAGAATTGAATGACATAGCCATTATAGAAACAACCATCATATACACGGGTGGTCTTAAGAAAAAATGTTAATAGGGGAAGCAAAATGGAGATAGAAGCAAAACAAGTCAAAATAGCAAGGATAAACGAACTGATCAGACGATTAAATGAAGCATCAGAAGTATATTATAATGGACAAGAGGAAATCATGCCTGATTATACATGGGATGAGATGTTTGATGAACTGACATTACTAGAGACGGAAACAGGATATCGTTCACCTGACAGTCCCACGCAGAAAACAGGATACCAGGAGAATAACGGAGAAAAAGAACGGCATGAGTTTCCAGCGCTTTCTCTGGCTAAGACAAAAAAAATAGCGGAATTGCAAAAATGGGCAGAAGATAAGGCAATTTGGCTATCATGGAAATTAGATGGACTGACACTGGTCCTGACGTATGACGGCGGATTTCTGACAAAGATCGTAACGAGAGGAAACGGAGAAATCGGCACAAACATTTCCTTTATGAAAGATGCCATAAAGGGTTTTCCTACAAAGATAGCATACAAAGGACACATGCTCGTACGTGGTGAGGCAACCATTTCCTATACAGATTTTGATATGATCAATGCGACGATCGATGAAGATGAAAAATATGCAAATCCGAGAAATTTAGCATCTGGGACGCTGAGTCTCGATGATGTAGAAAAGGTTAAGGAGAGACATATCCACTTTAATGCATTTACGCTCGTAGCGATCGATGATGATATAAAGTCATGGGGTGCCAGAATGGATTACCTCGAGGAACTAGGCTTTACTGTAGTTGATAGAGAAGCCACGACGGCAGATAAGCTACAGGAGGCTATCGACAGATGGACGAAAAAGGTAGAGTCCTTTGAGATGGATATTCCTGTGGATGGATTAGTGATTTGCTATGATGATATCGAATATGCATCGACCGGCTCCGTCACAGGACACCATGCGACAAAGGCAGGCTATGCCTTTAAATGGGAGGATGTAGCTGCTGATACCGAATTAGAATATATCGAGTGGTCATGTGCCGCTTCTACCATTTCTCCGGTAGCAGTTTTCAAGCCGGTACAGATAGAAGGTACTACCGTAAAGCGAGCATCACTTTGCAATATCAGCGAGATGGAACGCCTGGGAATCGGCGGGCCGTCAACGATATGTTCTGTCATAAAGAGTAATAAAATCATACCAAAAATTATAAGTATAAAAAGGAAAGTCGGAGAGTATGAAATCCCCGCGCTCTGTCCTGCCTGCAAGGCAAAAACAGAAATCAGGATTAGTTCGAAAAGCAACACAAAAACCTTACATTGCATGAATCCAGACTGTGCCGCAAAGCATGTGCAGAAATTCACACGCTTTGTCAGCAAAACAGGCATGAATATCGATGGTCTGTCTATGCAGACGATGCTTAGGTTCATTAATGAAGGGTTTATCGCAAAGTATGCAGATATTTATCATTTAGAACAGTATTTTGATGTGATCAAGGAAATGGAGGGCTTCGGAGAAAAATCCTGCGAAAATATGCGTAATGCTATCGAGAAGAGCAGAAATGTAAATCCGGTCAATTTCCTCTATGCACTGTCCATCCCTATGATTGCGATAGATGCCAGCAAGAAAATCGTTGAAACAATCGGATTTGATACCTTTTTCGATAGAATCTCCCATGGAGTCGGGTTTGAGGATATCGATGGCATCGGTCCAGAAAAATCAAACTCTATCACAGAGTGGTATGAGAACCCAGACAATAAAGCCACACTGGAAGGGCTGTTAAAGGAAGTTGTTTTAGAAAAGGTAAAAATCAAGACGAATACAGATGGCAAATGTGCCGGGCTTGTATTTGTGATCACGGGAGAAGTCCATCATTATAAGAATCGTGATGCATTTAAGGCCTATGTCGAAGAAACTGGTGGCAGCGTAACAGGCTCAGTATCTGGAAAAACAGACTATCTCGTAAACAATGATATTGACTCTGCCTCTTCTAAAAATAAGAAAGCAAAAGAACTGGGCGTCCCTATTATCACAGAGGACGAATTTGTTGAGAAGTTTGGAGCATAATTATTCTGGTGGCTGTACAATGTTTTTGAGTGGGATATATTGAATGTTGTACTGGCAAATGTTAAGATAAGATGCAAAGAGTTTCGTGAAAGAATGATATCAATCAAAATATAACTAGAAAGTGACGGAATGAGAAATGCCAATTAAAGTCCAAGGTGAGCTACCGGCAGCTGAAATACTACAAAATGAAAATATATTTGTGATGGATGAAAACCGATCAATGCATCAGGACATTCGTCCGCTACAGATTATCATATTAAATCTAATGCCTCTGAAACAGGAAACAGAACTGCAGTTACTGCGTGCATTATCAAATACGCCTTTGCAGGTGGATGTGACGCTGATGAATGTATCCACGCATATATCCCTAAATACGTCCTCCAGTCATCTGAATAAATTCTATAATACGTTTGATGAGATAAAGCATAATAAATATGATGGATTGATTATTACGGGAGCACCCGTAGAACAAATGGAATTTGAGGAAGTTGATTACTGGAAAGAACTCTGTGAAATCATGGATTGGGCAGAAAAAAATGTAACCTCGACCTTACACATCTGCTGGGGCGCACAGGCAGGCCTGTACTATCATTTTGGCATCGAGAAGGTCCTACTTAACCAGAAGCTATTTGGTATTTACTCACATCAGGTCTATAATCGGAGAGTACCACTCGTACGTGGCTTCGATGATACCTTTTTAGCGCCACAAAGCAGGCACACGACAGTTCGTTCCGCAGATATTTACAACTGCGAGCCACTGACCGTACTGGCGGCCTCTGATGAGGCAGGCATCCTGCTCGCAATCGCAAATGAAGGAAAACAAATATATATCATGGGACACCTAGAATACGGACGAAGAACACTCGATCAGGAATATAAGCGTGACCTCGAAAAGGGACTTTCCATCGATATGCCCAAAAACTACTATCCCAATAATGACCCCTCTACACGACCAGACCTCGTCTGGCGTGCCCACGCCAATAACTTCTATACCAATTGGCTGAATTATTATGTATATCAGGTAACTCCTTACGAGTTGTAGGAGAATGTCAGTAAACCCTAGTGTTTTCAATTGTTTCAGAGATTATAGAATAAAAAATGAGTATCGTAAAATATCGTGATATAGCGTGTTGTTATTTCTAATTGGGCGTAAATTTGGGCGTAAATCAAGAAATAGAATGGGCGTAAATTAAGACCTGTAATCAACATATTAAACACTGCAATAAGCATCTTACAAATCAATGTAGGGTGTTTATTATAATGTTTAATTTTAATCAATCTAGGAATGTTTTAAGCCATTAGCCATTGATTTAATTTCTCTATGGGCGTAAGATTGTGGAGGGAATGATAATTCGGGAATGATAATTTTAGTTTGAAGAGGGGGTAAGGGAAATGGAAGTAAGCAAAAATGATTTTTATAAACAGGTTTTAGTAGGTTATAACCAAAGTATCTCAAAAGAATTACGAGAGCTTTTACAAAATGAAAATCATAAAGAAATGTTTTATGAGGCATGCAAAGAATTACAAAAAATAAAAACTATGTATGATGATTACTCATTTTTATTAGTAAACTATAAAGAAGACTGTAAGATTCTAATCAAAATGTTAAAGCAAATATTAGATTTGAATTATAAGTTAACAGAACAAGAATTATATATTGGAATCATATACAGTACCATTTTTACTCGTGATTATTCAAAAGGAAAAACAGAATTTGATGAAAACGAATCAAAAGAAATAATAGAGTTACTAAATAAAGATGGAAAAGTATGGCACAAACTTCTTGAACGAGATAATGAAATTTCAGTATATATAATTGAAAGTATAATGGATTAAATCAAAACTTTAAAAGCATACTGTATACGTTCAAATTATATTTTTTCATAAAATACTTTTATCCTAAACTTTGCATAAGAGTTTAAAACCAAATTGAAGTTGTTGTCGATAATGTTTATTATGTGGGAGGATAATATGAAATTTAGAAAGTTGAAAAACCAGGGAATTTTTCAAGATACATATCTAGATTTCAATACAAACAAGGGTCTTCTTTTTATCTAAAAAAACACTATTAAATGAATTTAATCATTTTGAAATGGACATGAATATTTTCCAGCCAGCAATCGATATTACAAATGCTACTCTTCTAAAGGAAAAGAGAGATATTCTAAGTGCTTTACAAGCGCTATAATGTTTAAAATTAATTCAGGTAACATGTTAATTCCTTACATTCCAAACTATGCTGTGACTTTAGCGAAGAGAAAGCTATGACCATCGTCCGATAATGCGATAATAAGGGGAAGGCTGAATTATCTGAGTTAGAAAAAATTCTTGTTGCTATTATAGTATAAATTCATACTAGATTTTATGAACTGAAAAAATTTTATTTATATAGTTAAAACTATATAGTAAGGATTATATATGGACTATGAATATGAAAATATAATGAACCTTGCAAAAAAATATAATTTCAAGAAGATTATGATCATGCGAGATAGCTGGAATAATGGTAATTGGTGTATTGTAAACAAGGTTGTTTTTAAGCCTGATGAGAACTATGGATTTGCATATGGCCACATTCATTATAAGGATGGTAATAAAGTGAATGGTGCAATAACATGCGCGGGAACATATGCTTGGAGAGTTATTAAAGTTCTTGAGGAAGATATGGAGGTTGTGTATTTGATGAAAGAAAATGATAATATATGTTGATCAACCAAATGACTTTAGTATAGTCTAGGGTCTTTTAATTATAAAAAATATTGATAGCAATATTGAAATCTTACATAAACATTAAACCACTCGCCGGACGTTTATTTTTTTATTGTCCATAGCTTACTATGATAAATCATAGAAAATTACATCCAATTGGGTACAGACGGGGTATGTCGTTGGATAATATATTTGTACCCAATTCAAAAATGAAATTTTGCATGTTTCTTTTGAGAAGTGTGAAATATCAAGAGTCTTAGATATAACCGATTTGCGTGAAAAGTGTGAAACTAGAGTTACAGACTATGCGAAGTAGTCTTAAATAAAAAATGTAAAATGTGAAAAACCCAGAAAACGTGATGTTTACTGGGTTTTTTTAATACATGGATTTCGACAAATTACTATAAATTACTATATTTTACGGGTATATTTGTGATGAAGTTGTGATGAATTCCAAAAAAATTGTGATAGAGCATTTTTAACTAATATGTTTTTATACATAGAGAGTTTATTGGTTTTTAATAAAGACTAATAGATTCTCTTTTTTGTTGCCCAATCATAACACATTGAAGGAGGAAAGAGAATCATGAATTTTGATGAATTTAAAGAACAGTTACGAAATGATTTACTGGGTGTCTTACCAAAAGACATGCAGGATGTTGAAATTAATTTTCAGCATACAGAGAAGCTACAGAAAGGTTCTTATGACGGGATGATGGTCAGACAGGTAGGACAGCCAATAGGTATGAATGTCGATTTGAACAGATTTTATTCTG
>CAZAAC010000001.1:113434-132374 GCA_964483155.1 uncultured Lachnospiraceae bacterium | reverse complement strand
AGTTTACTATTTGCAACGGTTTTTTATGCAGTTCAAATCTATTGTGATTTTTCGGGATATATGGATATTGCAATCGGCGTGAGTGATATGTTTGGAATCAAAATGGCAGAGAATTTTGATAAACCCTATTTTTCTAAGTCTATCCCAGAGTACTGGCGCAGGTGGCATATTACACTTGGCGCATGGTTCAAAGACTATTTATTTTATCCAGTCATTCGCTCTGACTGGTGCAAAAAAATCGGGAAAAAGTTTAAAAAAACTGTGCCCACTATAGTTGGATTATTAGTTGTGTGGTTTAGCACTGGTTTGTGGCATGGAGCGAGCTGGCACTATGTACTACATGGATTATATCATGGGACGCTCATTATCCTAAGTTTTCTGCTTGCATCAATTTTTCACAGTATGAAGACCAAACTTCATATAAAGGAAGAAAATAAGGTGTTTCATATTTTTCAAATATTGCGAACATTCATTTTAGTTGATATTTCTTATATTCTCTTCCGGGCAAGGAATTTAAAAGATGCTGCTTATATTATGAACGAGATTGTTTTTCATTTAAACCCAAATAAGGAAGCATTAAAGATGGCATTATTACCATTTACCGAAGATAATACTGCAGTTGCTTTTTTTGGTGTTGCAATGCTGGCAACAGCAGGTGTATTTGTTTGTGAGATTTTAGACTATAATCATATTTTTGTTTTTAAAAAACATAAATATATCAACGTGGTTATTATGCTTACACTGATTTTGTTATTAGGTATGTTCGGACAATCAAGTTTTATATATATGCAGTATTAAAAAATAATTTTTGAAACAGTCTGTATGAGGAAAAAAATGAAAAAGACTATGATATCAATTAGCATATCGCTTATTATTGTATTGGGTGTTGTCATGCTGAAAAACTGCTTCTCCTATATGTTGCCAAATGATGCAATGGGAATCCGTGCAGTTGTTGCAAAGAAGCATGTCAGTCAGTTATTTCTTGGTGCATCTGCTTTTCGAAAAGGGATAGATGTAAAAATGTTGGAGGAAGAGCTTCCAGGAGAATCTTTTGTTTTGACCTATAATGGCAATCAGCCCTATAATATGAGTTTAGAACTGAAAGAAATTTTGGAAGAAGGAACAGTAGTTGATACTGTGATAGCAGATTTTAATCCAAGTATGATAAATGAAGATGCTAATTTAAGCGACAAACGTTTTTTGTGGGACACAAAGTTTTCAACCAAATGGGCATTATGGAAAGAAATCAGCAAAAGAGAAGATGCTTCATTTTATATGTTTTATGATTATTTTGTACTATCCAACAATGAATATATGATTACTTATCCAATAGCATATCCCCTTATTGCGGAACGTTACTACCGCGGTGGAAGTCTCGATGATGATGCGGGAACGACAGAGGAGAGGCTGCTGGAACTGGAGGTCGCAGAAAAGTCAGGATTTCATAAGTTGCAGGAAAAAGCAATTATGGATATGATTTCCATATGCGATCAATATGGTGTAAAGCTTATTTTTGTTGAATCTCCAAGATATATAAAAATGGCGGAGGATGCAAATTATAAAGAAAAATCAAAAGCATTAGCTGAATTGTTGGAAGCATCTGGAATAGAATATTACTGTGCAACAGATCTAGATTTTGATAATAAACAAGCTGCATACTATACGGATTTAGTACACATGTCAGGAGAGGGTAAACGTTTGTTTACCAGCCAGATTATTCAGCACATGAAAGAAAATGAGAAATGAAGAAGGGGCTTCTCGCTTCAACTTGAATAAAGCCAGATAATTTGATATAATAATTCGATACGCATATGGTATCATGCGATTGGTAAGGAAAGAAAAATGACAAAATCAGTGATTAAAAATAAGCAGTTATTTGCAAGAAGAGTAGCCTTAATAGTATATGATGTGTTATCAGTGGTTGCAGCGACCTATTTAGGTTTGATTGCACGTTTTGATTTTAGCTTTAAGGGGATAAGTGATGTGGTTTTTATTGATACAGCATGGCGATATCTTCCTTATAGTATCATAATTACAATACTGATATTTTGGATATTGCATTTGTATCAAAGCCTTTGGGAGTATGCAGGGGCGACTGAGATGACAAGTGTAATAATGGCATGTGTGATTTCAGCTCTTCTTCAAATGATTATCGTTCGTAATATTTTAGGGTGGGGATATCCACGAGGTTCGTATGTTTTTTTTGGTGGTTTCTTGCTTTTGTTTGTGTTTATAAGTAGATTTTTTTATAGAGCATTAAGAACGTTTGTAGAGAAAAGAACGAATAAAGCAAAGAGCGTGAATGTTATGGTTATTGGCGCAGGCGATGCTGGTAATTCTTTGATTAGAGAAATGAATACAAGTAAATTTATACAAAAAAGCGCACTTTGTGTCATTGATGATGATAAGTCAAAAATAGGAAACTATATCCACGGTGTAAAAGTGGTCGGTGATAGAAATGATATTCTGGAATATGCGGCAAAATATGATATCGATGAAATTATAGTGGCTATGCCAGCAGCACCCAAAAGTATAATAAAAGAAATTCTTGAGATTTGTAAAGAAACGAAGTGTGAATTAAAGACACTTCCAGGCATTTATCAATTAGTGAATGGTGAGGTAAATGTAAGCCAGTTGCGTAAAGTAGATGTAATAGATTTGTTGGGAAGAGATCCCATAGCGGTAGATTTGGATTCTATTATGGGATATGTAAGAGATAAGGTAGTACTTGTAACAGGGGGTGGCGGCTCTATAGGAAGCGAATTGTGCAGACAGATTGCGCAATCTCAGCCAAAGCAATTAATTATTTTTGATATATATGAGAATAGTGCCTATGATATACAGCAGGAACTGATAAAAACATATCCAGATATGAACCTTCTCGTATTAATTGGATCTGTTAGAAATACAAATAGAATGAATTCTGTATTTAAGAATTACAGACCTGATATCGTATATCATGCTGCAGCACATAAACATGTTCCTCTCATGGAAGAAAGTCCAAATGAAGCAATTAAAAATAATGTGCTGGGAACATGGAAGACGGCAGATGCAGCTCTTCGTTATGGTACAAAGAAGTTTGTTATGATTTCTACAGATAAGGCAGTAAACCCTACGAACATAATGGGTGCCAGCAAGCGCATTTGTGAAATGATAGTGCAGGCCTATAATAATCGTTCTGATACTGAATTTGTAGCGGTGCGATTTGGCAACGTTCTGGGAAGTAATGGTAGTGTAATTCCATTATTCAGAAAACAAATTGCTTTTGGAGGACCAGTAACTGTCACTCATCCTGATATTATCCGCTATTTTATGACCATACAAGAGGCTGTGTCTCTCGTCCTACAGGCTGGGGCATATGCAAAAGGTGGAGAAATATTTGTACTGGACATGGGAGAACCTGTGAAGATTCTAGATTTGGCAATTAACTTAATTCGCTTATCAGGATATGTCCCAGGGGAAGATATTGATATCCAATTTACAGGACTAAGGCCTGGTGAAAAGCTGTACGAAGAGCTTTTGATGAAAGAAGAAGGCATGCTGGAAACGGCCAATAAACTAATTCATATTGGAAAACCGATTGAATTTGATGAAGCTGAGTTTTTTGGGCAACTTGAGGAATTGAAAAACGATTCAAAGAATGAAGCAAGCGATGAAGCAATACGAGACTGGGTGCGAAAAATAGTACCAACATATAAAAGAAGGGTAGTGAATCATAATGGGGAATAAAAGGATATTTTTATCTTGCCCAACAATGCATCGTGAGGAAAAAGAGTATATTGAAGAAGCATTTAATACGAACTGGATTGCACCTTTAGGACCTAATGTTACGGGGTTTGAAGAGGATATTATAAAGTATACAGGAATTAAGTATGCAACGGCACTTAGTGCAGGTACGGCTGCTATTCACCTGGCTTTTAAGGTTCTTGGAATAGGAAAGGGTGATATTGTATTTTGCTCTTCCTTAACTTTTTCAGCAACTGCAAATCCGATTGATTATGTTGGTGGCGTGCCAGTATTTATTGATAGTGAGGAAGAGACCTGGAATATGTGCCCGGAAGCATTAGAAAAAGCATTTGAAAAATACCCGAATGCAAAAGCAGTTATTTCAGCTAATTTGTATGGAACGCCAGCAAAATTAGATGAACTTGTTCAGATTTGTAAGAAATATGGTGTACCCTTCATAGAGGATGCGGCAGAATCACTTGGTGCGACTTATAAGGGAATCCAGACAGGCAGATTTGGTGAAATTGGTATTTTTTCATTTAATGGTAATAAGATTATCACTTCGTCCGGTGGTGGTATGTTAGTATCTGATTGTGAGGAATATACAAAAAAAGCGTTGTTCCTGGCGACACAGTCTCGTGAACCGGCAAGACATTATGAGCATAAAGAGATAGGATATAATTATAGAATGTCTAACGTGGTTGCTGGTATTGGCAGGGGTCAGATGAAGCATTTAGAGGAACATGTTGCAAAAAAGAAAGAGATATATATGCGATATAAAGAAGCATTTGCAGATATTTCTGAAATACAGATGAATCCATTTAGAACAGAGTCTGAACCCAATTTTTGGTTATCCAGTATATTGCTATCAAAGGATTGTAGTGTAACGCCCATCATGATTATGGAAGCGTTAGAAAAAGAAAATATTGAGACACGTCCTATTTGGAAGCCGATGCATTTACAGCCTGTATTTGCAGACAATGCATTTATACAAATAAAAGAAGGCATTAGTGTAGGCGAAGACATTTTTAACAGAGGGGTATGTTTGCCTTCTGATATTAAAAATACAGAGGAAGATATGGAACTGATTATAGGAATCATCCGAGGGCTGTTTGGAAAATGATATATAAAGGTTGCGTTAAACGCTTATTAGACATCATCATATCAGGATTTGCAGTTATTCTACTCTCACCAGTCTATTTAGCGCTGGTTATTATGGTAGTAGTAAAACTGGGAAGACCAGTCTTATTTTGTCAGAAGAGGCCCGGAAAAGATGGACAGATTTTTGAAATGTACAAATTTCGATCAATGACAGATGAGAAAGATGAATTTGGAGAAACATTACCCGACGAGGTAAGACTAAATTCTTTTGGGAGACGGTTGCGTTCTACGAGTTTAGATGAGCTACCGGAACTATTTAATATTTTCAAAGGTGATATGAGTATTGTTGGCCCAAGGCCGTTATTAGTTAAGTATTTGCCTTATTATACAGAAGAGGAAAAAAGAAGGCATAGCGTCAGACCAGGTTTGACGGGTCTAGCCCAGGTAAACGGGCGAAATCAGCTTGGTTGGGAGCAACGTTTTGAATATGATCTGGAGTATGTGGATCATTGCTCTTTTATAATGGATGCCAAAATTATATGGATGACAATAGGAAAAGTACTAAAAAAAGAAGACACTTTATCTGGCGCTGAACAAACAGTGGAAGATTTTGATGTGTATCGTAGTAAAGATAAGGAATTGAGTAAGGCAGAGAACTAGGAGACTGATATGAGAGAAATCCCGATTTTGTCTGAACCGATTAGGGCAACACCGATTTACGAACTAAATTTTAGCTATACAGAGAATAAGACATATATCAAAAGGGACGATTTTGTTCCATTTAGTTTTGGTGGAAATAAAGCACGTAAGGCATGGTACTTCTATAAAGACATCTTGGATAAACATGCAGATGTAATTGTCACATATGGTAGCAGTAGCTCAAATC
Organism: uncultured Lachnospiraceae bacterium; assembly: GCA_964483155.1. Classification (GTDB taxonomy): domain Bacteria; phylum Bacillota; class Clostridia; order Lachnospirales; family Lachnospiraceae; genus JAAYYM01. The sequence continues at coordinate 126,661 of CAZAAC010000001.1, read as the reverse complement.
ATTGTAGGATTGTTGCGAATATGGCAACGGCGATGGGAATAGAATGTCATATTATTTCTCCAGAGGAAAAATATAAAGAAACTGCAAATAGCAGACTGATTGTAGCATTTGGCGCAATCATAGAGACTTGCCCTGTAAATGAAGTGAGTACAACTATCGACCGCAGATTAGACAGTCTTCGGCGCGAGGGAAGGACACCATACTTTATTATGGGCGGTGGACACGGGAATTTTGGAACGGCATCCTATATTGATGTTTATAATGAGATTATACAATCTGAAAACGAGTCAGGCGTTCATTTTGATTATATTTTTCATGCATCAGGAACAGGTACAACGCAAGCAGGTCTTGTGTGTGGGCAGATGATTGCCAGTACAAAAGGAGAAAAATTTAGCGCAGACAGGCAGAAAATCGTAGGTATTAGTATCTCGAGGAATACAGAAAAGGGTTGTGAAGTAATAAAGGATAGCATTGAACAATATTTATCTACATATAAGCTACCATACCAAGGGATAATAGAAGATTATTTAAATTTCACGGATCGATACCGCAAAGGTGGATATGGTGAATATGATGCCACTATCATGGAGACGATTGACAACGTGATGAAGTATGAGGGCATACCAATGGATACAACATATGTTGGAAAAGCTTTTTGCGGTATGAATGAGTATTTAATGGAGAATCATATCAGGAATAAAACAGTGTTGTTTATTCATACAGGTGGAACACCATTGTTTTTTGACTAATTGGAAAAAGAAATATTGGAAAAGGTAATATTAGAAAAGTGAAAAGGCATGGCAAATTATGAATATATTGATTCTTAGCGCTGGGACAAGAAATAAGATTGTAGAGTTTTTTAGAAATGAAGTCGGGAATACGGGCAAAGTGATTGCAACTGATTGTAGTAATTTAGCGCCAGCTTTATATGAAGCAGATGCATATTATATTGTACCGAGGATTACAGAACCAAGTTATTTGGATGTGATTCTCGATATTTGCCGTAAGGAAAGAATAAATGGGGCATTGTCTCTGATTGATCCAGAACTATCTTTGTTAGCGGCACATGAAGAAGAATTTTTGGCAGCAGGTTGTAGGCTGATTTCCTCTTCCTATGATGTAGTGGAGACTTGTTTTGATAAGTATAGAATGTATAAAAAACTGTTGGAGCTCGGAATACCGACAGGAAAATGTTATGTAAACCAAGAGACTTTTTTTGAAGCAGTTTCAAGCGGAGAGATAACATTCCCGGTATTTGTTAAGCCTGTCAAAGGTAGTGCAAGTATTAATATTAATAAAGTGCAGAGCGCAAAAGAAATAGAAGTTCTATTCTCGCTATATGAAGATTTAATGGTGCAGGAGTATATGGATGGTATAGAGTATGGGGCGGATGTCTATATTGATATGATCTCAGGAAAAACAAAAGCGATTTTTGTAAAGGAAAAAATCGTCATGCGGGCAGGAGAAACGGATAAATCAGTATCGATTTATGATGAAAGGCTATTTTCATTAATTCAGAGTTTTGTTGAGGCGATGGGATTTAGAGGGATTGTAGATATCGATATATTTAAAGTTAATGATATTTATTATATCTCAGAAGTGAACCCTCGATTCGGTGGTGGTTATCCACACGCTTATGCGTGCGGTACAAATGTACCAAAACTAATTATTAATAACTTAAATGGGAATGAGAACAAAGAGGAAATCGGAAATTATGAAATCGGAAAGTATATGATGAAATATAGTGAGATAAAGATCATCTAGCATAGGAGTGATGTATGAGTAGGAATATTCTATATTTAACTTTATCGGAAATCAATTTATCTGAAGAGGGAATTTATTCGGATTTAATAAATGAACTGGCGGTATGTGGGTATCATGTCACTGTAGTGCAGGCAGATAGTCAAAGAAACATGCCAAAGATGTTAGTTGAAAAAGACAATAATATTAGAATTCTTCACGTTTTTGTAGGTGAGATATTTCGCGTGAATTTTATAAAAAAAGGTATTAATACATTACGAATAGAACCTTGTTTTAAGAGAGAAATACGGAAATATTTGAAAAATGAGAAGTTTGACATGGTACTCTATGCGACACCTCCAGTCACGTTTTCGGGAGTTGTGGCATATTGCAGAAAAAAGTTTGGGTGTACATCATATTTGATGTTAAAGGACATATTTCCACAAAATGCTGTAGATATTGGGCTTTTTGCTTCGGGAGGGTTGTTACATCGCTTTTTTCAATGGAAAGAAAAAAAATTGTATCAAGTCTCTGATAGGATAGGATGTATGTCACATGCCAATTTAAATTATTTGTGTAGTCATAATCCGCAGATTCCAAGAGAGAAAATTGAGATATTTCCAAATACCATAAACGTTAAGAAAGTAGATAAATTGATAGATTCTGCTCATATTGCGCAGGTTGAAGAAATTAGAAGAGCTTTTCATATACCAGTTGACAAAACAGTATTTGTATTTGGTGGTAATTTAGGCAGACCCCAGGCAATTGCATATTTGCTACGAGTCATAAAACAGTTGGAAGAGTATCCGCGAGCGTACTTCCTTTTTGTAGGAAACGGGAGCGAAAAAAGTAAGGTAGAGAAACAGCTGCGTGATAGCCCTAATGGAGCATTTATCGACTTTGTTCCACCGGAAGAATATCATATGCTGATGCACGCGTGTGATGTAGGACTGATCTCCTTGGATGTGCGATTTACGATTCCAAATTATCCGTCCAGAATGCTCTCTTATATGGCAATGTCAAAACCAATTTTAGCTTGCACAGATAGAAATACAGATATCAGGCAACTTGTTGAATCACAGGCACAATGTGGTTTTTGGAATGCTTCAGATGATGAAAATGCGTTTGTGTCAAGAGTTAAGTTGTTGTGTGAAGATGCAGAACTACGTATACAATGTGGTAATAATGGAAGACTATATTTGGAACAGAATTTTGATATTAGATATTCTGTAGAGTTAATTGAAAAGGCAGTTAGCAGAAAGGATAAGAAAAATGTTTGAAAGAAAAACGTTATTAATTACTGGAGGAACAGGATCTTTTGGTAATGCAGTCTTAAAAAGATTTTTAGATACAGAGATAGAGGAGATACGAATATTCAGCAGAGATGAAAAGAAGCAGGATGATATGCGTCATGAATATCATAATGATAAAATAAAATACTATATTGGCGACGTAAGAGATTTGCAGAGTGTTAAGGATGCCATGCATGGGGTAGATTATATTTTTCACGCCGCAGCACTGAAGCAGGTACCAAGTTGTGAGTTTTTCCCATTAGAGGCAGTTAAGACAAATGTTCTGGGTACGGATAATGTATTGACGGCAGCAATCGAAGCAAGTGTAAAAAAAGTCATTTGTTTGTCAACAGACAAGGCAGCATATCCAGTTAATGCAATGGGAACAAGTAAGGCTATGATGGAGAAAGTATTTGTTGCAAAGTCAAGGACTGTTGACTCTGACAGAACACTAATTTGTGGGACTCGATATGGAAATGTTATGTGCTCTCGAGGCTCAGTAGTTCCGCTTTTCATTGATCAGATCAAAGCGGGATTGCCACTTACGGTAACAGAACCAGCGATGACAAGATTTATTATGAGTCTGGAGGAAGCAGTAGAATTAGTTATGTTTGCATTTGAAAATGCATGTGCAGGAGACATCATGGTACAAAAGGCACCTGCATGTACGATAGAGGTCCTGACACAGGCTGTTAAGGAGCTTTTTCATGCCGACAATGAAATTAAGATAATTGGTATCAGACATGGAGAAAAGATGTATGAAACACTTTTAACAAATGAAGAATGTGCGCGTGCTACGGACATGGGTGAGTTTTATCGTGTTCCTGCAGATCAGCGAGACTTAAATTATGACCAGTATTTTAGTAAAGGAGACCAAGAGAGAGCAAGATTGACGGAATTCAACTCAAATAATACAAAAATTTTAAACGTTGAACAGGTAAAAGAAAAATTACTACAACTAGAGTATATTAGAGAAGAAATTGCAGCATGGAAAAATCAGGAATAGAGTCATAGTATATATAAGGAGTTTTTGAATGAAGATATTGGTGACAGGTGCAAAGGGATTTGTCGGTAAAAATTTAATATGGGAACTTCGAAACAGGGGGTATGATGAGATCTATTCTTTTGATATCGATTCATCGGATGCAGATTTAGATGTTTATGCAAAAGAATGTGAGTTTGTTTATCATTTGGCAGGAGTGAACCGACCTGAAAATGAAAAGGAATTTATGGAGGGCAACTTTGGATTTACCTCTGTTTTGTTAGATAAACTTAAAAAATATGGTAATAAAGCGCCGATTTTAATCACTTCGTCCATACAGGCGGAACTTGATAATCCTTATGGAAAAAGTAAAAAGGCAGGCGAAGATTTACTGTTTTCTTATGAGGCTGAAGTAGGTGCCAAGTCGATAATATACAGGCTTCCCAATGTATTTGGTAAGTGGTGTCGTCCCAATTATAATAGTGGGGTGGCAACATTTTGCAATAATATTGCCAATAATCTAGAAATAAAGATTAATGACCCTGATGTGGTCATGCGTTTAGTCTATATAGATGATGTTGTGGAAGAATTTATAGCTGCATTACAGGCCCGCGAGAACAGAATCGGACTCTTTTGTATGATACCAACAGAACATACAGTAACATTGGGCAAAATTGTTGAATTGCTCTACTCCTTTAAGGAAAGCCGCAATACGCTGTCCATACCTGATATGAGTAATGCATTTGAAAAAAAACTTTATAGCACTTATTTAAGCTATTTATCCAGTAACGATTTTGCATATGCACTTACGATGCAGACGGATCAAAGAGGATCATTTACAGAATTTATAAGAACAGCAGATAGAGGACAGGTTTCTATTAATGTAAGCAGACCAAACATTACGAAAGGTAGGCATTGGCATCATTCGAAGAATGAAAAATTTCTAGTGGTAAAGGGAAAAGGGTGCATTCGTTTCAGGCAGCTTGATAGTGATGAGATAATTGAATATCATGTATCTGAAGAGCAATTTATGGTGGTTGATATACCAACGGGTTATACGCATGATATTACAAATGAGGGTACAGAAGATATGATAACGGTAATATGGGCAAACGAAGTATTTGATGCAACAAAACCGGACACGTATTATATGGAAGTATAGAGAAGAATGTGGATCATATTTTAACATCAAGGGAGGAAGCCATATGGAAAAACTAAAGCTTATGACGATTGTAGGAACGAGACCAGAGATTATCCGTTTGTCTGCAGTCATTAAGTGCGCCGATAAGTATTTTAATCATATACTTGTACATACAGGACAAAACTATGATTATACATTGAATCAGGTTTTTTTTGAGGATTTGTGTCTGCGTTCTCCAGACTATTATCTGGACAGCGTTGGTAGTGACCTTGGGGAAACCATGGGGAATATTATCGCGAAGTCTTATAACTTACTGCAAAAAGAGAAACCAGATGCAGTATTATTGCTTGGTGATACAAATTCTGCACTGTCGGCTATTTCAGCAAAGAGACTGAAGATTCCTATTTTTCACATGGAGGCCGGGAATAGATGTTGGGACTGGAATGTATCGGAGATGATAAATCGTAAAATTGTTGATCATATATCTGACATAAACATGCCATATACGGAGCATTCCAGAAGATATCTTTTATCAGAAGGAATCGATGGAAAGACAATTTTTGTGACAGGTTCACCAATGCGAGAAGTACTTAGAGACCATATGGATAAAATCGAAAAGAGTAATGTTCTTTCACGTCTTAATTTGGAAAAGGAAAAATATATCCTGGTTTCAGCACATAGAGAAGAGAATATTGATATAGAAGAGAATTTTATGGAGCTGATGGAAGCAATCAATCATATAGCTGAAAAGTATCAGATGCCAGTAATCTATTCGACACATCCACGTTCTATGAAGTTTATTGAGCAAAGGAATTTCAAATTTCATCCACTTGTGCAGAATTTGAAACCTTTTGGTTTTCTGGATTATAATAACTTACAGCAGAATGCTTTCTGTGTTCTTTCTGACAGTGGCACTCTTTCTGAAGAGTCAGCAATGCTACATTTTCCAGGAGTGCTGATAAGAACATCAACAGAGCGGCCAGAGGTGCTTGATAAAGGTACGATTGTAATAGGAGGAATTAGTGGAACAGCGGTGGAGCAAGCGACAGAACTTGCTGTAGCTATGTATCATAACTGCGAGGAAACCGTTATGGCAGAGGACTATGCGGATACAAACGTTTCAGTTAAGGTAGTGAAACTGATTCAAAGTTATGCTAAAATTGTCAATATGACAGTATGGGGTAAATAATTTGAAAATTGTGGTAAATGATATTGCAGCAAGCAAGACTGGCGCACTGTCTATATTAATGGATTTTTATCATTATATTTTGGAGCATGATACAGAAAATGAATGGATTTTTCTGTTGGGTGATTCCTACATAGAAGAAACTGCAAATATAAAAGTTAAAATTTTATCCAATATTAAGAAGAGTTGGGTGAATCGACTGAAATTCGATTTATTTTCAGGGACTGCATACATAAAAGCATTGTGTCCCGATGTTGTTTTTTCATTACAAAATACGCTCACTTGTGGTTACAAAGGAAAACAGGTGTTATATGTTCACCAGCCATTAGGATTTCAAGCCGTCAAGCATTTTTCTTTTTTTAAACAGAGAGAGAGAGAGTATGCCATTTATCAGTATGGGATAGCAAAACTGATCAATCATTCTGTTCGAAAAGCAGACAAAGTAATTGTGCAGACTGAATGGATGAAGGAAGCTGTAGCAAGAAAAACGGGTGCTTCTATTGATAAAATCATAAAAATACTTCCAGACACAGAAAACTTAAGTCAATATAAGCATGCTGAACTGCAGCAAGCAAATCGATTCTTTTTCCCGTCCGGCGTTATGATTTATAAAAATCACGAGTGTATTATGAGAGCTTGTGAAATCCTGAACCAAAAGGGAATCACCGATTTTAATGTATTGTTTACATTGGATTCAACAGATTCTGTAACACCATATCGTTATCATAACAAATATGAAAATATCTTATGCAGTGGGCGCTTAACGAAAGAAGAGGTTTTGAATCATTACAACAGGCGAGTACTTATTTTCCCTTCTTATATAGAAACGTTCGGATATCCCCCAGCAGAAGCAAGACAATTAGGCGCGATGATACTGGCTTCAGATTGTCCTTTTTGTCATGAGGTACTGGAGGGTTATAAAAATGCCTATTATTTTGATCCATTTAATCCAAAGGAGCTTGCGGATTTAATGGAAAAATCAATTAAGGGTGAATTGAAGATAGAAGCCGATGATAGCAATAAGAACGTCACGGAGTATAGTAGTTGGGCAAAAGTATTGCAAGTGATTCTAGAAAACAGCAAGGTGCAGATAAAATGAAAAAGCTAAAGTTGCAACAAATAAGAATTTATGAGGTGTACTACATACTGGTTATGCTAGGTTACTTTCTGACTATGTTTACGACACAAATGCATCCAGGTGTATTTGCAGCAGTATTACTACTTTGTATTGCTGTTGAACTTTTGTGCAGAAAGCAGGTAGAAGTTAATACGACGATAGATTATCTGGTTGTTTTGTATCTTTTATATAATTTGTTATCAGTTATCTGGCTTAAAGCAAGTGGGTTACCAGTTATCATATATGTGGAAGAGTTTTCGAATTCGATGTTACCTATTGTATTTTATATGGTGGGCAGAACGGTCAGTGTAGAAATAGAGAAGTTTTACAAGTGGTTGCTGGCAGGAATATTCTCATTTTCCATAGTAGGGCTGATAATGTATATCACTGCCCCGCAAATTTTTCTTGACTATCTTATGCGTATGCAATTCATCTCATTGGCTGATGCTTCTACCATGAGAATCCGTATGACTTCATTGATAGGAAGCACAAGCTTTGGCTATCTTTCTGTATGTGGAATGCTTATTAGTGCTTGGTTTCTTGCGAAAGAAAAGAAAAGAAATGTTGGTTTTATATTGTTTTTTATGAATGGAGTTTTTGCTTTCTTGAGCAACCAGCGCTCGGCAATGGTAGCAGCAATCATTGTTTTTGCATATGTGAATTATTTAATTTTCTTTGTGCTAAAAATGATTCGGAAAAAGTATTTGTTTTGGGAAGTGGGAGGAATTGCAGTTGCCTTTTGTGGCCTGAGCGTTTTGTATTTTGATGCCATACTAAAAGTATATCATAGATTAATTTCATTACCCGGTGCTATTGGACAACGTAGTGAACAATGGGTAGTGGCTGTCAACACTTTGTATAGTAACTGGCTTGGGAACGGGCTTGGAGCAAACGGGCATAAAGCATTGGGATATGAGGGAACGCATGTCATTGCTGATGGCGGATTAGTAAAACTATTTTGCGAAGAAGGTGCAATTGGTTTTTCTATTTTTCTATTTATTCTTTTGATAATATTTTCAAAATATGGAAGATGTCTGAAGGAGTGTTATGTAGAAATTGGCATTATTTCTATTACGATATTGCAATCGATTGGCTCAAACATGCTTTCATTTCAACTCACTACACCAATATTTTGGTTTGCAGTGGGTAGATGTGCATATTTACTGGCAATGCAACGACAAGAGTATGTAAAGCAAGAGAAAAAGATAGAACAAAAACTGTGAGAGCAAGACAGGAGAACTGATAAATGAAGGTAATATGTATGTATCTGCCACAATATCATGAATTTCCAGAGAATAATGAATGGTGGGGTGAAGGATATACAGAGTGGGTAGCAGTTAAGCGTGGAAAGCCATTGTATAAAGGTCATGTGCAGCCGAGAATTCCTTTTGAAGGCAGATACTATGATTTGGACAAAGATGGTATTGAAACATGGAAATGGCAGGCAGCGCTTGCAAAAAAATATGGAATATATGGATTCTGTATTTATCAATATTGGTTTACAGGGAAGCAGCTGATGGAAAAGCCCATGGAGACATTACTTGCCCATCCTGAGATTGCTTTACGATATAGTATTTGCTGGGCAAATGAATCATGGACGAGGACATGGTATGGTTTAGAGGAAGAAGTGCTCATGAAGCAGGAGTATGGAGAGAAAGCAGACTGGCGAGCACACTTTGAATATCTGCTTCCTTTTTTTAAGGATGAGAGATATATCCAGATAGAAGGAAAACCTGTACTGCATATATATAGAACGAGTGAGATTGACTGTTTGGAGGAGATGCTGGATTGTTTTAGGCAGTGGGCGATTGATGAAGGATTCGAAGGTGTGTATGTGGTATCGGCCAAGACGGCAGCAGAACAAGATAATAGAAAAAACTTGATGGATGGATACTACTATTTTGAGCCGGGATATACATTAAAAAATGACTTTGGGATATTAAAAAAATTGTATTATAATATTTCCGTGTTTATTAAATCAGAACTTAATAAATGCAGAAAGAAAAAGATATTAGAAAGATCGATACCGGCCAATTGGATTTTTGATAAAATTGCATCCAGAGACTATACTGATGAAAATGTGTTTCCTGGACTGCTTCCCGATTGGGATAATACGCCAAGAAGAGGGTATAAGGGATTGGTGTATAAAGGAACAAGCCCTGAGATGTTTGAAGAGTGTTTCAGAAGTATTAAACAAAAAAACAAGGGAAAAAAAGTAGATCATGTTTATATCAATGCATGGAATGAATGGGGAGAGGGTGCAATGCTTGAACCAGATGAAGAAAGACATTATCAGTATTTGGAAGCAATTAAAAAAGTAATGGATGAGGCATAGAAGTATGGAAAATCATAGCCCTAAAATCAGTGTGATTATAATTGCATATAAAGTAGAGAAATTTCTCGCACAATGTTTGAAGTCGGTCACACAACAGACATATGAGAATCTTGAAATAATACTGGTTCTGGGAACAGGTGACACAGCCTGTGAAAAAATCGGCGATGATTTTGCCAGTGAAGATGACCGTATCGTACTATTAAAAGAAGAGCCCCGCGGCGTTGCCGTTGCCAGAAACCATGGACTTAGCGCTGCAACAGGTGCCTATATTGGATTTGTTGATGGAGATGACTGGGTGGATGCAGACATGTTTGCGTGTATGCTAAACAATAGTGTCAGATATGATGCTGATATATCTGTAATCGGAAAATATGATGCATATGTAAATGGCATTGAAGGAAGTACTACGCATACGGAATTTGTTATGAATGGATATGAGGTATTTGAGCAACTCCTGTATCAAAAAGGTTTTTTTCTGCATTTATGGGACAAGCTGTATAAGCGTTCTTTGTTTGAAACACTTCGTTTTCCTGAGGGAGAAAGAGTGGAGGATCGCAAAGTAGGTTACCAGCTTTTAGGCATGGCCGATAGAATTGTATATGATACAGCACCTAAATACTATTTTAGGATAAGTGAAGATAGTGGTTCGCGGGTAGCAGATAATTTGATTTTATCATTAAAAAATGATTATGAGATGTGTGATTATATTCTTTCAAAATATCCAGAGCTATCAAAAGCTGTCACCTATTTTCTTGTGTATGAGAATATGAGCGTTATTCAAAATAATATTCTATTTTGTGGATACAGCAGAAAAAGAGACATGGAATATATTTCATATGTACGCTTACATGTAAAAGATATTTTAGATAATAAAGCAGTTGCAAACAGTATTAAGATAAAAACAGTGTTATGTGCCTACGATCCATGGTTATTCGGACAGATAACCAAAGAGAGAAGAAATCGTTTTTTAAAAAAACATCGAACTTATCAAACAGGAACCAACTGGACGAAAACCTTTGCACAGTTGGAGAAGAGGAATGAATAGATGCAGAAAAATCATTTAACGGGAAAGAAAATATTATTTGTCTGCAGAGAAACCTATTCCATGCCATTGTGGTTTTTGGCAGAGGAATTAAAAGCTGATAATGAAGTGGCGGCTTTTTATATTATGTCTTCTGAGTGCAGTTATAACAAGTGCTATTATAATCAGAATTCATATTATAAATTTAAGGAAAAGTTACCTGATGTAAAGCTATACGATGTAAAGGATATATGTGACACCTATACGAAAGGCCTGCAATCAGAAAAATCACCAGTGGATATGGCATATTTGGAGGAAATTGAGCGAGAGTACTCACATTATAAAAATTTGAATCTGCAGCTTATGAGCTCACAAGAAAACACAAGACATTATCACTTTAGATATTACTGGTCCTTAACGAATTATGATGAGAATATGTATTGGCTGGAACTAAATTATAAGAAAATATTAAGCATATTTGATGAGTTTAAGCCAGATATGATATTGGACTTTGATAATGCGGAGCTACAACGTACGATTATTAATGAGGTGTCATATAAGAGAGGTATTCCTTATATTACAATTGAATATTCTAAATTTGGATTGTATAAGTATCCTACTTTCCAGAATACAGTCGGGATAGATTCTTATATGGAAAAGAAATATAGAGAGAATTTCAAAAAACCCAGAGAAGAACTAGCAGAAATGTATGCCTATATAGACACCTACCAAAAAGAGTCGTCTATTATGAATCCTGAATTTGCTGGTACTGTGACGGCGCAATACAGAAGAAGCAGTTTATTTTGGATTGCTCGGGTAATGCGCGGAAAGCTACATTATTTTTGGAATATGGATATTACAAAGAAGAATCTAAAACTAAAACGTTCCAATAAAATATTATATGCACCGAGCCTGCCATATATCAGACATTATCTACAGGTAGAGCTTCAAAGAAGAAAGTATATGGGTAGGAACAAGGTATTTGAAAATCCGATTGAGGGAGAAAACTATGTATATATGCCCTTGCACTTAATACCAGAGTCTACAGTCTTTGTAAAAGCCTCCTATTATGTTGATGAATGCAATTTAATAGAACAGGTATCAAAGTCGCTGCCGGTGGGATGGAGATTGTATGTTAAGGAGCACCAGGCAATGCTTGGGGAAAGAAGCATAGAATTTTATAAAAAGGTGAAGGAACTGCATAATGTAAGGCTAGTACAGGTTAATTACTATGATGACCCGAAACCTTGGCTTATGAAGGCAAAAGGGGTAGTGACAATTGTCGGAACAACTGCATTTGAAGCAGCACTGCTCGGTAAAAAATCAATCTTATTTGGAGATGTCCCATTTGCATTGATTGATGGAATCACAAGGGTCAGAAGTTTTGAGGATCTTCCACAATTAATACGTGATTTTGGAGATGTTGACAATAAGCATTCCTGTGCAGCATACTTACAAACAGTGAAGGATATTGGTTTTGAATTAAATGTGTTTTATCTGATGGGGCAGGCTGAAAAGATTCTTGCGGGTAAAGAGCAAAGGGATGAGAGGTTTCATCAGGAACTAGATACACTTAGAGATTTTTATAACTGCGGTTATGAAACATGGATAAAGGAACATAAAAGGGAGACTATATAAATGGATAGCACTATATGTAAGCGATTGGATGCCAGACAGTTTGTATTAATAGCCGAAATAGGCGTAAATTATTATGATATTGCGACTAAAGAAAATATAACGCCGATGGAAGCCGCCAAGCTAATGATTAAAAAGGCAAAAGAGGCTGGAATTCATGCAGTAAAATTTCAGACATATAAAGCTGGCACTTTGGCAGCTAAGGCATCTCCCTCGTATTGGGATACGACAGAGGAAGCAACCACATCACAATATGAGTTGTTTCGCAAATTTGATTGCTTTGGATATGAGGAGTATAAAGAGTTAAAGGAATATGCTGACCTAATAGGAATTGAGTTCTTTTCTACTGCTTTTGATTATGAAGCCGCAGATTATCTGGACGGCTTAATGAATGTATATAAGATATCCTCTTCTGACTTATCAAATCTTCCTTTTATTGAGTATCAGGCGAAAAAGAATAAGCCCATTATATTATCAGTTGGCGCATCTGAATTACCTGAAATAGAAGCAGCTATAGATATGATTCGAAAGCATAATGATAAGAGAATTGTTTTAATGCATTGTGTTTTGGAGTATCCAACACCCTATGCAGATGCGAATTTGAATAAAATCATTTCATTGTCAAGGCAATTTCCTGAGTTGGTAATAGGGTATTCAGATCATACAAAGCCGACGGAGGATTGCGATATTATTAAGACAGCATATAATCTGGGTGCGGTCTGTATTGAAAAGCATTTCACATTGGATAAAACGCTTTCTGGGAATGATCATTATCATG
>CAZAAC010000001.1:56271-113334 GCA_964483155.1 uncultured Lachnospiraceae bacterium | reverse complement strand
ATTAATTGCAGAGGATACAATCCTCATGGATGGGATGATAAAATAAATGGCATTAGTGGAAGAAACAAGCGGGAAGACGGCAGTGAAAGCTGGCTTTTGGTATACAGCATCAAGCGTGGCAATACGTTCTGTAGGTATCATTACATCTCCGATTTATACCAGGATGTTGACACCAGATGATTACGGGATTGCGAACACCTTTAATTCATGGATTGAAATCATTAATGTGTTTACATGCTTATGTGTTGTATACAGTATAGGACGAGCCAAGCTAGATTTTAAAGAAAAATTTGATGAGTACTTGTCCTCATTACAATCACTATCAAGTACATTTGCTTTTGGGGTATTAATAATTGCACTTTTTTTGGGGAAACAATTGTCAACATGGATGCAATATGAAATTCCACTGGTAATAGTGCTATTTGTTTATTTGGTAATAGCGCCATCTGTAGAGTATATGCTACAAAAGTGTAAATATGAGTATCAGTTTAAGCAAAGTATTATCATATCTGCTATTATTTGTATTGGAACTGTAATAATGTCTATTTTATTAATGCTTTTATTTAGTAATGAACGTTACTTTGGTAAGATACTGGGTACATTGGTAATGACCTTTATGCTAGGCATATTTTTCTATATCAGAATATTTAGACAGGGAAAAGTATTTTATAACAGAGAATACTGGGCATATGCTTTAAAGATAGGCCTTCCAATGATTCCGCATGCTTTGGCACTGATTGTACTCGCACAAGTAGACAGAATTATGATAAAGGATATGTGCGGAGAAGCAGAGGCAGGTCTGTATGGCTGGGGGTATGGTATTGCAACATTATTGTCTATGTTTACAAATGCGATAGGGCAGGCATGGCTGCCTTGGTTTAATGAACAGCTGTACAACGGAAAGAAAGACCAAATCAGGGCCATCAATAAAAAGATCATTGCACTGGGCGTATTCCTGACAATTGGTTTTATTACAGTAGCGCCAGAGGTAGTGCTGTTGATGGGTTCAGAAGACTATTGGGTTGCTAAATGGGTGATTCCGCCTATAGCACTGGGGACTTTGGCACAGTATTTTTATACCAATTACGTTAATCTTGAGTTGTTTTATAAAAAGACAGCGATTATTGCAATCAGTTCTGTATCGGCAGCCATAATAAATTATTTTTTGAATCTTTGGCTGATTCCACAGTATGGATATTTGATTGCAGCATATACGACATTAATCAGTTATTTGTTCCTTATGCTTTTTCATTATGTGGCAACAAGGTTTATTCTTAAAAAACGGTTATATGCCAATGTCTTTATTTTTTGTATGATGATATTCAGTTTGATACTTGGAATGGGATTAACATTATTGTATGATACTATTCTTATGAGATATGCATTAGCAGCAGTCGTACTCGGAATTTTGGCAATTATCAAAAGACGTGATATACTGATAGGGATTAATATCATTAAAATAAAATTTAACAGAGGATAATGGATGAGAACATTAATTGTAATACCGGCTAGAGGAGGCTCTAAAAGAATACCGAGAAAAAATGTACGGCTTATGTGCGGACGCCCATTGATTTATTTTGCACTGCAAAATGCAAAAAGTCTGAAAGAATATATGGAAGTGGATATTGCAGTATCTACGGATGATGAGGAACTAGGCGGAATAGTAAGCAAATTAGGTGTTGATGTGATTGTTCGTCCGAAAGAACTTGCAACAGATCGCGTAACACTGGATCCAGTCATTAACCATGCACTTTTAGAGATGGAAAACATGAATCATGTAAAATATGATACTGTAATTACGATGCAGGCAACATCTCCGACATTGAAGCCAGAAACATTACATAGAGCAATAGAGTTTTTTCATCATGCAGCGTATGATACCATTATTTCAGCCATGAATAATCCACATTTATCATGGAGAGAAGAGAATGGCGTCATAATAAAGAATTATGAAAAGAGGCTGAACAGTCAGGAATTACCTAAAAACTATGTGGAGACTGGTGGATTTCTAATTACGAAACGTGAATGTGTCTCGGAACAAGGAAGAATCGGTCAAAAAGTAAGTATCTATGAGATTTCCGTGGATGAAGCTGTGGATATTGATACAGAAGCAGACTGGATTGTTGCGGAAAGTATATTGAGAAGAAAAAAAATTATATTCCGTACAGTTGGAAAGCAGCAACTTGGCATGGGGCACATTTATCGGTGTCTTACTTTTGCCTATAAACTGACTGGACATCAGTTTCTATTTGTGATTGATGAGGATAGTGAGATGGGTATTAGAAAAGTGCAAGAATCCTTTTTCCCCGTCAAAATCGTAAAAAATGACAATGAGTTCGAACAGCTTCTTATTGATTATGAACCTGATATTTTAGTAAATGATATACTAGATACGACAGAAGATTATATGAAAATGGTCACGAAGTATGCGCAGAGAGTTGTTAACTTTGAAGATATCGGAGCTGGCGCGAAATATGCGGATGCAGTTATTAATGCACTTTATGAAAGAGGCGAAAAACTGCATAATGAATACTATGGCTCAAAGTATTTTTGCATTAGAGATGAGTTTTTAGAAGAGGTTCCTAAAGAATTTTCTGAAACAGTAGAAAATATTATGATTATATTTGGAGGTGCAGATCCATCAGATCTAACAGCTCGCCTTTATGAGATTTGCAAAACATTGCATACTAAGTACCCATTGGTTCAGTTTCATTTCATTACGGGATTTGCATATGAAAATAAAAATAAAATTGCGACAGATGAGGAAAATAGTATTTATATTCATAATGATGTTAAACGCGTCAGTGCCTATATGAGTAAAATGGATTTGGCGATTACCTCTCAAGGAAGAACGGTTTATGAGCTTGCCAGTATGGGTGTTCCAGCTATTGTACTAGCACAGAATAAAAGAGAAGCAGAGCATGTATTTGCTGGAATACAGAATGGATTTATTAATTTGGGAATTGGTAGTGAGCAGGATGCAACTACGATTATTCAAACGACAAGATGGTTAATAGATACACCAAAGGTCCGTAAAGAAATGCGGAATCTGCAGTTGGCTAAGGAATTCCATAAAGGACAGCAAAGGGTAATCAGACTGATTTTAGGAGAAAGTGAAATAAACAACGAAGACGATTAAATTCGCTTTGGCCGTTGGATGGATAAAGGAAGTTGGTTATTATGGATACATTTGAAATTGATGATACAATTGAGCAGGTCAGTGTAATCGACACACAGGCGACTTTGGGTGCTCTAAAAATAATGGAAAACAGGAAAGTGTTCTTAATCAATACTGTTTGTGGCACTGGTAGCGTAGGGCGTATTATGACAGGCTTGTATGATGTGCTGACAGAACATGGATACACTTGCATGCTTGCATATGGAAGAGGAGAAGCGTCGGAAGGATATCAGTCCTACAGGATTGGTTCGGATTTTGATGTCTCTATCCATGGTGGATTGAGCAGAATTACAGATCGACATGGTTTTTATTCTATCCATGCAACCAAAGAGCTTATTAAGGTAATAGAAGATTTCAACCCAGATATTGTTCATTTACACAATATACATGGCTACTATCTCAATATTAAAATTTTGTTTCAATATTTGAAAGAGTCGGGGAAAAGGGTCATTTGGACATTACATGATTGTTGGAGTTTTACGGGACATTGTGCACACTTTGAATATATAGGTTGCACAAAATGGATGACGCAATGTTGTACTTGTGAACAGTTGGTGGAGTACCCAAAATCGATATTGTTGGATGCCTCTAAGAAAAATTTCGAACAGAAAAAGCAGTTGTTTACGGCAATTGATATTAACAATATGATGCTTGTTACACCTTCAAAATGGCTTGAAGCACGCGTAAAACAGTCTTTCCTAAAAAATTACCATACGGTTGTCATTCCAACAGGTATTGAACTAGATAAGTTTAGACCAATGCAGGAGGAACGAAAAGATGAAAACATTATATTCCAGCTTAAAAATCAATTGAATCTGCGGGGTAAATTTATAATATTAGGTGTTGCAAGTCCATGGAGAGAAAGAAAAGGTCTGGCACAATTTGAAGCATTAGCTAAATCATTGAGTGATAAGTATGTTATTATCCTGCTGGGATTAAATGACGAGCAGTTAAATGCCTTACCCGAATCTATTATAGGACTTTCAAAGACAGACAGCATAGATGAACTTTCGGCTTTGTATTCCATGGCAGATGTTTATGTAAACCTGACTTTGGAAGATACATTCCCAACAACTAATATTGAGGCACTTGCTTGCGGGACTCCGGTTGTAACTTATAAGGCAGGGGGAAGTCCAGAAAGCCTGGATGAGACTTGTGGTATTGCAGTTGATCGAAACAGTATGCAGGGAGTTATTGCAGCAATAGAGAGAATTATCGCACAAAGAGGTATGATGTATACACGCGAACATTGCATTCGTCGCGCAATGTTGTATGAAAAAAGCAAACGTTATAAGGAGTATATATCTGAAGTCTATGATGCTTTGTAGGAGAATTGCATATGAAGAAGAAATACACATGGAAAGAAATATGCGTTAAATTTGAAAAAAGCATTTTGTTTTTATTCAAATTTATCCTTTACGCTGCGGCATTTGCAACGTTTTTTCTGTTGTTTTCAATTGATAATAAAGAAATCATAACATTATCCAGAACAGCGGCAGTCACACTGTCTACTTATGTTATTATTTTATTTCTTCTGACAGGGACATACGGAAAATATGATGTTGGTATTCGAAAGACGAAACCTATTGTATATTCTTTGTTACTGGCAGGCGTGATTACAGATTTGATTACGTATTTTATGTTAAATATCATGAAGACAAATGATGCAAATAACAAAACATTCAAATTGGAAAATATGGGGATTCTGTGTCTGGTTATTTGTGTGCAGATTATAATTTTTATTCTGATGACACTTGCAGGTAATGCTTTCTATTTTTGGATTAAAGAGGCAGAAAAATGCTTGATTATTTCTTCGGATTTGCAAGGAGCGCAGAGGGTTTCTTCAGCGCTTTTTGACTTCAAGAAACGTTATCATATTATGGAGATTATTGATTATAAGGCATCGGATTTAGAAATAAAAATGCTGACAGCAGACACAATTTTTTTATATGATGTACCAGTGGATACAAGAACGCAAATTGTCGATTTTTGTTATCAGAATTTGAAGAATATTTATTTTAATCCCTATATTGCTGATATTTTGGAGAGAAATTCCAAGCAGGTAGTTATTGATGATATGTCTTTCTTTTTTTCACAATTTCATACAATTACATTTGAGCAGAGAATTATTAAAAGGCTAATGGATATAGGAATATCTGTATTTGCATTAATTGTCACAAGTCCATTATTATTGATTAGTGCTATTTGTATTAAAAAAAATGACGGTGGTAAAGTTTTGTTTAAACAGAAACGAGCAACTGTGAATGGTAAGATATTTATGATTTATAAATTCCGTACCATGAAAGAAAATGTTGAAAATTACTCAGTTACAGGTGATGATGACAGAGTTACGTCAATCGGAAAATTTCTACGTAAATACCGATTAGACGAGTTGCCCCAGTTTTATAATATTATGAAGGGTGATATGAGTTTAGTCGGGCCACGTCCCGAAATGCTTGAAAATGTGGAAGACTATTCAAAGAAAATGCCAGAATTTCTTTATCGCCTGCGTATGAAGGCAGGACTTACAGGGTATGCGCAGATTATCGGGAGATATAATACTTCTTCGAGAGATAAATTAATGTTGGATTTAATGTATATTGAAAATTACAGTGTTTTGAAAGATATACAACTACTGTTCCAGACAATTATGGTATTGTTTAATGCCGAGGACAGTACAGCGGCTTTTTCAGAAGAGCCAACGAAACAGGAAGAGTCGAAATGACCGAACGAAAAGGGGAAGGCAGATATGGATACAACAGTTAGTATCATAACAGTGACTTATAATAGTGCAGCTACTGTTCGGGATACCATTGAATCGGTTCTGCATCAGACATATGCGCCAAAGGAGTATATTGTGATAGACGGTATGTCAAAAGATAAGACTCTTGAGATTATTCACGAGTATGAAATAGAATTTGCTGAAAAAAAGATTGCTTTCAAAGTGCTATCTGAAAAAGACAATGGAATATATGACGCAATGAATAAAGGGATTCGTCTTGCAACTGGGGAAATAATTGGATTGATTAATAGTGATGACTGGTACGAGAACATAGCTATTGAGAGAATGGTTACAGTATATAATAGATGTGGATTTGACCTTTTTTTTGCAGATTTACGGATGCATTTACAAGGAGGAAAGACGTTTGTAAAGCATGCGCGTAACAGAAAATATACAACTTCGCGTGACTGGAATCATCCGACGACATTTATTACAAAAGAGATATACCTTAAAAATGAATATCGATGTGATACCATTCACGATGATTACGATTTGATCTTGCGACTCAAGAAGAGCGGCGTCAAGATAGAGATTCTGAATGAGGTACTTGCAAATTTTCGCATGAGTGGGACGAGTCATGAGAAAAATGTGAAAAAGGCAGTAGAGCGAATACGAGTTAAATATGATATCTATAGAAACAATGGGTATTCTCCACTGTATATCATAGAATGTATTGTGACAGAAGTCGCAAAACTTGTAGTGAAATGAGGCAAAATGGAAGTAAAAACATTGACTTTTTATTCAAATTATTATAATCATCATCAGAAAGCCTTGTGCGATGAATGGTATAAGCAACTAGGGAAAGGCTTTACTTTTGTTGAAACGATGCCTATCGAGGAATTTCGTGCGGGTATGGGATGGGGTAATGAAGAAGTTCCAGACTATGTTCTTAAGACACATGTGAGCGAGGCTAATAAGGAGAGAGCTTTTCAACTTGGTCTGCGTAGTGATCTTGTTGTTATGGGAACGGCGCCAGAAGCCTTTATTGAAGAACGTCTAAAAGCTGACTTACTGATTTTTCGCTATTCAGAGCGTCCATTAAAAGAGGGTTTTATTAAGTTTCTAATCCCACGCTTAACAAAAAAGTATTACAGAATGCATATTAAGAATCGAAAGAAGAGAGTATACATTTTAGCAGCTAGTGCATATGCGGCATATGATTACAGCAGGATGAGATGTTATCTTGAAAAATGTTATAAATTCGGATATTTTCCGCAGCATCTTCAATATGATGTTGATTTATTAATGCAAACGAAAAAGCAGGATGCAAAAGAACAAGAGGTAGACACGACAATACTCTGGGCAGGTAGAATGTTAAAATTAAAGAGACCAGATCTTATTGTGGAAGCTGCCAGAAGATTAAGAGATAAAGGTTATTCCTTTTCATTAAAAATGATTGGTGAAGGAGAAGAACGCAGCAAGATGAAAGAAATGACGGAGCGATATGGGCTATCAGACAGGATCAGCTTTATTGATTTTCTTTCCCCCATCGAGGCGCGTGTGGCCATGTCTAAAGCTTCTATTTATGTGATGACCAGCAATTTCTGGGAAGGCTGGGGTTCCGTTATTTATGAAGCCCTTAATGCAGGATGTGCAGTTGTAGCAAGTCATGCCTGTGGTGCGACACCTTGGCTTATAAAAAATGAAGAAACAGGCTTAATATTTAAAAGCGGAAAAATAGACAGTTTGACGAAGCAACTGGAACGATTGTTAATAGATGTAGAATTGCAGGAAAAATACGGGAGAGCAGCATACGGACAAATGAAACAATGGTGGAATCCAAGGGTGGCGGCAACAAGCGTGTTACAACTGGCACAGTGTCTAGAAGCAGGAGAAGATACAGATATTGAGGAAGGACCATGTAGCAAAGCAACGATTTTGAAAAACACATGGTTTCGAGGTTAAATCTGTGTAGAGCTGAGAGATTGAATTTGGAGGAAAATGATGTCGGTTAAAGTACTATACTTAATGGAATTCCCGCTAGACCTGCCAGGAGGGGCACAAATGTCAACGCAGACTTTATGTGAAGGACTGGTAGGAACAAAATATGAGCCTATCGTGGCATGCCCGCGATTATTATCCACCAAAGCATATGATTATCAATATTGCATTGAAGAATATAGTACGCATGAAAATCGTGAAGATAATTCTATTTATCGTGTGGTGAATCTTTTTCGCAGGATTGGAGCCTTTTATCGAATCGTAAAAAAGGTGAGACCGGATATCGTTCATATTATGCTGTCGGAGTCTTTGATTACGTATGGCTTTTTACGATGCTTAGGTATTTTTAGGAATATTCCCTTTACCTATACAGATAGAGGGCTTTATTATGGATATCGTGCACATTCGGCTTTCTGTATGAAGAAGGCACTGAAATATGCTGATAGAATGGTTTGTACGACACAGTTTAATAAAAACCTTTGGGCAAAGAATACGGAAAAGATAAAAATTGATGTGATATCAAATACCGTCAGCTATGCTTTTGAAACATATGATGAGGATAAGCGAAGAAAACTGCGCATGGAAGCGGGGTTGAAAGAGTCTGATTTTGTAATTGGTTTTGCTGGACGCATCTCAGAGGAAAAGGATTGGCCCTTTGTAAAGGAATTGGTTTCTGCTTATGCGCAAAAAGGAATAAAATTCAAGGTGGCTATGGTGATTTCCATATATGAGGAGCAGGATATTGCAATTGTTGAAGAACTGAAAAAATCAATAATAGCAGTTGTGGGGGAGGACCATCTTATTTATAGACAGGATTTATCGCAGAAAGAAATATCGGATTTTTATTATCTGGTAGATGTATTTGTTATGTCTTCTATGTTTGAATCGTTTGGAAAGACAGCGGTAGAAGCAATGAGCCGAAAGTGTTCAGTGGTATCAACGAGTGTAGGTGGTCTGACAGAAGTGGTTGCAAAAGAAGAGAATTTGTATGCAAAGGAAGACTATTGGAAAAGTGTAAATAGAATTTATAGGTTATATGAGGAGCAGGAAGAGTTAAGCAAGGATAAGGAGTATTTTTATAATCGATATATAAAGCATTATGGTAGAGATATTTATTTAGATCAACATCAAAAACTCTATGAAGACATTTTGGCATGCAATTTATGAGAGTTGTCACAGGTCGGTATAAATGATAAGATATATGGAGTCGGTGAAAGTAAGTTTATGGCATAAGGAGTAAATGTTATGGAAAGAATACAACCAAATCGCCTAGACAGGGGATTTTATAAATATCAGGAAGAGTTTGAAAAAAAAGCACTTGATGTATTGCGTTCGGGTTGGTATATACTGGGCAATGAAAATACTTCTTTTGAAGAAGAATACGCGGCGTATACGGGAGCAAAATACTGTGTGGGTCTGGCAAGTGGATTAGATGCCCTATGCCTTGCATTCCGCATACTCGGGATTGGCCAGGGGGATGAAGTAATTGTGCAGGGAAATACTTATATTGCCAGTGTGATGGGGATAACGATTAACGGAGCCACCCCAATATTTGTAGAACCAAATGCATATTTTAATATCAATACAAAGGAAATAGAAGCAAAAATTACGAAAAAAACTAAGGCGATTCTGGTGGTTCATTTGTATGGACAGGCATCCAAGATGGATGATATCGTAGACTTATGCAAAAAGTATCATTTGAAGTTGGTAGAGGATTGTGCACAGTCTCATGGTGCATGCTATAAAGGGCAGATGACGGGGACTTTTGGAGATATCGGCTGTTTTTCATTTTACCCATCAAAAAATATAGGTGCATTCGGAGATGCCGGAGCAATTGTAACAAATGATGAGAAGATAGCTGCTGCAATGAAGATGTATCGTAATTACGGAAGCGAAAAGAGATATTACAATAAAGTGGTTGGTACCAATTCCAGACTTGATGAAATACAGGCAGGACTTCTTCGTATAAGACTGAAGCATGCTACAGAATTAATGTGTGAGAAACAAGAAATTGCACAGAAATATCTAGAGGCTATTCATAACTCCCTACTGGAACTTCCAAGTACACAGGAGGGTGCCACTCACATTTATCATCAGTTTGTAATTCGCTGTAGTAAGAGGGATGCGCTGATGGCATATTTGAATGACAAAGAAATCGGGACAATTATTCATTATCCGATTCCACCACATCTGGCTGAAGCATATCAATATTTAGGTTATAAAGAAGGTGCATTTCCAATTACAGAACAATATGCAAAAGAGGTATTATCAATACCGATGTACAACGGACTGACGGAAGAAGAGCAGAACAGGGTAATTCAAGCTCTAAATGCATTTTCATAAGTATGTAGTTTATTACATAAATTTGTAAGGAGACAAGCAATGAATATCCAGAAACAATATAAAATAATAGAATTTGGTGAGTATGGTGATGAAAGAGGAAGTCTTGTGGTTGCAGAATGTGGAGACAGAGATGTACCTTTTGTAGTGAAGAGAGTTTTTTATATGTATGGTTCTGATTCTAAAGTAGTGCGCGGACAGCATGCCAACCGACTAACGGAGTTTGTATTGATTAATGTAAGTGGTAAGAGTAAGGTAAAAGTTGATAATGGTTTTGAATCAGAAATTATCGAATTAGATAAACCACGTATGGGGCTTTATTTGCCAACTATGTTATGGAAAGATATGTATGATTTTTCGGAGGACTCAGTATTACTTGTACTTGCAAGCGAGCATTATGATGGTGCAGAGTATATTAGAGATTATGATACATTTTTAGCAGAAGTAGGGAGTAAAAAAGATGAGTAAATTATCTATTATTATACCAGTATATTATAATGCAGATACGCTTATGCTATTGTACGAAGATATGAAAGAGAAGATTTTGCATAAGCTTGACGAATATGAGTTGATTTTTGTGGATGATGGTTCTGGAGATGATTCCTGGAATATTATAAATAAAATTCACGAGTTGGACGAAAATGTGAAATGTATTAAATTGTCTAGGAACTTTGGAGAACATTCAGCGATTCTGGCTGGGCTTTCAAATTGTTCAGGAGACTGCGCAGTAACAAAACAGGCTGATTTGCAGGAAGATTCTGGACTAATAATTGAGATGTATGAAAGTTGGAAGCGCGGCAATAAGATTGTTCTGGCGGTAAGATCTGAAAGAGATGATTCTGCAATTAAGAAGTTTTTTGCAAATTTGTACTATGCAATTGTGCGAAAATGTATTGAGAAGACAATGCCTGTCGGCGGGTTTGACTGTTATCTGCTTGACCGGCAGGTTATAGAAGTATTGCAAATGTTGGATGAGAAGAATTCTGCATTAACGTTACAGATTTTATGGGTTGGCTTTCAATCAGAGAAGATTTATTTTCATAGAAAGGATAGAGAGATAGGAGAGTCAAGGTGGACCCTTTCTAAAAAATTCAAACTGGTATTAGATTCTATGATGAGCTTTTCTTATTTCCCAATTCGCTTTATGTCTGGAGTGGGAGTAATCTGTGCACTAGTTGCTTTTCTATGGATTGTAGAAGTAATTTTGGAGCGTATTATCGTTGGGACACCGATAGCTGGGTGGGCTTCTCTGATGTGTCTGGTGCTATTATCAACAGGTTTAATTCTTTTAATGCTTGGCATTTTAGGAGAATATCTTTGGCGTACTTTGGATGCCAGCAGGAACAGACCGCCATTTCTGATAGATAGAATCAAGGAGAGCAGAAGCAGTGATGGAAGAAAAGAAGAAAAAAAGTAATTTGATGCAGAGCTTTATTGAATTTTTTTATGGCAATTTTATTGTATTATTGCTGGGTTTTATTTCCCTTCCGTTGATTACCCGTGTTTTGGATCGCTATGAATATGGCAGGACCGCTATGTTCAGTTCTGCGGTTACGATTATATATATATTTGCAATTCTTGGTTTAGATCAAGCTTATATTCGATACTTCTATAAAAAGGAGATTAATCGTCATAGGCTATTACTACAATGCCTGTTACCACCTGCATTTATTGTTATGATATTAGCAGTGATTTATGCGATTGGAGCAGAAGGCTTTAACAGGTTTCTATTTGAAAAGAGTAGCCTCGATATTACCATACTGGTAATCGCCTATACAGTAATTTCTGTTTTCGAGAGATTTTTCTTTTTGAATATCCGGATGGAACAAAAAGGAAAATGGTATTCTAATCTAAATATTTTATCAAAAGTACTGAATATATCTTTCATTATTCTATTTGCTTTCCGTTTGGGAAACAATTTCAGAGTAGTATTATATGCAATGACACTATCCCTCGGCATTGTAACGCTAGTTGTTGCCATCAGATATTTTTTTCGTAAAAATCAAGTCGATACTGGGACGGTCACGGAGAAAGAATTACTACATTATGGTCTCCCATTTATTATGATGCTTATGATGGAATGGCTGCTATCCTCCATGGATAGGTGGTCAATTCGTATTTTTTGTGGATACGGGGAAACTGGAATTTATTCATCGGCTATGCAGATCATGACGGTTCTTTTGACATTTAAGATTACATTTGTAGCATTTTGGTCACCTGTTGCGATGGAAAAATATGAAAAGGAAACAGATGAGACAAATAAATTATTTTTCATGGACATATTTCGAAAGGTACAGTTTTTATGTATGGCAGCAGCATTTGGCTTGACAATCTTCAGAGGATTGATTGTCTTAATCCTTGGCAAGGATTATCGAGAGGCAATTTCGATAATACCCTTTCTCACATTGATGCCAGTCCTGAGTATACTATTCGAAATGGTATGTCAGGGCATTAAATTTAAAAATAAAGCCAAGTATATTAATTATGCATCAATAGCAGCTATCATTTGTAATCTTGTGGGAAACACCTTATTAGTGCCAAGAATGGGTGGTAAGGGAGCAGCATTAGCAACAGCCGTTACCTATATTTTGTATTTTGTGATAGGATCTTATTTTGCAGAGAAATGTTATTATGTTGGTTATCAATTTAGAACGCTGGCAATAACATTGATTTTGTATTGTGGATATGCGGTCTATGCCACCTTTTGTACAACAGAGTGGATAAGTGTCATAGTAGGAATTCTGTTGTTGGTCATTGTATGCATACTTAATAGAGTTGTCTTCATGGACTTGTGGAAATATGTAAGAGGTTTCAGAAAAAAGAAATAGATATTAATTTTATGGTTTTTTATAAATCGTCCCACATGCCACATCGATGATTTCATAATGATGTGCAGTTACATAGTCAAGTAAAAAGCCACTAATCTCATTAGTATTGGGGTTTGGATCTGCTATGACATCGCCACAGGTATCATAGGAACCGTACTGCTCATCAAGAACAAGAATGATATCAGGATAGCGGTCAGGGTTCAAAGTATAATAGTCTGCAAGCCGGTCACTGTTAAACTTTGTTCTCCATGAGGTAGGGGAACCGCATTTTAAATCAGTACATAGATAACCAAAAGGCAGCAGTTTTGTAAAAAAGATGCTGTCTTCTGCATTTTTTACTGATAAATCATCTGACTGGCAATTTTCTTGAATCGTCTTATATACAGTGTCATATTGTTCCTTGTGAGCAGGAGTCGTATAAAGTCCCTTTGCTGGGCCTGACTCTATTTTTGCAGTCAGTACAGAAAGAGGAGCATCTCTGTATATATTAACAAACCGAAGTGTAATAGTTTGTAAGAGCGTAACTAGAATTACGCAGGTGCATAAAAGAGATAAAGTAAAAATTGAATGGTCAGACACCAACATAGTCTCATTGCTCAATTCTTTCTTGAAATCATAAATCAGTAAAACGCTGCCTATAGCTGCAATAGAATGTCCCATGGATAAAACGTATAAATAACCATTAGAAGAATAGCTGTATACAAGAGAAAATATCATACCGGAAACATATAATAAAAGGAAAGTGGTCCAGTTTTTCTTATCTGTCAAAAAAAACAGGGGTAATGCAAACAGACAAACAGCTGTCTGAATGTATCCTGTATGTCCGATACTGTAGATAAAATAAGCAATGAATAGTGCGATATTAGCATAACCAAGTATTGATTTAAATCGATGACTAATTCTGAGGCCTAAAGTTTTTAAAAGTGTTAAAAAAGCCGTAATAAGAACTGATAAATACCCAAGATAAGCAGCATATCCATAAACCTCATTGATACTGATGAAAAACTTCTTGAGAGGATAAATCAGGCTGGTACCATGCTCTTCATCTGAAAGAACATAGGGAATTGCTTTTATAAAGTCAGAAATAGGTACATTTTTCAAAAGAAAAATGGAAAAAATAAAAGCAGGAATACAAATACCAATAAAAGTATAGATGCAAATCGTTTTTACTTTTGAAGGATCAACAAAGTTCTTAAACCAAATGGGCAAAGGGAAATAGCGATATACAAGCAATAAGGCCATAGTGAGCAGCAGGACTAGAATGTAAGCTACAGTCATTGTAGGCAGTGCTAATACACATAATGCAAATAAGATTCCACTAATGATTAAAAAGTGTTTTTTTTCAGTTTGAAAAAAATGATAAATGAGAAGCACTGAAAGTAAGAAAAAAGCCACAGACATAGTATAATATGAAAGAGTGGCAATATTTAAGTGTGTATAGAATAAATATAGTAAAGCACAGATTAAGGCAGCCCAGGGTTGATGAGTAAATCGAATAATACGATAGATAACGATACTACATATAAACGCAAATAATACAAAACAGATACGAAAGAAAAGTATAATGCCAGTAGTGCTACCTGCTATTTTCATAAACAAAGAAAAAAAAGGCAAGAGCATAATAGAGGAAAGCTGTGTTGGAAACCAATCATGCATAAAGAGACTATCGCCCTGATAAAAGCGATATGTTGTTGAAAAATAGAAAGTTTCGTCCGACCAGCAGAAGCCAAAAAGGCATTTAACAAGTAGTACAACGGCTGCTGAAAAAAGAATGAAATACGGAAAATCGGATTTGATTTTTTCTTTTATAGACATAGGAAAACCTCGCTTTCAATATCCTTCATTATAGTATAATCTATTGCTAAAGACAAGCAAGTAATATATAATTGAAAGCGGCGAAGTGGCCAAGTAAAGGATATATTGGAGATCGTATATGCAAGCAAATGTCGCCCTGTTAAAAAGTAATTACTATATTAAAAGAGTATTGCGAAAACTAAAGGTAGAATATAATGAATACCGTTTGCCAGAGGAGTTGCTTTGTTCAAATGCGGCTTTGATTTTTTGTGATAAAAAAGCAGATGTGAAGAAGGCGATTGCAGAGGGAAAGTTTGTAATTACAAATCACGAAGTGCTGATGGGTGTTATGGGAAAAAAAGCAGTAACAACGAAAAGTTACTATTATGTCATGCGAGATTTTCTGTTTGGAGAGAGAAGTTTTCTGATTAATCATATGGTTTATTGTTGCGATAATAGTATGGACACAGTTGATGAAAAAACGCAGCAGTTTATCAAAACGCAGGATTTTATAGATGTAGGACTAACCTATGATGAAGATAATAAAGCAATTGAGGGAGCTTGTGTTCTGGTTGGACGGCAAATGATATCATTGCCGTGGAAGTTTGAAAAAATAGTGTGTTCTGGAAGCTTGAAATTGTATCCGCACTATAGCGAAAAAAAGGATAAGTATACGACAAGACTTGGGTTTGATGTAGATCATAAAACATTTTCGGGATTATTATTTGTTTTACTTAGATATGCCTACCAGAGATGCGAATTGAAAATGCCAGATACACAGCCCATGACAGATTCTATGGGGGAAAAGGAAATCGCATTTATTTATCCACACGAAGAGTATATGAGCAGATGGAGAAAAGGGATTGACGGAAAAAGAAAACGATATATGTTAGTTCTTTCTGCTGTTTTCGCAATCGCAATGATTTTGCTTAATTGTTTGTTTAATGTTCGTTCTCTTCCTAACATATATCCCTTGTATAAAAGCAGTACACAAACAAGATATATGGCTGATTTTATGGAAGAAAAGTTATACCCAGATACATTTCTACAATTATTAGTAAAAGATAAAAGCGTTATCATGCACGACAGCGGAGACGAGTATGAACATTTAGTATACCCATATATCGACGAGGCAACTGGCGAAACAAAGTATGGCAACTCATATGATCCCAGATATTATTATGGGAGAGATTATTACCGATATTTTAGTCAGTTTGGCAAGGATATTATCATAGATGATTCTGTTCCAGTAAAAGATGAAGTACTGGCACTAAATCTGGCTGAGCGGATGACATGTCTTGGTTATGCAAATGATATGCAACGTTATGTTTTTTTGCTAAATGAAGATCAAATAGAACAGTCTTCCTATTTTTTGTATGATTATGTCTATAGAAATGCGTCAGAACCAATGTATATTTATCTGGAAAATGATATTAAAGTGGATTGTAGTGACATTGTGGTATTGTGGGATACACAAAATAATCTGTATATTATGAGTAAAGAGTATTATGATAGGGAGGTGAATCCACTGTGACTAGTGAACACATGGAATTATTATTAAGTGGACTTTCCTCTGGGTTTTTTATCAGACAGGTACTTACGATTTTAGTTTTGTACATAGTCGGTATATGCATGATAGATAGCAGTCGTGTAAAAATGGAGAGACAATGGGCATATCTTTTAGCATTTCCCATTGGAATAGCAGTTTTTTGTATTACGGGTTTTTTGCTTTTGATTATGGGGATAACATATTCTGTTTTAAACATCTGTATTGCCATTGCTATCGAATTTGTAATTGTAAGATTTACGATTCATAAGAGGAATACTTTTGACAAAGTTAATAATAATGCTACGATACGTGCTGGCAGGCTTATATTTGTGCTGATGACAACATTTTTAGTGGCATGTATTGCTACAAGCGGATTTTTTTCATTAAGTGCTTCTAACGATACCATGTATTATTATATGTATTATCCAGAGGTAATCGTTGAAAATGGTAAGTACTTAGCTTCTTATGATGTGTTTTTAACGGATGTTGGCCCGATGACGGCAATAATTGGATCACTACCATCTTTGTTTGGGTTTGATCAAATATATGGAATTCACCAGTTCTTTAATATTAATTTTTTGGGTATTTTTGCAATTGCTATATATGAGCAGACATGCAAGTATGTTCATAAAAAGTATGCGATAGTAGCAGCGCTCGTAAGCACGATTATGCTATTGACTTCGACGCCGTATTTGGTTTTGACAAAGTGGGTGATAGCAAATACCTATGTCATGTATGATAGCTTTATCTTGATTTATCTGGCATATAAATATAATCCTTTAAATGAAGAGGAGGAAGGCACAACGGGCGGTTATCTGTTTGTGATGGGGTTGCTAATTGGAGTGATTTCTATGCTTCGTATGGAGGGAATTATCATTGCCTGTTTTATTATTATCTGCATGTCAACGTTACACTATAGTAATAAAAAAATAATCATAACGTTCATGTTGCCAACGATATTATTGCCAACATTATATTATATCAGATGCTTTTTTATTTTGCAGGTAGCACCTTTATATAGCTTTTTGACATGGCAAAAAGCTTTGCTTGCTGTGATTATGATGCTTGTATTATTTTTATATCTTTTACTTATCAGAGGGAGATTCTTTATAAAACTACAGGAGAGAATGCGGTTGCTGGTCATTTTCATGTTGTTAATTGGAAATGGGGTATTATATTTTGTCTCTCCATCAAATTATCAGATCGTAATAAAGGCATTTTATGATAATATAGCGGATCGGCAAGGCTGGGGATATACGATTAGCATAATGGTTGTATATTATGTGGTGATATATAGTATGACCTTCTTATTTAGAAATTCACGCAGGCGGTTTACAGATATCAGATATGACGAGCTGGTTCTATTAGGTTACATTTTTCTGACAGTGGCAGTAAGTTTTGCGAGAGGTGGAGGACTCAGATATGGAATTGGTGACTCTGGCAACAGAGTAATGCTACAGGTCATCCCATTCGCTTTTTATACGCTGATTTGCAGGGCGGTAGAATTATTCGGTGGGCTGAGGACAGAGAAGGATGAGCAGAGAGAGGAATCACGTTAATGTCAATCATAATAAATGCAGATGATTTTGGAAAGAGCGAAAAAGTAAATCAGGCTATTTTGGAATGCTTTCGAAAAAGATATGTCGACCGTACAACACTAATGGTCAACATGCCCTATGCGAAAGAAGCGGTCCAGATCGCGAAGGAGAATCATTTTTTCGATAAAGTGGGTATTCATCTGAATCTGACTTCTGGAGAACCGTTAACAGAAGCAATCGGAAGAAATCCATTGTTTTGTAATGAAGAAGGGCAATTTCATGCACAGTTTCATCAGCAGTTAAAATACAGGCTGTATATGAACGATAGTGATATAAGGCAGATACAGGAAGAGCTTATCGCGCAAATACAAAGATATTTAGGGTATGGTGCCACACTTAAGCATGTGGATTCACATCATCATGTGCATACTGACATACCAGTTTTGAAAGCACTGGAACCACTTTTGAAAAAATATGAAATGAAATCGATTAGGATAGGAAGAAATCTCTTTCATAAAGAATCACTTGGAAACCGTTTCTATAAGCGATATTATAATAGCAGACTAGGTACTTTAAACATAGATGTGACGGATTACTTTGGTTCTTACATAGACTATGTAGAATACTTTGCAGCACTGGGCACAAAAAAGATTGTGTTTTGTAAAAACCATTCGATCGAGATTATGGTTCACCCTATGTATGATGAACAAGGAATACTTGTAGACTCAGTAATGCCGATGAACAAAAAGTACATGGAAGTAATGAACGATTGCAGGGAGAAATAGATTTGAAAGATACCAGAGTATTACTAATAAAATATAGTATACCGCCACTTGCGACAATATTGCTTGTTTGTATTGTATTATTTTTGAAAAGAATATTTCCATTTGGTGAGAATACAATTGATTATTACGATATGGGGCAACAGATTGCGGCATTCTATTATCATGTTTATGATGCACTTCATGGAACAAAATCTTTGTTTTTTGATTGGTACAGTGCTCTTGGAACGAATATGACAATGAATACATCAGGCTGCAGTAGCATCAGTATTTTTAATTTGTTACTTTATTTTGTCCCACGAGATATGATTTTACAGTACCTGTCAGTATTTACCATGATCAAAATGGCATGCATGTCTTTGACCATGTATCATTTCCTTCACAAAACAATGAAGGTGCAATATTTGTGGGAGTTTTGTTTTTCAATTTGTTATGGAATCAGTGGTTTTGCACTTATGTACTATATTACCAATCAGTGGTTGGATGTCGCAGTTTTTTTGCCACTATTAATGTATGCATTAATAGAGCTATGTAACAGAAAAAAAATAATTCCTTATGTTGTGTATTTGGTCATTTGTTTGACAGGCAGTTATTACCAGAGCTTTATGATCTTAATTTTTATTATGTTATCTGTGGGCACTTACTATTTAACCCTTGGAAGAGAACATCACGGCGAAAAAAGGGACGTTGTAATGAGACTGGGATTTGCTACGATTGTAGCAATCGGTCTGTCTGCTTTTATACTATTTCCACAGCTCGTACAGACCTTTGGCTCAACAAGATTTAGTAATAATGCGGATGAAGGTAATTTTTATTTCAGCATTCTGAAACAGGTAAAAGGAGAGTACACAACTAGATGGTGGAGTCTGCTTGGATTATCACTTTCTTTTGCGGTTATCGTTTGGGGTTTCATAAAAGAAAAGAATAAAAAAGTAAATGTTTTTTTTGCTATTATGCTGGCTATGATGTGTCTGGAATTTTTTGTGGAAAGTATTAATTTAATGTGGCATTTTGGTTCCTACGTGGGATATCCAATTAGAAATGGATTTATTATCAATTTCTTTGTTTTAGTAACTGCTTGCTACTATGCAAAATATCAAAAGACACAATTACTGCAAAAAGAAAAAAGAAAAATTTACACAATAGTAGTTGGCTTTTTGTTAACATTTTTTATTGCAGCAAGCATAATTGCATATTATGCCAGCAGTAAAGATATGGTTTTGCGACAGGTGTTTCATATAACAGCAGGCATAGGTATTGTGACATTCTTTATTTATCTATTACTGCTTTTTAAGGATAGCAGATGGGTCGTAAATCTATTATTTGTGGAATTGAGCGTCTTTCTTTTTATTATGATTGGAAAACCAAATTATGTAACTGGATATTCGGAAGCGGCTGAACAAAGTGGCGCTTATATTTCACTTTCAAACCAGTTGGTAGACCAATTAGGAATTGAGCCTTCAAAGGTAAAAAGAATTAAGAATTCTGATACCGAATTAAATGCAAATTATGCTTTTGTCATGCAAAGGAGCGCAATCAGCAATTGGACACACATGATATCACCTTCTTTTCAGATGGGTGCTGTTGACTGGGGATACAGTATGCAGTACATGCGCGTGCTAGATGCAGGGGGTACTGTTTTTTCAGATGCATTAATCGGTATTACACAAACACTTAGTCAGACGAAGCAACCAGAGGCATTATACCATGCTATTGCAGATACAAAAGTAGAAGCATGTGGAAAGACATATCACTTTACACTATATGATAATCAATATGTATTGCCTTTTGGATTGGTTATTCCAGAATACAGCATGAAGTACGAGCCAGGGGTTGCAGATAGATTTGCAACACAAAATGAAATGTTTGCACTATTAGCGCCAGACGAAAAGGCACCGCTGATCGAGACAGTATGTAGAGGAAACGGTTCATCAGACAAAGAACAGCTGATTCAGGTTGATGGGAAAAAAGTATTGTATTTTGCCGGAGAAACAAGAGATAGTGATCTTGGCAATATACGTATTTATGTCAATGGGGAGCCGGTAAAGGTTTCAACCATCGGTGATGTTAGCAATGAAAAGTACCCAGCATATTTTAATAATAATATGATTTGTCTTGGCGTCTTTGAAGATGAAATAGTTAATATTTCCTTTACATTCGAGGAAATAGCCGAGGAGCTACGAACAGAAAACAGCGAAAAGTATCAAGTAGGAGCTTTGGATTTAACAATGCTTAAAGGACTGTGCGATTCTTATCAAAACAGTAAGCAGGAAGAAAAGATAGTGATTGGTAACAGTAATATATCTATGGAAATGGAAGCAGACAGTGATAGTGCCATTTTATTACTTCCCATCCAATATGACAAAGGATTTTTAATTACAAATAATGGAGCAAGGACAGAAGGTATGTCTGCAAGTGGAATGTTTACGGGGATTCCGCTAGTGAAGGGAAGTAATCATATCGAAATCACTTTCTTTCCTACAGGAATGAAACAAGGGATTATAATTAGTATCCTGTCGTTATTATGTTTTGGAATTTGGTTCGTGATAAATAAAAGACAAAAAGAAAAAATGAAAACTGTATTTATCAAAAGAGTAGAGACAATCTGTTTTTATGGTTTTATGAGTTTGTGGGGACTTATGGTACTATTTATGTATATGATTCCAATGCTATATATTCCATTTGCACTGCTCTCATAAAAACAAGGTTTTGTTATTGCACTGATTGTGATAAAATGAAAAAAATGTTTATGAGGCTGAGAGAATGAACAAAGAAAAAATGAAGAATTGTTTTAATAAGCCGATTATATTTGCGCTGGTTAGCAACGCATTTTTTTTGTTGGTATCATTACTGTTTTTTCATCCACATTTTGAGACAAATGATGATGCAATTATGGCGATGATTGTGGAAGGAGCATACGGAGAATCCAGTCCTTTTTTAGTAAATATTCATTACGGAATAGGAGCTTTTTTACAACTATTTTATCGTATCACACCAGAAATTAGATGGTATAGTATATTATTATATGTTTTTGCTTTTTCTTCCTTTACAGCAATTGTATTTGTTATTGTTAAAAAAACAGAGAAGAAGGCACGTAAGTGGCTTGCAATTTTATTTCTGCTCTGTTTTTTTTATGAAGGATATGTTTTATTACAATATACAAAGATTGCAGCATTTTTAGCGGTTGCAGGATTTATGCTGATGTTTGACGGAATAAGAAACAAGCAATATGTACAAAGTGGAGCAGGCTCTTTGCTTGTCATAGTCGGAAGTATGCTTAGATTCCCAGCTTTTTTGGCGATTTGTGCGTTTATGTCGCTCGCGGGGTGCTGGGAATTGTGGGGCTTCATAAAGAACAAGGTATCATACAAATATATGATAAAGTATGTACTTTGCTTTGCTTTCTTATTTTTTGCAGTTTTTGGAATCCGAGAGATGAATAGTGCTATATATAGTACACAGGAAGACTGGGGAAATTACTTGCAGTTTCATCATAAGAGAGAGCAGGTGCTGGATTATAATAGACTGGATTGGAACGCATATGGAGAGCGTTATCTAGAAGAAAATATTTCTGAAAATGATGTGCTTTCTTATGTGACATGGCAATATGCAGCGCCCGATGTATTTAATCTCACACTAATGGATCGATTAATAGAAATAGCGGATGGAAAGAAAATAAACGGAGCATTTATGAAGGGTTTTGTTTCCATGTTGTATGAAATTATTTATTCCCAAAGCAACTTTATAATAGGCGTGATTGCTTTTTGTATTTTCTATTTGTTATTTACGAAAAGAGAGAGTAAATTTATATTTATTGCAATTGCGATTATGCTTGCAGTTGTGCATGTGTATTATTACTATATTGGCAGATGGACAGACAGGACAGTTACTCTGATTTGGTTTGCGGCGTTTGCGGTGCTACTGTATTATTTTAGTGAGAAAGAGGAAGATATTAGGCCTTTGCTATTTATTGTATGCTTATGTTTCGTGAACGTGATGGGACTTTTTCTTGGAGACATGACTGCCTATCAAAAACAAAGGCGGGAGGATGCTGATAATATCAAGCAGTTTTATGATTTGGTAGAAACAGACAAGGAATCTTTATATCTATTTGATACTTTTACAGATAAATCTGCCTATGAGTATAGTGTATTTATACCTTGCCAAGAGGGCTGTTATGAAAATATTAGTTCTTTTGGAAGCTGGCTGGTGAATTCTCCTATTTTTGAAAGAGTGCTAGATACATATGATGTGACAAATCCCTATTTGGCTGCTTTTGAAAGTCCTAATATATACATTGTCGATAATTATCACATTGATAATAAACTGCTTTTTATAAAAGAGCATTATGGAATATCTGCATTTGCAAAGAAGATGGATGAAGTTTACGGTTTTTGTGTTTATAAATTAGAGGCAGAATAGGGTATGGCGAAAGGAGATTAATGATGGGGATATACAGTTGTTTGCTAATTTTGCTCTGGGGAGTTATCGTGCCGTTTGTAGTAGGGTGTCTTTGGACGAGGAAAAATGACTTATATGAAAATTCACTAGCCATGGCAATTGTAATGGGATTTATTACAATGCTGGCATTTTTTCAAGTACTTGCGGTACCTATGATTGCTTTAAAAATACGATTTCATGTGTTGGCGGTAGCATGGATTGTAGTGATTGCAGTTCTATTTGTAGTGTCTTTCGTTATGAATAGCAAACGTTTAATCCAAATCATACAGGTAGCATGGAAGAGAGTCTTTGTGCAAAATGGATTTACCAGACTATTGATTTTTGCAGGAGTAGTACTTGTCTTGTTTCAGATGTGGGTGTTGGCTGGTCATATGCATGTGGATACAGATGACTCGCGGTATGCAGCTGAGAGCATGGAGGCTTATGAATTAGATACGATGATACAATATCATCCTATCACAGGAGAACAGATAGAAGCACCGAGTGGAGAAATGATTAAGGATATTGTAGCACCTTTTTCATTTTATATTACACTGTTTGCAAAGCTATTATTTCTACATCCGCTTGTTGTGGCACACATTGTAATTCCAATATTGTTTATTCCATATGCCTATTTGATCTACTATCTGATTGCCCAGCGATTTTTTGGAGATAATATGCAGGAGACTGCGATTTTTATATGCTTTATTAATCTGTTAATTTGTTTTGCTTATGGGTCAGCGTATTCTTTGAGTTCGTACTTTCTATTTCGAATTTGGCAAGGAAAGGCGATGTTTATTTCGGTAATGCTACCAGCCATTTTGCTTAACGTGCTTAATATCGGGCGTGAAAAAGAGAGAGGGAAGCATTATAGGATGCTGTTTTGTGTAATGCTTGCGTCTAGCATAGGGTCAGGGATGGCATCTATTCTGCCGCCACTAATTGTAGGGGCAACCGTATTGATGTTAACATTCCAAGAGAAAAAGATAAGACCATTGATTTATGGAGGAATTTGCATGGTTCCTAATATGATATTTGCAGTCGTTTATATACTAATTAATAGGGGGTATCTGATGTGAAAGACGCATTATTATTTTTGATAAACGGATATCGTGATTATCATGGTACGGGAATGCATTTTGCACTCTATTTAATAGCAATGATATATATATGGAAAACAGGGCCTAAAGAGTTAAGATTTACATACTTATATCCTTACCTTTTCCTATTAGCAGCAATATGGAATCCTATTGTGACAAAGTATGTTTGGATGCGAGTATTTGATATTTGGACGATTTCGAGAGTCTATAATGTGCTGTTTATACTTGTTTTTATTGCTTATGCAATGACATTATATATTTCGAAAACAAACGGAATAAAAGAAAAAATAGTCTGGATGATGATTTTGAGTGTGGTCATAGTATCTTGTGGAACATTTAAGTTTAGCGATGCTGGTTATTCGAAGGCTGAGAATATATACAGATATCCTGATTTTGCCATTGACATGAGTAATACTATTCTAGAGATAAATGGACCAGCAAAAATAGCTGTTCCCTATGAGATTGCACACTATTTCAGGTCATATACGACAGACATAAAATTGTTATATGGTGAAAATGCTACTTATGGCAGAATTGATGCGCTATCACAGGATACAAACGCCTACAAAGCGTATGAGCAAATTCTATCTGAAGATCCGGATTTAAAAGAGCTCGCAAGACTGTTACGCGAGGAGTCCTGTGATTTTGTAGTATTTGATAACGAAAAGCATGATTTTTTGGAGAGCCCTGAAAACCATGGACTTAAGTGGGTGGAAGACTTTTCGCAGTATTCACTTTATAGGGTTATAAATGAAAAATAGGCTTATGATATGCCAAACATTACATTTTTAATACCAAACATTACAAGTCTATTGTATTAGGACCTAGATTTATGGTATAGATTATTTGAGATAAAGAATCTCACAACCTGTGTTTATTTCTATATATATAGCCCGTGGTATCCTCCATCGGGCTATATTGCTGTATTTTGATAAAATATGGAAAGAACTTATGCTTGCAAATATCATAAGGAATATGCGACAATGAGACATGAATGGAGGCGACTGACATGATTCGCTGTGCGATATGTGATGATGAAGTTGTATTTCAGGATCGCGTTGCTACGGGTGTGCATGAATACGCTCATAAGAAAAAAATTGTATTTTTGGTAGAGTGTTTTTCGAGCGGGGAGGAATTAATTAAAAGTTCACGTTTGGATTATG
Organism: uncultured Lachnospiraceae bacterium; assembly: GCA_964483155.1. Taxonomy (GTDB): domain Bacteria; phylum Bacillota; class Clostridia; order Lachnospirales; family Lachnospiraceae; genus JAAYYM01. The sequence goes on along the minus strand of CAZAAC010000001.1, from coordinate 87,899 downwards.
ATGTTTATTTTTTGGATGTAAATATGAAAGAAATAAACGGTATGCAGGTTGCTACTAAAATTCGGGAAAAGAATGATAAGGCTATCATTGTATTTGTTTCGGGGTATGTTCAATATGCTGCAAAAGGCTATCGCGTTAATGCAATTCGCTATTTGTTGAAAACAAAAATGGATGAAGAGTTTGAGGATTGTATGGATGCCGTAATGGAAAAAATCAGAAATGATGATGATGAGATAATCGAAATCAGAAACGGTACTAAGCAAATATTATTGAAGGTATCTGACATTTTATATATTGAGAATTATAAGCGAAAAGTATTGTTTCACATGAGAGGTGATTCGGAAAAGGTTTATGAGCAATATGCAAAGATAACTGAGCTAGCAGAGGAATTACATAGTCTGGGCTTTGTTTATTGCCATTCTGCATACTTGGTTAATGCAAAGCAGATTGCGGAAATCGACCAATCTGAGTTTGTTTTATCATCGGGTGAAAGAATACCAATCAGTCGACAAAAATACATGCAGTCGCAGAAAGAATACTATTTTTACAAAACCAAATCAAATGTATTCTAGTTGAGAGGTAAAAATGTATGAATTTTTTCATGGTAATTCTTCCACAATTAATATGTATTTTTATTCCTAAAATAATGGAAGCGTCTGCGATTTGTGGTTTCGTGGACTTTTTTGCATTAAGAAAATACCGAAACAGTGAGTACTATTTAGTTTGGTTTCTATTATGTACAGTATGGTTCTATTTTGCAGAAACACAAATACCTGTTTTTTCGATTCGCATTTTATTGACAGTTCTATTTTTTACATTGAGCATATGGGGACTATATGAAACGCAGATTTGTAGAAGTGCAATGATTGCAATTGGTTTTGCAGGATGTTGCTTTGTCATTTCCGTACTTTTTTCAGAAGAAATATTGAAAATGTTGGGGACGGATATCTACATAGGAGGAATGGAATTCATATATTTGTTTTTTGTTAGTACAATGGGAAAATTTGTTTTCATGCTGACAATCAAACTGATGAATGGAATTGGGGGACACAAAAAAAATACGAAAGCAAAAAGTGAAGATGTATTTTTTCTTTTTTTGATGGTATTTTTGTTTCTGGAAATATATTGGATGCTATTTATGGAAAGCCTGGAAGATAAATCAATATCAGCGTGGAATGTTTATCTCTTGCTGGGACTAGTCATACTTTGTATTGCATCTTTTCATATCACGGATTTATTGCAGAGGCATTATGAAGCGGAGGTCTATCTTAGTTCTGTGAATGCACATATGCGAGCCGAGATGGAGAATATAGCTGCAGTGCAGGAGACACATGAGAAAATCAAACGCATTTCACATGGAATTACAAACCAGCTTTTTGCGGTGGAAACCTTGTTGCATAATGATAAGTTTGAAGAGGCCGAGAAATATTTAGAAATGCTGGTGGGGACTGTTGAACAGCATATATTACCGGTACATACAAATAATGTTGTAATAGATGCATTATTGAACCAAAAATATATTCTTGCGACATCAAAGAGGATTAAGATGGTGTTTGATATACAAGATCTGCAGGAACCCAAAATATATATATCAAATTTAGTAGCTATATTATCCAATGCTCTGAATAATGCAATCGAGGCATGTGAAAAAGTCACGGGAGACAGAGTCATTGAATTGCAGATTATAAATGAAAATAACGAAATGATTATTTCGATAGAAAATACAATAGAGAAAGAAGTTACTATCGTAGATAATCATATTCCGACAACTAAAAGCGATAAAGAAAATCACGGAATAGGGTTAGGTAGCATTAGAGGAATTGTAGAGCAGCATGGCGGAAAAATGTTTTTAGACAGTGAGGGTAATAGGTTTAAATTGCTGATTGTTTTATAATAGTAGCATATTTGGGCGGCTTTTGGTTGTAATCCTAATAAGATGATGTTATAATATTACGAGATTATGTAAATTAAAAAGTTAATGTGGAGGAGTATGTTAATGAGAACATATTTGGTTACTGGCGGCGCTGGATTCATTGGTTCAAATTATATTCAATATATGTTTGATAAATATAATGACGAAATTCAGATTATTAATGTAGATGCACTTACCTATTGCGGAAACTTAGAAAATTTAGCCAGTGTAGAGAAAAGAGACAATTACAAATTTATTAAGGCTGATATTTGTGACAAAAAGGCGATTAAAGAAATATTTGAGAACTACGATATAGACAGAGTAGTACATTTTGCGGCTGAGAGCCATGTAGATAGAAGTATAAAAAATCCAGAGATATTTGTGCAGACAAACGTGCTAGGGACGCTTGTTGTATTAAATTGTGCCAAGGAAGCATGGGAGACAAAAGACGGCTTTAAGGAAAACAAGAAATTTCTTCATGTATCTACAGATGAGGTATATGGTTCTTTGGAAAATGAGGGAGAGTATTTCTATGAGACAACGCCATATGATCCACATAGTCCTTATTCTGCGAGCAAAGCATCATCGGATATGATTGTAAAATCTTATGTTGACACATATAAATTTCCAGCAAATATTACAAACTGTAGTAATAATTATGGACCATATCAATTCCCAGAGAAATTGATACCATTGATTATTAATAATGCACTACAGGGAAACAAGCTCCCTGTGTATGGTGATGGTAAGAACGTGCGTGACTGGCTATATGTCATGGATCATGCCAAGGCAATCGATATGGTACAGGAAAACGGAAGACTTGGTGAGACTTACAATATCGGCGGACATAATGAAAAGCAGAATATAGAAATCATTAATATTATAATTGATACCATTCAGGATATGTTAAAAGAATCAGATCCAAGAAGGACAAATGTTTCTAAGGATTTAATTACATATGTAGAAGATCGCAAGGGACATGACAGGCGTTATGCCATTGCACCTGATAAGATTAAAGCAGAGCTTGGTTGGCAGCCGGAAACGATGTTTGCTGAGGGTATCAGACTGACAGTAAAATGGTTTCTTGAAAATGAAGAGTGGATGCAACATGTAACAAGCGGTGATTATCAAAAATATTACGAGGAGATGTATCAATGAAAGGTATTATACTTGCTGGAGGATCTGGCACGAGACTATATCCTCTGACGAAAGCAGTTTCAAAACAAATGATGCCTGTTTATGATAAGCCGATGATTTATTACCCATTGTCGATTTTGATGCTGGCAGGGATACGTGATATATTGATTATATCGACACCAAGGGATTTACCGATGTTTGAAAATCTGTTTGGTACGGGAGAACAGCTTGGGCTTACTATGTCTTATGCAGTGCAGACAGAGCCGCGAGGACTTGCGGATGCATTTCTCGTTGGTGAGAATTTTATTGGAAAAGACAGCGTTGCGTTGATTTTGGGTGATAATATTTTTTATGGACAGAGTTTTTCGAAACTGCTTCGAGAAGTGTCGCAACGCGATAGTGGGGCAACGATTTTCGGTTATTATGTCAGGGATCCGCGCGAATATGGTGTTGTTGCATTTGATGAAAAAGGAACAGCACTTTCCATAGAAGAGAAGCCAGAGAATCCAAAATCAAATTATGCAGTTCCAGGACTTTATTTTTATGATAATGAGGTAATTGAGATTGCAAAAAATATTAAGCCATCAGCTAGAGGCGAGATTGAAATAACAAGTGTCAACAATGAGTATTTGCGAAGGGGTAAATTACATGTTGAGACATTGGGACGTGGTTTTGCATGGTTGGATACAGGCAGTCATGATATGCTGTTAGATGCAGCAGATTTTGTCGCAGCTTTTCAAAAGCGGCAGGGGATGTATATCTCCTGTATTGAGGAGATTGCATATAGAAGAAATTTTATTGGAAGAGATCAGCTGATTCAGCTTGCGCAACCTCTGTTAAAGACGGAATATGGACAGTATTTAATAGATGTAGCAAATGGATTGTAGTATTTATATCGTAGGTTTAGGATACTCTGTTATCAAGGGGTGAGGGTCCCAGTGATTTGGAGGTAAGGAGTCGTATGAAGGGAAATTTTGAGTCGGGAACGTCTGAGAAATCAGGCGTAAAAAAGAGGGTCAGAAGAAGAGTAAAGAAAAAACCGGTCAAAACAGGTCTATTTGCTCATAAAAAAAATACACGTGTGACAGAAAAAGAAAAAAGAGAAGAGGCCGCAAATAATAGTATCTACTTGAGAAATTATCCTACGGGAATAGCAGATAATAGGAGTAGCCAGCCGAGCAGATTTCGTCAGGAATCAGCGAACTGGAGAGCGGGTATGGAAGAATCTATACCAAAAGCTTATGTGACAAAAGAAAAAGGAACGCACTCTTATCGGTTAAAAAACATGTCACTCATGCAATGGGCAGCAGCATTTATGGCCATTGTAATAGCAATCAGTTCTATAACAAGTACAGTAGTCTATGCAAATTATCAAGGCGAGCAGATGGTTGAAGAAGCATATGAATCGCTTGCTTCTTATGAGGAAAAGATGCCTGTTACAGCAATGACCTCTACGATAGAGACAGAGGAGCTCCCTCTAGCTATGGAAGAGCCAGAGCAGGTGACAGGGAAAATACTTTCTCTTGTTTTATCTTCTGTGGAAAAAGATCTAAAGATTAAAGTGGTAGATGAAGAAGAACAGTTAGTAAAAGGGATTGTATGGAAAGCGAAAGTAACGAGTGATGAGAGCGAAGAGCAGGAACTGGTAGATGATGATAAAGATGGTATTATGCATGCTGAAAATGTAGCAGCAGGAGAATACACGGTTGCGTTAGTACAGGATGCGTCACTACCAGATTATGTGTTTCCTACTTCCCCTATGACAGTTGCTGTTAAGGCAAAAGTAGAATATAAAGTAATCCAGGATATAAAGGATTTGATCAAGAAAGAATCTGAAATCAATGTCGCTGCTGAGGAAACAGCCGTAAATAGAGAAGTGAGTACGGCTTTGAAGGATACAGTTGAGTGGGTAGAATCCACAAAGGTAGCGAGTGGTGAAAAGGATGGTTATATAGAGGTCGATAAAACAACAGTTGATTTGACAAAGGTGACGGCAGCAATGTCTCCATTTAAGATAAAGCAGATTACGACAGCGATGCTCGAAAATCTGAAAATGGCAGCACAGACAGGAATGGCAATCGGCAGAATCATGATTTCTCCACTTATGCCAGTGAAAGTATATGCGGATCCAGTGTCTGTTAATAGTGTTTCATTAGATAAATCAAGTACTACGCTTACGGTGGGTGGAAGTGCGACCTTAGCTCTCACAATAACCTATCCTAGCAGTACAAGTACAGATAGTGGCATGGCGACATGGACATCTTCTGACGATACAGTTGCATCTGTTGATGGTACAGGACAAGTAAAGGCAAATGGAGTTGGAACAGCAACCATAACAGCTACTTCGACAGAAGATAATAGCAAAACAGCTACCTGTACAATTAATGTCGAGGCGGCAGCAGTGACAGTGACAGAAGTAACACTAGCACCAAATAGTCAGACGTTGACAGTGGGCGGGACGGCAAATTTAGTTCCTACGATAAAATATTCTGATAATAATACAAGCACAGAAAAGAGTAGGGTGACATTTACTTCAAGTGATTCTTCAAAGGCATCTGTGGATGGTTCTGGAACAGTAAAAGCAATAGCTGCCGGAACGGCAACCATAACTGCGACATCGACAGAAGATAGTAATAAAAAGGCAACCTGTGCGATTACGGTTACTGCAGCAGCAAGTATTGTATTGTCTGGTACTACAACTGTCGCGGCAGGGAAGACAACACAACTGACGGCTACAGTAACACCAACCAGTGATAAGGTTTCATCGTGGGCGAGCAGTAAAACATCGATAGCTACAGTTTCCGCTACTGGTCTTGTGACTGGTGTGGCAGCAGGAACTACAATCATAACAGCCAAGACAGGTCTTGGGGCAACAGGAACTACAACGATTACTGTCACTGCAGCAGGTGTTGTATTATCTGGCACTGCAACAGTTGCAGCCGGAAAAACGACGCAGCTAACGGCTACAGTAACACCGACAAGCGACAAGGTCTCATCTTGGGTGAGCAGTAAAACATCGATAGCTACAGTTTCTGCTACTGGCCTTGTGACTGGTGTGGCAGTAGGCACTACAGTTATTACAGTAACGACAAGTAATGGCACAAAAGCAACGATGACGATTACTGTTACAGCGGCGGCTGCAATTAGTGATAGTGCGAAGCTCGTCGATAAGAGTGGGCGAGAGTTATATGTTAGAAGTGGTACTTCTCCAAACTATACATATGCAAGGGCAACCTATGCTGATTATAAAAGTAGCTCGATTAAAAAATTCTATATTAAGGGTAAAGTTTCAGAGTATATCTATACAGGTTGGCAGACAATTGATAATTTGACCTATTTTTTCAAGAAAGATCATAGTAAGGTAACAGGCGAGCAGATTATCGGTGGTGTTAAGTACAATTTTGCTACAGATGGTAGTCTGACGCAGGGAACGGGTACACTTGGTATTGATGTATCAAAATATCAGCCAAGCATAAACTGGGCATCGGTGAAAGCATCGGGGATTAGTTATGTCATTATCCGTTGTGGATATAGAGGCGCTTCGACAGGTGCGTTGGTTGAAGATCCATATTTCAGATCCCATATCAAGGGAGCTAAGGCAGCAGGACTAAAGGTTGGCGTGTATTTCTTTACAACAGCTATTTCAGAAGCCGAGGCTGTAGAAGAAGCAAGTATGTGTGCTTCGCTGTGTGCTGGTTATGGACTTAATTATCCCGTATTTATTGACTGTGAGAGTAGTAGCAGAGCAGGATATGGTAGTTTAAATGCAGCCCAGAGAACATCTATCATCAAAGCTTTCTGTAATACTATAAAATCAGCAGGCTATACGCCTGGTGTTTATGCAAATAAAACATGGCTGACAAGCTATATCAATACTTCGGAATTATCAGGTTACAAGATATGGCTGGCACAGTATAATACCTCTGTAACATATAGCGGACGTTATGACCTATGGCAATTCACATCTAACGGCTCCGTCAACGGAATTGGGACTAGAGTGGATATGAACCAATCATACTTAGGATACTAGGCAGAAGCCAGCCCGAATGGGCATCAAGCATGCGAAGCATGCAGATATGAACCAATCATACTTAGGATACTAGGCAGAAGCCAGCCCGAATGGGCATCAAGCATGCGTAGCATGCAGATAGGAACCAATCATACTTAGGATACTAGGCAGAAGCCGGCCCGAATGGGCATCAAGCATGCGTAGCATGCAGATAGGAAATAATCATACAAAATAAACGTAGGAGAAATGAACATGGGGAAAATTTCTGTAGAGACTTGTCACATAGCAGGACTTAAAGTTGTGACACCTAAAGTATTCGGTGATGAGCGAGGATATTTTATGGAGACCTATAACTACAATGATTTTAAAGAAGTAGGGATTGATATGGAATTTGTACAGGATAATCAGTCAGCATCGAAGAAGGGTGTACTACGTGGGCTGCATTATCAAATACATTATCCTCAAGATAAGTTGGTCAGGGTTATAAAAGGAGAGGTTTTTGATGTTGCCGTAGATTTACGTGACGGTTCGGAAACATATGGTGAATGGTTTGGCATTGTGCTGACAGAAGAAAATAAGAAAATGTTTTTTGTTCCAAAAGGCTTTGCACACGGTTTTCTAGTTCTTTCAGAATATGCTGAATTTGTCTATAAATGTACTGATTTTTATCATCCAAATGATGAAGGTGGAATTTTATGGTCGGATGAGGAAATAGGCATTGATTGGCCAGTAGAAGATGGAGCTTATTTTTTCTGAAAAAGATACAAAGTGGGGGAAATTGAGCGAATTAAAAAAAGTACAGTAAGGGGATGCTATGTCTAAGAAAGCAAAGATCATATTAATTGTATCGGTGACGGTTTTGGCATTGAATCTTTATATTATCTTACACCATAACCCTCTTGCGGTTCAAAGCGAAGAAGTCATTAAAAAAGTAATTGCATGTATCATTTTGAATGTAATTTATACTATTTTTCTTTTATTATATGAAAAAATAGTGATATTACCAGTAGAACTTTTTCAGAACAGAAGATTAATCTGGAAACTTTCAAAAAATGATTTTAAGACTCGTTATGCAGGCTCTTATCTTGGTATTGTCTGGGCATTTGTACAGCCCGTGGTCACGGTTGTTATGTATTGGTTTGTTTTTGCAGTTGCACTTCCTTCCAGAGCTGTTGCAGTGCAGGGAGATATAGAAATACCCTATATTCTATGGCTGATTGCTGGTATTGTTCCATGGTTCTTTTTTTCGGAAGCACTGTCAAACTCGACAGGTGCACTATTGGAATACAATTATCTTGTAAAGAAAGTCGTTTTTAAAATCAGTATTCTTCCCATTATAAAAATTATATCAGCATTGTTCGTACATGCATTTTTTGTAGTATTTACTTTGATACTTTTTTCATGTTATGGATTTTATCCTGATTTGTATACCTTGCAGGTATTTTATTATTCATTCTGCATGTTTATATTTGTGCTTGGACTCAGCTATATCACATGCGCGATTGTGGTTTTTTTCAGAGACCTAGGACAGATTATTTCGATATGCCTGCAGGTGGGTATCTGGGCAACACCAATCCTATGGAATATTAATACGATTCCACAAGGATTTCGATTTATTTTCAAACTCAATCCTATGAATTATATTGTTGAGGGTTATCGTTTGGCACTTGTTGAAAAAGCATGGTTTTGGGAGCATTTTTATTCAACTGCCTACTTTTGGATATTGACATTATGTACATTTGCAATTGGTGCGCTGGTATTTAAGCGTCTCAAGATTCATTTTGCGGATGTTTTATAGATAGGGAGATTAGTATGGAAAAAGATGCAGCAATTCAAATAAGACATCTGAATAAAGTGTATCATTTATATGACAGAAATAGAGATCGTATCAAAGAAGCACTCGGGTTTGGCAAGCGTGCGAACTTCAGAGAGCATTTTGCATTGCGTGATGTCAGTCTGACAGTTGACAGAGGTGAGACGGTTGGTATTATTGGAACAAATGGTTCGGGAAAGTCAACTATTTTAAAAATTATTACTGGTGTACTAAATCCAACTAGCGGTGAGATTGCGATTGATGGTCGTATTTCAGCATTGTTGGAACTTGGCGCTGGATTTAATATGGAATTTACAGGTATGGAAAATATTTATCTGAATGGAACAATGATTGGCTTTTCCGAAGAAGAAATAGAGGAAAAGCTACAGGACATTCTTGATTTTGCCGACATTGGTGAATTTGTAAATCAAAAAGTCAAAACGTATTCGAGTGGTATGTTTGTAAGACTTGCTTTTGCTGTTGCAATCAATATAGATCCTGAGATTTTGATTGTAGATGAAGCGCTTTCTGTCGGCGATGTTTTTTTTCAGAACAAGTGTTATCATAAATTTGAAGATTTTAAAAAGCAGGGAAAAACAATTATTTTTGTGAGTCATGATCTTTCTAGCATCAGCAAATATTGCGATAGAGTCATTTTATTGGAAAAAGGTGCAAAGATAGCTGAGGGCAAGCCAAAAGAAATTATTGATATGTACAAAAAAGTACTTGTAGGGCAGTTAGGTCAGACAGGGAATGTAGGAAAGAGCGTCGCCTATAGTGGTAAAGGAAGATGGAAGGAACAAATGTCACTGAATCCGAATCTTGACGAATACGGAAGTGGACGAGCTGAATTTGAAGACTTTTGTGCGATGGATGCGGAAGGTAATATAACGAACAGCATTATTAAAGGCGAAGAATTCACAATAAAAGTAAAGGTTCGTTTTTTTGAGAAAATACAAGACCCTATATTTGCGGTATCGATCAAGAATATGCAGGGGACTGAAATTACAGGAACCAATACTATGATTGAGAAGATAGCGACTGGAACACCGGATAATGGCGAGGTCTTGACAGCTACATTTACACAGCGCATGGATTTGCAGGGTGGAGAATATTTGATTTCACTTGGGTGTGTAGGATATCAAAAAGGTAATTTTACAGTATATCACAGGATGTATGATGTGTTTAATCTGACTGTTATTTCCTCAAAGGACTCGGTCGGATATTACGATATGAATGCAGAGGTTAGCGTCGAATAACGGAATAGCAGATGTTTTATTATGGGAGAGATAAAATGGAATTAACGGACAGGCAAGAAAAGATTGGAAAAGTATTACTGGATTATTCAAAGTATCCAAATGAAGATTATTACAGTGAGGGAAGCAGTGAAGATGCTTTGCTTCAGGTTGTTGCGAAATATGATGAATCTGAGTTTGACAGAATAATTTTAGGCAGTCGTTCTTGGCCTATGCTGTATCACTTATCCCATATCAGGGGAAACGTTGTAAGCTGGTTGCCAATTTGTAAGTCTCATAAGGTTCTTGAAATAGGTTCGGGATGTGGTGCAATTACGGGAACGCTTTCTGATATGGCGCAAGATGTCACCTGTGTTGAGCTTAGTAAAAAGAGAAGTACTATTAATGCAACACGAAATCGTCATCGTGGAAATATTAAAATATTGGTTGGAAATTTTGAAGATATTGAGCAGGATTTATCTGAAAAATATGACTTCATTACTTTGATTGGTGTTTTTGAGTATGCAGAAAGTTATATTAAAGGAGAATCACCCCATGAAATATTATTGAAGAGAGTTGGCAGGCATCTGGCACCAGGCGGTAAGATCATTATTGCAATAGAAAATCAATATGGACTAAAATATTTTGCGGGTTGTAAAGAAGATCATACAGGTAGATATTACGAGGGAATAGAAGGCTACACAAATTCATCTGGGGTTAGGACATTTTCAAAAAAGCGTTTGGAAGAGATTACGGAGAAAAGTGGTTTTAACAGTGAGTTCTATTATCCGTATCCGGATTATAAACTTGCACACACTATCTATTCTGACGAAATACTCCCTAAAGAAGGAAGTTTAACTACAAATCTTCGTAATTTTGACGCGGACAGAATAGTTGTATTCAATGAGTCAAAAGTATTTGATCAGGTTATTAGAGAAGGCATGTTTCCGCACTATTCCAATTCATTTTTGGTTGTACTTTCTAATGGAGAAGTGGAATGGAAAGAGAGAACAATATATGCAAAGTATTCATCGGAACGGAAGGATGAATTCGCAGTAATGACTTATGTGACGGTAAAAGAAGGAAGACGTCATATCTATAAGGCGGCACTTACAGCGAAAGCAAATGAGCATATTGCAAATATGCAAAGTCATTTCGAAATGTTAAAATCAGAATTTCATGGTTTGCTGTTTAAACCGAATCATATTATAAGTCTGCAAAAAGGAGAGGAAGAACCAGCCATTGCGGGGAGATCTTCAAAAGCACGTGATAGAATTGAATTGCAGTATCTTGTAGGAACTGACTTTGAACAGCATTTGAATATGCTACAGGAAAATAAACAATATGAGAAAATGATTTTTATGATTGAAAAGTTTGTAAATGAACTTAGCAAGACAAAAGAAGAGGAATCATTTCAGGCAACAGGTAAATTTGAGAAATTCTTTGGAAAATGGACGCTTGGCAAAGATTATGCAGGATGCAGTCCGTGTGATTTTGATTTGATTTTTAGTAATATTCTTTTTACAGAAGGTGAAAATCAGGAATTTGAATGGAATATACTTGATTATGAGTGGACATTTGAATTTCAGATACCATTAAAGTATGTAATTTATCGTTCCTTGTATTACTTGCTGCGAGATGAGAAATCTAAAAAGTTTAGGAATTACCTTAATAAACAGGGAATTGATTTATATGAGAAGTTCAATATAATGCAGAACGAGAGGGATGCTTTTTGCAAAATGGAAGAGCATTTTCAACAATATATTATTGGAGAAAAGGCTTCATTGACGTTATTGCATGCGATTATGCCATCCGCTACGGTTGATATGGCGCTGATGTTTGAAGGCGAGTCGTTACTTCGTAATTTGCATACACCAAAGGTCTATTTTAGTATAGGGGAAGGGTTTTGTGAAGAAAATAAAATTCCTGTATTTGCAGGTGTAAATAATGTTGCAGAAGTTACGATAGAGTTTAAGCTGGAAAAAAGGATGCGTGCAATCAGGATTGATCCAACGGAATATCCTTGTTCCTTGAAAGTTAACAAGATTACGATAATTATGGAGGAGGGTGAACAAATTGTAAAGAGATATATTGTTAATGGTTTAAAAATCACGCCGTCCATGTTTCTATTTGATACGGACGACGCACAGATTATTATAGAAGAGATACCTCATAAAGCGATAGGCATGCGTGTTGAATATACAGTAGGTATGCTTCGAAAGGCATTTTTTGATGAAATAACAAAAGCGTTGGCTGAAAAGAGAAGGCGTAATAAAAAGAAATTGTCTTTGCTGGAACGCATTTTGATAAAATATAAGATAATAAATAGGCGATTAGCTATGGATGACTATTATTATAATCAAGAAAGTGATGCGTAGATATATGTTTGTGAGTAAAAAGAAGAATCAATGCCATGCTATTTATAATCATGAACTGCAGAGGCAGACAGAGGTATATAGGGCTTGGATTACTGAGAACGAAAGTAATGGTTCTGCAAAAGAGATAAGTGGGATGCATAAGTGTGGCCCACTTATTACTGTTGTACCATTTGGAGGATATCATAAATGGAATCAGCTCTATCAGAATATCGAATATATAGAAGAAGAGACTGATATTTTTGATTTTGATTCCATGGCTGGAGATTATATTGCTTATGTAAATAGTGCTGGAGAGCTTATTCCCGAAGCATTATCCACGATTGAGAATATATTAAATTATGATTTAATATATTCTGATGAAGATTGTGTGTTAATTGAGAATAACATGCGTCATACGCCTTTCTTTAAGCCAGACTGGTCTCCAGATACACTTCTATCTTTTTTTTACATAGGAAATTTTTTTGTCATAAAGAAAGAAGCAGTAAAAAATATCCCTATAATGGTGGAAGGTAGCGAAGCAGCTCGCTTATATGATATGCTAATTAAGGTGTCAGAAAATAGTCCTAAAGTACTGCATATTCCGCAAATATTATATCACAAAAATACAAATATGAGCGAAGAGAAAATAACAGTTGATTCCATAATCAATTTGAATGAGGAGGAAGAAATTTGTAAAATCAAGGAGACAGCATTTGAACGAAGAAATAGGAATGGGAATCGTGCAAGTGGTGAAGAAACGTTGATTTCTCTAGTGATTTTATCAAAAGATAATGTTAGCTCCTTAAAATTATGCACACAATCAATCAATGTTAAATCTAAATATAATAAAGTAGAGATTATAATTGTTGATAACGGCAGTAAAGAAGAAAATAAGAGAGAAATTGAAAGATATGCGAGGGAATTAGCATATCAATATATCTATCAACCAATGGAATTTAATTATTCAATGATGTGTAATATCGGTGCGAAAGCTGCAAATGGTGAGTTCTTGTTGTTTATGAATGATGATATTGAAGTATCAGATCCTATGTTTATTAATAAAATGTTAAGTTATGCCACAATGTCACATGTAGGAGCAGTTGGAGCGAAACTTCTTTATCCTGGCACGACTATCATACAACATATAGGGATTACCAACCAGACGTGCGGCCCAACACACAAGCTATCCTCCTTTTCGGATAGTAATAGTTATTATTTCGGGCGAAATAAAAAGAATTATAATGTGATTGCCGTAACGGGTGCATGCATGATGATTTCTCGTGAAAAATACTTTCAAGTTGGTGGGTTTAGTGATAAGATGGGTGTGAGTTACAATGATGTGGATTTGTGTGTTTCACTGTATGAAGCGGGGTACTATAATGTAATATGTAATGATACTTTACTGTATCATTATGAATCGCAGACCAGGGGTTATGATCAGTGGGATCAGGACAAGCATGTGCGTCTATTGGAAGAGCGCGAAAAATTTTATGCACGTCATTGTTGGCTTGGAAAAACAGACCCTTTTTATAATGTCAATCTGATTGGAGATACGCTTGACTATCGTCCAAATGTAGAATATGACTATGAAAGCAGGGCCTATTTAAATGCATATAGTGTAATCGCCAGAACAAAATTACCAAGGCAAACAACACCAAAAAAAATGCAGTGGAATCTTGAAAGGAAGGATTATATCAGAGGAATACAGGCCGAAGACAGTGATTATTTCTATTTTGAAGGATGGTCGCTTCTTATGAAAACAGACAATGTTTATTTTACAAGGCATTTGCTTTTGATACCGCCAGTGGGGGATGTTCTTCAAATAGAAGTAAGCGACAAACATCGTGCGGATGTAATGAAAGTATTTCCAGAGGCTAGAAGCGGGGGACTTGCCGGATTTGTATGTAAAGTAAAAAGTGAACTTATAGATGAGTCAGTAGTATACCAGACAGCGTTGCTGGTTAGATCAAAAATTTCATTTCAAAAATATTTTGTTATAGGGGAGCATTATGAACCAAAAAGAAGAATATGATATACAGCTAAATCAGTATTATAAAGATTTGTATGAGCGAGAAGTGGTAAAAAATTCTGAATTGACAGAGGCACTTGTTGCAGCAGAAGCCAAGAGTGCGGATTTAACATATAAACTTGACAAATTGCGCAATAGTCTTATATGGAAATGTATTTATCCATTTAGATTGGTATGGAGTCATACTAAAAATGCTATCATTAGAGTAAGACGATATGGAAACCCGAAGAATTTTATTCGAAAAATACAGAGTAAGATGATTGAAAGAAGGGCGTATCGAAGCTATGGGACAGAAAGCCTGCCTGCTTCAGATGAAATACAGAAGCAGAGAGAGGAAAAATTTCCTAAAAATATAAAGTTCAGTATTTTGGTGCCACTATACAATACGCCGGAGAAATTTTTACGTGAAATGATAGAATCTGTCATTGCACAGACATATGAGAATTGGGAATTGTGTTTGGCAGATGGTTCAGATAAGGAGCATGCATATGTTGAAGAAGTCTGTAAAGAGTATGCAGATAAAGATGCAGTCGATGCAGCTCTATTAGGCTTAAGTGAAAAATTTCGTATAAAGTATCGTCCTATTGAGAAAAACAGGGGAATATCAGGGAATACAAATGTTTGTTTTGAAATGGCTACGGGAGAATATATTGGCTTGTTTGATCATGATGATTTACTTCACCCTGCGGCATTGTATGAGTATATGAAAGTTATCTGTGAAGAAGATGCAGACTACATTTATTGCGACGAAACGACATTTAAGGGTAGTAGCATTGATCATATGATTACACTTCATTTCAAACCTGATTTTTCAATTGATAATCTGCGTGCAAATAATTATATCTGTCATTTTTCAGTGTTTAGGGCATCATTGTTAGAAAAAACGGGATTGTTCAGAAGCGAATATGATGGGAGTCAAGATCATGATATGATTTTACGTTTGGTAGCAGTGGCTGAGAAGATATGTCATATTCCCAAAATATTGTATTATTGGCGCTCACATGCAGGGAGTGTTGCAGCAAACATTAATGCGAAGACATATGCGATTGACGCCGCCAAAGGTGCTGTGACAGCACATCTGCAGTCATGCGGTTTTGAAGGGTTTAAGATTGAGAGTTCAAGGGCTTTTGAGACAATATTTAGGATTAGATACAAATTATTAGCAAAACCCAAAATATCAATACTGATTCCAAACAAAGATCATGCAGGGGACCTGCGTAGATGTATAGAATCTATTTTGCAAAAATCCTCTTATGAAAATATTGAAATAATTATCATTGAGAATAACAGCACTGCAGAAGAAACGTTTGCGTGCTATAGAGAGTATCAAAAACATCCGGCTGTTCAAGTGGTTACTTATCATGGAAATTTTAATTATGCTACAATCATTAATTATGGTGCTAGCTATGCGTCAGGTGAGTATTTGATTCTTTTAAACAATGATACAGAAGTAATCACACGTAACTGGATAGAAGAGCTTTTGATGTATGCGCAACGTCAGGATGTCGGAGCAGTTGGTTGTATGCTCTATTATGAAGACTATTCCATACAGCACGCGGGGATTGTTATTGGGCTTGGTGCACATCGTACAGCTGGGCATACCCATTATAAAATGGAAAAAGAGAATCTTGGTTATATGGGACGTCTTTGCTATGCACAGAATGTATCAGCAGTAACAGGTGCCTGCATGATGACATCTAAAGCGCTTTTTGATGAGTTGCATGGTCTTTCTGAGGAATTTGCAGTAGCACTAAATGATGTGGATTACTGCTTACGTATTCGTGAAAAGGGATTATTAAATGTATTTACGCCATTTGCTGAATTATTCCACTATGAATCGAGATCAAGAGGACTTGATTTGGAAGATGTCAGCACAATAAATGCCAAGCGTTACAATGCAGAAGCAGAACTCTTCCGCCAAAAATGGAAAGATGTTATTGAGGCGGGTGATCCTTACTATAACCCTAATTTTTCACTTGACTATAGCAATTATGTCTTAAGGGGTAATGATGGAAAAAACTTGGTTTGAGTTTTATAGAAGTGAACTTTGGTGTTGATTTCATATTTTGCAAGGAGGAAGCGATGATGGATTACAGAAAACGATATGAATTTTGGTTAGAAGAGGATTATTTTGATAAAGCCACGAAACGTGAATTGAATGAAATTAGAGATAATGATGCAGAGATTCAAGACAGATTTTATAAGGAACTGGAGTTTGGTACAGGAGGACTGCGCGGTATAATCGGTGCAGGAACGAATCGTATCAATCTTTATACAATTAGAAAATCAACGCAGGGACTTGCAAACTATATTATTAAGCAAAATGCTTCAAAAAAAGGAGTTGCAATTGCATATGATTCTAGAAATATGTCTCCTGAATTTGCGGACGAGGCTGCTCTTTGTCTTGCGGCAAATGGGATAAAGGCATATGTATTTGATGCGCTTCGCCCTACACCGGAATTATCTTTTGCAGTAAGAGAACTTGGTTGTACGGCAGGAATTGTTATAACAGCCAGCCATAATCCACCTGAATATAATGGATATAAAGTTTATTGGGAGGATGGCGCACAGATTACGGCACCAAAAGATACAGACATTATTAGGGAAGTGAGTAATGTGACGGATTATAATACTGTTAAAATCATGGGCAAGGAAGAAGCAATCGCAAAACGGCTATATAATGTGATTGGTGAACCGATTGACGATGCTTATATGGCAGAGCTAAAAAAATTGATTATTCATCCAGAAGTGATTAAAAAAGCAGCAGATAAAATTAAAATAGTCTATACACCGTTTCATGGAGCTGGAAATTTACCGGTTCGTCGG
The DNA here is from genome assembly GCA_964483155.1 of uncultured Lachnospiraceae bacterium. Lineage (GTDB taxonomy): Bacteria > Bacillota > Clostridia > Lachnospirales > Lachnospiraceae > JAAYYM01. The sequence continues at coordinate 70,581 of CAZAAC010000001.1, read as the reverse complement.
ATACTTGCAGAATTAGGTTTCAAACATGTATTTGTTGTGCCAGAACAGGAGTTGCCTGATCCCGCGTTTACAACGCTTGCTTATCCAAATCCAGAGGATCCGGCAGCGTTTGCATTGGCCTTGCAGTTAGCAAAGGAAAAGGATGCAGATATTGTACTTGCGACAGATCCAGATGCAGATCGTCTGGGTATCTATGTAAAAGATGCAAAGACAGGTAGCTATATCCCATTTACTGGTAATATGTCTGGAGCACTCATTGCAGAGTATATATTAAGAGAGAGAAAACTGAATGGAACATTACCAGATAATGCGGCTCTTGTAAAAACCATTGTGACAACGAATATGGTAGATAAAATCGCAGAGGAATATCAAGTTAAATTATTTGAAGTCTTGACAGGATTCAAATATATTGGTGAACAGATAAAATTATTTGAGCAAAACCATACATATGAATATGTATTTGGTTTTGAAGAGAGCTATGGATGCCTTGCAGGAACGCATGCACGCGATAAAGATGCAGTGGTAGCGGTTATGTGTTTATGCGAAGTAGCTGCATTTTGCATGGAACAGGGAAATACATTATGGGATCAGATGATAGCAATCTATGAGAAGTATGGCTATTATAAAGAAGGAATGAATACGATTACCTTAAAAGGAATCACAGGTGCAGAGCAGATAGAGGCCATTATGGAAAAGCTTCGCAAGAATCCACCAGAAAATTTTGGGGATCTAAGGGTAATAAATTTTATAGACTATGAAGCACAAGAAGTAACTGAAATCAAAACAGGAATAAAGACAAAAATTGATCTTCCTTCTTCAAATGTTTTGTACTTTGAATTAGAGAATGATTCGTGGTGTTGTGCAAGGCCATCAGGAACAGAACCCAAGATTAAGTTTTACACAGGTGTCAAAGGAAATTCGCTTAGTGACGCCGAGGAGAAGCTGAATATATTGGGGAATAGTGTTATGAGTCTGGCTTAAAAATGCAAAAAAGCAAGTAGATGCATAAAGATGCATAAAGACGCATGAAGATGCATAAAGACGCATGAAGATGCAAGTGGATGCTGAGAGAAGGATTCTTGATGTTTGAAAAGTTATATAAAGATAAAAGAATATGGACATTATTATTTATTGGGCTGGGTTTATTGGCAATGGGTTCTCTGGTGCAGGGCTGTAAGAATGCAATTCTTTTTAGCCAGGATTTCCAGTGGGATGCTGCAAAAGCCTTTGTAATGAAAGTCAACCCATACTTAGAATCTATGAGTGCCACAAAATCACCTGTGATAGCAGAGTTTGAGAAATACTATTTACAAATGGAAGCCAATCAATTTCCATCTTTGTTGATGATACTGATTCCATATACTTTTTTGCCACCTCTTATAGCAAGGTATGTCTGGTTGGGATCGAATCTGATTTTTACAGCAGCCATTATAGTACTTCTACGCGGTACTTTTTTGAAAAAAATTGATTTTAAAGTATTTGTTTTACTTGTACTTATGATGATATCCGGAACGCCTTATCGTAATCAGCTGGGTGTTGGACAACATACGCTTTTCTCATTCACATTTTTTTTGCTGGCTGTTTATTTTGTAGAAAAGCATGGTGAAAAAGCAGGTAGTATAAATAAAATTTGTATACCTGCGGCGTTTTGTCTTGCAATAAGCTATTTTAAATATACATTGACAGTACCGTTGGCACTGTTTTTTGTGTACAGGCGAAAATGGAAAGAATTGATTATCTCAGTCTTCATACATATTGTGTTGACAATCGGGGCATCATTTTGGCTGGGAACAAGTGTAATAGATATGATTATACAGCCGCTTCGGGTGTCAAGTTCACTTATAGCGGAAGGTGGTATAGATTTTGGGGCTTTGCTTCAAGGTTCACCAATTGCCTTGATACTTGCTGGTGTGTTAATGATAATCTTATTTATTATGGTTCTTTGCCTGCCAAAGGGCAATGATGCATTAGTGATTGGTATTTTAACCTTATGGTCACTAATTATTACCTATCATAGAACATATGATTTTTTTGTATTAATCATTGTGGCAGCATTGTTTCATGAAAATGCGCGCCTAAAAAAATTGTTATGGATGTATGCAATTGTGCTGGTAGGGGTATTCTATATCTTGCGTGTATTTAGTGAAGCACTGCCAGCATTACTTTGTGTAGGAACATTGTATTACGCGTTCACAATGTGTATAATGGTAATAGGTGTGTTGACATGTAGACAGAATATGCAGATAAAATAGAATTAGAATATAAGGACGGTCGTAAAATGGACAAGAAAGAAAAAAGAAGTAAGTTAATGAAGCAAATTTTTAAATTTGGTATCGTGGGAGGTTTGGCATTCTTAATTGACTTTGTTGTATATACAATTGTACTGTCAATGTTTGATTGGGTATATGACTATCTGGTTGCCGGATTGGCAGGGTTTACGATTTCTTTAATTTTTAATTATCTTGCAAGTATGGCATTTGTGTTTAAAAGAAAGGAAAATGTTGATAGAAGAAAGGAATTTACTATATTTTTGCTACTCAGCCTGGTCGGTATGGGATTGAATACACTGACGCTGTGGGTTTGTGTCGATATCATTTATGAGAATATAGCAGGGGTACAAACGGTGATGATGCTTTTATTATCCTTGTTGCAGCGCATAGGCGTTAATGTTGCCAGTGCAGGTGACATGGCAGCATTAATTGCAAAGTTATTTGCAACAGGAGTCGTAATGGTATACAATTTTATATCAAGAAAGATTTTCTTGGAAAAGAAGGATGATGATGAAAATGAAATCAAAATACAGGAAATTATTAAAGAGAACATTTAGCCCTGCAGTAGTTAGCTTAATGCTATTACTGATGGTAGTTGGTCTGATGACCGGTTGTCGTGAACAGGGAAATGAATCTACAAATGAGAGTACAGTAACGGAAGCCGCTGATGAGGGTGAGAAAGAGGACATTTTTGATAATATAGGGGAAGATACGGAAGCACCAACTGCCGATTTGAAGGTGGTGGAGGCTACTGATATAGAGCAGACAGTATCAGAGGATACGATAGTCAGTGAAGAAATAGACACAGCATCAGTAGAGGCAGATCGAGGAGATGTATTAAAAACCAGCGATGGGAAGACAATTGTTGATTTAATTATGTTTATGGGACAAAGTAATATGTCTGGTTGTGGCGGAGATGCTACGCAGGCACCGAAAGTGGAGGAAGGAACGGCATATGAATTTCGTGCCATTTCAGATCCAACCAGATTATATCAAATCGCTGAGCCGTTTGGAATCAATGAAAACCAAATTGGTGGAATCATAGAATATCCAGGTGGTAAAAAGGGTTCTTTGGTATCAGCATTTGCAAATGAATATTTTAAAGAAACGGGTGTGCCAATTGTGGCAGTTTCAGCATCAGTAGGCGCCACTACAACTGAATACTGGACCAGAACTGCCATTGTCAATGATTTTGTGGAAAGACATGAAAGAGCTGTAGTCTGGATGGAGAGTAATGAGTATTCTATCAGGCATCAATATGTAATCTGGCTACAGGGAGAATCGGACGCAGATGAAGGAATTACGGTAAGTGAATATAGTACAAATATGGATAATATTATTCGACCGTTGTTTATTAAAGGAATACAAAAGGTTTTCATTATCAGACCAGGAAGAGTCATGAGCAAGGAAGATTATTTTGATGATATAATCAGCGCACAGACTGAGATGTGTAAAAGTAGCAGTTATTACGCACTTGCTTCAACATTACTATCAGGTTATGATACCAGTTATATGACGGATGAATGGCATTATGGGCAGATTGCACTCAACTACTTAGGTACGGATGCTGGGAAAAATGTTGCCTATTTCACAAACCATAATCAGGAACCTTGTTTGTATGATTATAAATATAAAAATACCTATATACCTGACGGCTATGAGTATCCATCGGATACTAAAGTGACACCGATTACGATAGAACCTTTGAAGAAGGCAGATGAATAATAGGAGGACGTATGAGAGATAGAATATTACTCTTTATTCCGAGTTACAATTGTGAGAAACAGATCATCAGAGTTCTCGGACAATTAGATGATGAAGTGATGAAATATATCACACAGGTAATTGTGGTGAATAACTGCAGCACAGATGCAACTGAAGAAATTGTAATAAAATTTATTTCTAATCATGATTATATTCCTGTTAAGCTTCTTCGTAATCATGATAATTATGGTCTTGGTGGTTCGCATAAAGTGGCTTTTCAATATGCAAAAGAGAATGGATATGATTATGTGATTGTATTACACGGAGATGATCAAGGTTCAGTTTCTGATATATTGCCAGTCATAAAGAAGGGAATTCATAGGCGATATGACTGTGTTCTAGGCGCAAGATTTATGGCAGGTTCTAAATTGACAGGTTATTCTGCATTTCGGACGATTGGTAATATAGTGTATGACTTTTTATTTGCAGCTGTTGTTCGTAAGAAAATATATGATTTAGGTTCTGGACTGAACATATACCGTGTTGAGATGTTAAAAGATTCATTTTATGAGAAATTTCCAGATAATCTGATGTTTAATTATTGCATGATACTTGCAAGTGAGTATTATGTACATAATATATGCTTTTATCCAATTTCATGGAGAGAAGATGATCAGGTTTCAAATGTGAAAATGATGAATCAGGCAGTTAAAGTATTAAAAATATTATTTGCATATTTTAGAAATCCTGCAGTAATAGAAGAGGATTACAGAGAGAAAAAAATAGAAGAGTATAAGGCGGAAGTAATTGCATGAAAATAGAGCTGTTATGGCTAGTGCCATTATTCCTGATTGGCTTTACAGTGGTTCATCTGTCAAAAATGATGAGACTGTATGTGGTCTTGCTGGAACAAAAAATAGAATTTAAGCGCTTTGTATTGACGTATCTGAAGACAACTTTTGTGAATCTGCTTATTCCTTTTAAATTAGGAGAGATATACAGGATATACTGTTTCTCAAGAGAAACGAAGGTGTTCCAAATAGGTATTTGTAGCGTTTTGGTAGATCGCTTCTTTGATACAGCGGCTTTGCTTCTGCTCTTAATTCCGTTTGAACTTTTTATTACAGGTAAGGTAACACTTGTTACTGGGATACTTACAATTGTATCTGTATTAGCTATTTTTGTATTTGCAGTATTTCTTGGTATTTATCGATACTTAAATAAGTATATTATTATGAACAAAACATCTAAGCGCTCTATGACTGCGCTGAAAAGTCTGGAAGTTACGAAAGAGTGGTATGACTATGTGAAAAATCTGGTAGCAGGTAGGTATGCACTAATCACCTTGCTATCCTGTCTTGCATGGCTGGTTGAAGTCGGTGCTCTATGGTGTTTAGCCTCTATTTATAATATGAAATTTGGCATTTCAGCATTTTCTGATTATATTGCGGCAATTTTTATGTCTGGAAGCAGTCCATTATTGAAAATGTATACGCTAGATAGTCTGGTTATTTTGGCAATACTTACGATGATTGCTTTTGTTGTTTACCATACTGGAAGAAATAGAAAAAGGCGAAGTAAGAATAATAAGGCAGGTGAATAGCATGAAGGATATCATAGTTGTTTATGATGACAGCAGAAAACCAAATCAGGAAATAAGGAGCATAACAGGTGGCAAGACCTTTGGCGAGACAATATTTAAAAGAGTGCCCTTAAGAGAGCGGATACAATACGATTTACTATGTTTATCGCACGTGCGAGAGGTAATAAGCGTAAAAGAGATATATGCCATTAATAAAAAGATGATAAGCATTCAGAGTATAGGTAATCAATGTGCTATTGTACATTATTTTTCGAATTTTGGTCTACGCGATATGGAAGAAGTAAAAATTTTATTTGAAAAAGTGTGCTATGTCAATGAAAATTATGCAGTAGAATGTGATGGCAAAATTGCACTTGCTATATTTAAGAATTTAGCTTCCTATATGGACTTCATAGATCAAAAGGTATCATTAGAGAGCGATACATCAATAGAAACAGCACTTTTGCAAGAAGGATTTGAGAGGATTCATACACAGGCATTTGTTGACTTGTCTGTAGGGACACATTTCAGACAGTTTATTACGAGTGGTTTTGAAGCTAGATTTTTTAACGTGCTCGAAGGCGATGAGTATACCGTTACAAAACGTTCTGCAAATAAAGATAAGATACGTTGTGAGTACCAGTATTACGAATTGTTGCCAGAAGAAATGAAAATGTGGTATGTGACACCATTCGGTTACCGTGAAGATGATAAGGGTGCTTCTTATAAGATGGAGCGCTATCATATGACAGATATAGCAATACGCTATGTGCATGGTGCTATTACGGTCATGGAATTTGTAAATATACTAGATAAGTTATTTTATTATTTAAAGAGCCGCAAGGAAAAAGAAGTGACGTCTGAGGTATATCAGGAGTGTGCCAGAAACCTCTATTTATCAAAGATTGATTTGCGCATGGAACAATTGAAAGAGACATCAGGCTATCAGAGATTTAATGAAATGATACGTATTGGGACGGAGTATAATGATATAGATGAGATCGTTAGTCAGTATAAAAGTCTTTATGAAAAAATTACTGCAGCAAAGTCATTTCGCAATGTACTCGTAGTAGGGCATGGGGATTTGTGCTTTTCAAATATTCTTTATAATGATGAGACATTTTCACTAAAATTGATTGATCCAAGGGGCGCGGCTACAGAAGAAGAATTATATATGAATCCCTATTATGATATGGCAAAATTGTCACATTCCATATGTGGAGGTTATGATTTTTTTAATAGTGATTTATTTGAACTATCTTTAGCAGATGATATGCAGTTTAAACTTACAGTAATGTCAGAGGCTGAAAATATAAAGTTTAGAGAAATGTTTCAGAAATACTTAGAGAAAAATGGAGCTGATTACAAACTGATTCGCTTATATGAAGCATCTCTATTTCTATCTATGCTACCCCTACATATGGATAGAGAAAAGAAAGTATTTGCGTTTTTATTGAACGCCATTCAGATTTTAAAGGAGATTGAGCAGTTATGATATACGAAGGATTGAGTTTCATATTTGACGTAGATGGAACACTTTGCCCTATTAAGAAGAAAGAAGAGTCGTATGCTGATCTAGTACCATATGCACAGATGATTGAGAAGTTGAAGGAATATAAAGACGGCGGAGCAAAGATTATCCTCTTCACATCACGTAATATGAATAGTTATGGAGGCAGTATTGGTTTGATTAATGCCAATACTGCAAAGATTATGACAGCATGGCTTGATAAATGGGAGATACCCTATGATGAAATTATTTATGGCAAGCCTTGGCCAGGGCACAAGGGATTTTATGTGGATGATCGGACCGTTCGTCCTGACGAATTTTTGACAATGAAGATAGACGAATTAGATGCATTATGCAGAAAGAGCAGAGGCGAACAGGAACTATGACGATAGTGATTACAATGGCGGGGTTAGGTTCCCGTTTTTATGAGGCAGGGTACCTAATACCCAAATATATGATTAGCGTGCATGGAAAGACCTTGTTTGAATGGTCAATGGAGAGTCTGGCGGGATTTGCTTCCGAAGAGAATTTATATATTTTTGTTGCTCGTAAAGAGGACAATGCTACTTCATTTATTAATAACACCTGCCAATTGATGGGGATTAATCAAGTTAAGGTTATGGAAATAGACTATGTGACAGATGGACAAGCAACGACAGCATTACTGGCTAAGGAATATTGGGATAAAGATTCGCCGCTCTTAATTTATAATATTGATACCTATGTTGAGGCAGGAGAAATGAATGAAAGCCAGCTATGTGGCGATGGTTTTATTCCTTGCTTCAAGGCAGACGGAGAGCATTGGAGCTTTGTAAAACTGGATGTCTGTGGTAAGGCAATTGAAGTGCGTGAAAAGGAAAGAATATCTGATTATTGTACGATTGGAGCATATTTTTTTAATACATGCGCATTATATGAAAATTTATATAGCGAATATTATTTTCAGAATGTACATTTGGAAAAAGGCGAAAAATATGTTGCTCCTCTCTATAATCATTTAATATCTAAAGGTGGGGACGTGCAAATCTCTGTTATTGATTTTGAAAAAGTACATGTACTAGGAACACCTGAAGAATTGAAGGTATTTGAAAATGAGCACAAATATTAAAACCAGATTAAACAAACAAAACATGAGAAGAGGCATTCATTTTCTGAAAAGAAACGGGATTAAAGAAACGTTTTTTAAAGCAAGTGAGCGCTTATTTCGTGATATTGAGGAAGAAAATTATGAGACATGGCTCCTATCCCATCTGCCTGATGAGGCCGAGCTTATTCGACAAAGAAACACTTCTTTTAGACATCCTTACAAAATCAGTATATTAGTTCCAACTTATGAGGCTGATTTGCAATTTTTCCGTGAAATGATAGAATCTGTCATTGCACAGACATATACGAACTGGGAGCTCTGTGTTGCTGATGGCAGTAGTAGCAATAATGTAAAAAATTGCATTATGGAAATGGTAGGAAAGTATGCAGATGTATTGTGCAATTGTCGGATAAAATACCAAAAACTCGGGAAAAATTACGGTATTTCTATTAATTCCAACAAAGCTTTAGAGATGGTAACCGGAGATTATGTAGGACTATTGGATCATGATGATCTTTTGACTCCAAATGCATTGTTTGAAATAGTAAGTGCCTTGCAGAATGGTATTGTCACAGGCAAGAATGTGGAAACGAATCATATTTGTGCGCTTTATTCAGATGAAGATAAAATGGATGGTAGTGGTAAAAGATTTTTTGACTATCATAAGAAGCCATCTTTTAATCTGGACTTGTTAAGAAGTAATAATTATATCTGCCACTTTTTTGTTGTAAAGCAAGAAATTGCTGATAAAATTGGAGGTTTTAGAACCGAGTTTAATGGGGCGCAGGATCATGATTTTATTTTACGAGCCACAGAAAATGTGCCTTCACGAAATGTTGTTCATATTCCGAAGGTGTTATATCATTGGCGTGCACATGATAAATCTACAGCAGATAATCCCGAGAGTAAGTTATATGCATATGAAGCAGGAAAGCATGCGATAGAAGCGCATCTTGAAAGAATGGGTGTGGAAGCAGAAGTCTTATATACCCCACATCTTGGGTTTTTTAGAATTAAGTATATGGCAGCTGACGCAGCAGTGACATTTATGACAAAGGATGAGTGGGATACAATTGAACATCGTGATTTGGAATTAATTCCAAATGATTATATTATGATATTAAGTAGTAACATAAAACCGCTCACACGTGACTGGCAGGTTGAGATGCTAGGTCATCTAATTCGAAAAGAGGTTGGGGCAGTCGGAGGCAAGGTGCTCGATAATAAAAACCGAGTCGAGAGCGCAGGCTATTCTAAGAATGAAGAAGGAAAGCTGGTTGCAAATTATAGAGGGATGAGCAGGTACTATTCGGGATATCTTCACAGAGCTTGTTTGCAACAGGAGGTGGAAGGTCTTCCTCTTGATTGTATGATGATTAAAAAAAGTGCATTGGTATGGAACGCAACTAGACCGGTTATGTCAAAAGAATTTATTACAGTATATGACCCGTATGTAGTATTCAGAAGAAGATAGGGTAGCAGAAGTTATGGAAAATAAAAAAGTAACAGTACTTATACCAAATTATAATGGAATATCATATATTGAGGCATGCTTGAATTCGTTGCTTCGGCAGTCTTTTTTGGACCTTACTATTATCGTGGTGGATAATGGATCGGATGATTTAAGCGCCGATGTAGTACGGGATTCTTTCCCAGAGGTGCAATTGGTGCACTTATCCCAAAATTTTGGGTTTTCACGAGCTGTGAATGAAGGAATTAAGCTTTCGCATACACCATATATTATATTGCTGAATAATGATACGATTGTAGAGGATACATTTGTTGAAGAATTGTATAAAGCAATTGATGGAAGAGAAGAAGTATTTTCCGTGGCGGCTAAAATGATACAGATGAATAATCAGAACAAAATAGATGGTGCGGGAGATTTATATTGTGCGTTGGGTTGGGCCTTTGCACGAGGCAAAGGGAAAAGTGCCAAACAATACGATAAAGCTGCCTATGTATTTTCAACATGCGCAGGAGCAGCTATTTACAGACGAGAAATATTTGAAGAAATTGGATACTTTGATGAGTTTCATTTTGCATATCTTGAAGATGTAGATGTGGGATATCGTGCGAAGATTATGGGGTATAAAAACGCATATACACCAAAGGCAGTTGTATATCATGTGGGAAGTGGTTCATCTGGTTCACGTTATAATTCATTTAAAGTCAGGCTGGCCGCTAGAAACAGTTGTTATGTTATATATAAGAATATGCCCTTTTGGCAGATTGTGATTAATATTCCGTTTTTATTGCTTGGGTTTGGGACAAAGTGCATCTTTTTTATATGCAAAGGCTATGGACGAGAATATTTATCAGGCCTGAAGCGTGGGTATCTTATGTGTACACAAGGGAAGAAATACCCATATTCAGGGCGTTTGTTTAAGAATTATGTGAAAATTCAATTGGAATTATGGATTAATATGTTTCGAAGAATTTTGGAATAAATTAATAAAAACTTTATTAATTAACGGGGTAATATTGGGCAGAATGGTGTTGCCCTTTTTTATAAATTATTGTAATATACGAATATATGTTTATTGGGCAAGGGTGAAAAATATTGATAAAGGATAATCAGAGAATATTTAACCAATTACATGTTGTAGTTGACGGAATCGTTATTGCGACTTCTTATATACTTGCATGGTACCTTAAGTTTATGAGTCCTTTTTTTGAGGCTGAGCGAGGACTTCCAATGTCGACTTATTTTGCGGCATTGTATTTTATTGTTCCTGGCTATTTGTTTTTATACTATCAATTTGATTTGTATAGCTCAAAGCGCGCGTCGGGAAGAAAACGAGAGTTATTTAATATTGTAAAGGGTAATACATTGGGACTGGCTCTCTTTATTGTGGTACTTTATGTGATTAACCAACCACATTTTTCGCGTTCCATGATATTTATTTTTTGGGTTATCAATATAGTTGCGGATACAATTGTTAGAAATGCAATCAGATATGTGCTCCGATATATTAGAAAGCGGGGCTTTAATCTGAAATATGTATTGCTGGTGGGATATTCGAGGTCGGCAGAGGAATATATTAATCGGATACGACTGAATCCTCAATGGGGATATGTGGTAAGAGGAATACTTGATGATAGTATAGAGAGCGGCACCATGTATAAAGGTGTCAAAGTACTGGGGCGAATCGATAATTTATTTGTCATCCTTCCAGAAAATAAATTGGATGAAATTGCCATTACTCTTAGTCTAAGCGAGTATGGTCGATTGGAAGAGATAGTGTCACTTTGCGAAAAATCAGGTGTCCATACGAAGTTTATTCCTGATTATAACCGTGTGATACCAAACAAACCTTATACAGAAGATATTCAGGGACTTCCAATTATCAATATTCGGCATGTGCCATTAAGTAATACATGGAATATGTTGGCTAAGCGACTAGTAGATATTTTCGGTTCACTTTTTGCCATCATTCTATTTTCGCCGATTATGCTGATGGCAACTATTTTTATTAAATTATCTTCTAGCGGAAAGGTAATATTTGCGCAGGAGAGAGTTGGTCTGCATAACAAGGCATATCAGATGTATAAATTTAGGACGATGTATTTGCAGAGTGAAGAAACTGAGGAAAAGGCATGGACAGTAAAAAATGATCCACGTGTAACGAAAATCGGAAGAATTCTTCGAAAAACAAGTATTGATGAGCTTCCGCAGTTGTTCAATATATTATCTGGCAAAATGAGCCTTGTGGGTCCGCGACCAGAAAGACCATTATTTGTCGAAAAATTTAAAGAAGAAATACCAAGATATATGATTAAACATCAGGTCAGACCAGGTTTAACTGGCTGGGCGCAAATTAATGGACTTAGAGGAGACACATCAATAGAGAAGCGCGTGGAATATGATTTGTACTATATAGAGCATTGGACGATGGGATTTGATATTAAGATTCTGTTTTTAACAGTGTTTCGCGGATTTATTAATGAAAATGCATATTAGAAATTGTAATAGAAGGGAATAAAGGAATGTCAGAATATAGCAGAGAGCCAAGAGGAAGGAATGCAGCATCGAGAAGTTCAAAAAGTGCTCGTGCAAAGGCAAAAAGAAAAAAGAGAATTATTTTATTTGTATTAGAATTTATGGTTTTAGCAATTATGGTAGGAGTTCTTGTGATTGTTCAGAAAATGGACAAGATTGAAAAAGTGGATATCGCTGAGGAAAATATTATAATTAATGAGGAAGTCGGCGGAAACGAAGAATTAAAGGGATATAAGAATGTGGCATTATTTGGTGTTGATGTAAGCAAAAGCAATAATCTGGGGAAGGGCGCCAGAACAGATACGATCATGATTTTAAGTCTTAATGAGGATACAGGAGATGCAAAGTTGGCTTCTGTCTATCGTGATACTTATTTTAATGTTGGAAACGATAGTTATGGCAAAGCAAATTCGGCATATTCCAAAGGCGGTCCAGAGCAAGCACTTAATATGTTAAATGTGAACCTGGATTTGAATATAACAGATTATGTGACGATAGACTTCAGGGCACTGACCGATACAATTGATGCGTTAGGGGGAATCCCAATTGATGTGCAGGAAGAAGAAATTATACATTTGAATAATTATCAGATTGGGACACAAGAAGTCACAGGAGGCGATATTATTCAGGTAACTGAGCCGGGACTTCAGACCTTAAACGGGTTACAGGCAACTTCATATTGTAGAATCCGCTATACGGCGGGTGATGATTTTAGAAGAACTGAGAGGCAAAGAACTGTGTTGGCCGAAGTGGCTAAGAAAGCAAAACAATCTGATTTAGCAACCATTAACCAAATTATTAATGATGTATTCCCTAAAATATCTACAAGCTTTACAAATACGGAGATGATAGGGTATGCAGCTAATTTCTTAAACTATAATATAGCAGATACAGCTGGTTTTCCTGCAGCAAATAAAACCGGCACGATTGGAAGCAAGGGTAGCTGCGTTGTACCAACTGATTTAAAAGAGAATGTAATGGTTCTGCATGGTTTTTTATTTGATGTGGATCCACTAACGTATGAACCATCTGAAAGAGTAGTAGAAATCAGTGAAAAAATAAGAAGCGATACTGCATCTTATCTGGAGTAACCGATGGATATAATATCCGTATTAGCGGAGGATTAAAATTGAAAATAGATATATGTATTCCGAGCTTTCGACCAGATGTAAAGTTAAAGCAGTTGGTAGAAAAACTTGAGCAGCAGAGAACACCGGTCAATAAGATTATTATATATCATACAGATGATACGACAGATGATTTTGCATTACAATTTGGATCTGATTTCGTAAAAAAGCATCCATTGGTTGAAATATACCATATTGCAATTGATGAATTCGATCATGGCGGGACACGTAACAAGGCGAAAAGTCATTGCGATAAGGACACAGACATTGTGATTTTTATGACACAGGATGCGATACCGGTAGACAAGTATTTAACAGAAAAACTGATAGAACCTTTAACAGGTGGTATCGCAGATATCGCATATGCAAGGCAGCTACCAGCGGTAGATTCTGATATTGCAGAATGCTTTACACGTGATTTCAATTATCCGGCCAAAGATGCAATTAAGAGCAAAGAGGATTTAGAACGGTGCGGTATCAAAACATTTTTTTGCTCAAATGTTTGTGCTGCTTATAAGATTGATACATTTCAAAAGTTTGGAGATTTTATTAAGCAGACTATTTTTAATGAAGATATGATCTATGCTGCAGGTGTTATTGAAGGTGGTGGCAAGATAGCTTATGTTGCAGAGGCAAAAGTGATACATGCACATCACTATTCTAACAAGCAACAGTTTAAGAGAAACTTTGATTTGGCGGTTTCTCAGGCCCAGCATCCAGAAGTATTTGGTAAAGTATCCTCCGAATCGGAAGGTGTTAAGTATGTGAAAATGGCTTTCACTTATTTTAGAAAACAGCAGAAGGGGCATAAAATAGTGCCTTTTATTATTACAAGTGGGTATAAATATGTGGGCTATAAATTGGGATATCGGTATAGAACATTATCAAAGCAGCTTATAATGAAATGTACAATGAACCCCCCTTATTGGAATAGTGCCGAGTTTACGAAGTAAACCTCGTGTACAGAGGAAAAGTGCCGAGTTTACGAAGTAAACCTCGTGTACAGAGGAAAAGTGCCGAGTTTACG
>CAZAAC010000001.1:0-56171 GCA_964483155.1 uncultured Lachnospiraceae bacterium | reverse complement strand
CTCGTGTACAAAGGAATAGTGCCGAGTTTACGAAGTAAAGCTCGTGTACAAAGGAATAGTGCCGAGTTTACGAAGTAAACTAATGGACCATGGAGGATTAGATATGTGTGGAATAGTAGGATATATTGGTCAAAAACAGGCAGCGCCTATATTATTGGATGGACTGGCAAGACTGGAGTACCGCGGATATGATTCTGCCGGAATGGCCGTTTTTGATGGTAACGAGATCAAAATGGTAAAGTCAATGGGACGTCTTAAAATTCTGGAAGAATTGACTTGTGGTGGCGAGACATTGCCTGGTACGGTTGGGATCGGACATACTAGATGGGCTACACATGGTCAGCCATCTGATATTAACTCACACCCGCATTTTAATGAGAACGAAACAATATCTATTGTTCACAACGGTATTATTGAAAATTATATAGCACTTAAGAATAAGCTAACGGATAAGGGATACTCTTTTAAATCAGAGACAGATACAGAGGTACTCGTGCAATTAATTGATTACTACTATAAAGGGAATCCGTTGGAAGCGATTACGAAGGTGATGCATAGGGTAGAGGGATCATATGCACTTGGCATTATGTTTGCTGATCACCCTGACCAGATTTTTGCGGTTAGGAAAGCAAGTCCTTTGATAGTGGGGAAAAGCGAGGATGGATGCTTTATTGCATCGGATGTACCAGCTATCTTAAAGTATACGCGTGATATTTATTATATTGAAGACCAGGAAGTGGTTAGATTACGACGCGACCATATGCATTTTTATACGGTTGATGAAGAAGAAATACAAAAGACTCCTGTTCGTATTGATTGGGATGCTAATGCAGCTGAAAAGGGTGGTTATGAGCATTTTATGCTTAAAGAAATGTATGAACAGCCTAAAACAGTTCGAAATACATTTAGTCCACGCATTGTAGATGGAGATATTTTGATTGAAGAATTGAAAATGTCTGATCAGGATATCACTGCGATTAAAAAGATCCATATTGTTGCCTGTGGTTCAGCATATCATGCCGGTATGTCTGGCAAATACGTGATAGAAGGTCTGTCAAGGATACCGGTTGAAGTGGACCTCGCATCTGAATTTCGGTATCGTAATCCTATATTGGAAGAGGGTTCCATGGTGATTGTCATCAGCCAGTCAGGGGAAACAGCAGATACTCTCGCTGCACTCAGGGAGGCGCAGGAGCGAGGAAGTAAAGTACTTAGTATTGTTAATGTAGTAGGAAGCTCTATTGCGAGAGAAGCAGATAATGTTATGTATACGTGGGCAGGACCAGAAATAGCAGTTGCAACGACGAAAGCATATACAGCGCAACTAATTGCTTTATATTTATTAGCAATGAAATTTGCCAAGGTAAGGGGCAAAATAGAGGATAGCCTGTTTGCTGAAATGCTATCTGACCTAGAAAAATTACCAGATCAGATAGAGATGCTACTTGCCAATAAAGAGAAGATACAACGGTTTGCAAATCGTTATATTGGTGCAAAGGATATCTTTTTTATTGGACGTGGAATAGATTATGCGATTTCGCTTGAGGCATCGCTGAAATTAAAAGAAATATCTTATGTTCATTCAGAAGCATATGCTGCAGGAGAGCTAAAGCATGGAACAATTTCATTAATAGAAGAAGGAACATTGGTTGCAGCAGTGTTGACACAGGAAGATTTATATAAAAAGACTATTAGTAATATGGTCGAGGTAAAGAGTCGCGGCGCTTTTTTATTAGCGGTGACAAATGAAGGACATATCGATATTGAAAAAGCAGCGGATTATGTTATTTATATTCCTCATACAAATGCTTATTTTGCGAATTCACTTGCTATAATACCGTTACAGCAGTTTGCATATTATGTTTCTTTAGGCAAGGGATGTGATGTGGATAAGCCAAGAAATCTTGCAAAGTCAGTTACAGTTGAATAGAATGGGATGCTTTTCACTTATTAAAATCACCTTTTGTTTTATTAAAAACAAATAAGGTGATTTTTTTTGTTTCCAAAAGAGGCTGAAATTGTGTGGCAATTAGAAGTATTTATAGAACTAATTTAATCTTGTCTTATAATGTATCTTATTTTCTGAAAATTCAAGGGTTTGTTAAGAATGTCGTGTTAACATAAATTGGAATTGTATTAAATCTAAAATCTATTCCGAGGAGGAACCTGTCTTAAGAGCAGTACTTATTTGAAACACAGTATTTATAGGTATTTGCCTAAAGCTGGGTTTGAAGAAAATAGTATACAATTGTCTGAACTCCATTTTAAAAGATAAAATTATTATAATTTCTGGCATAGATAGTGAATTCAAAATAAATTTGATATATAATTCATGCAAGATAAAATTTTGAGAAAATTCAAAATACTTATTATAAAATTAAAATAAATTTTGAAAGAAGTGGGTAAATGATTTCAGCAGTTATCTTTGAAGCAAATGAGAATGCATTGGAGCATCTTAAAATGATTCTAAAAGAAATGAGATATATTAATGTGTACGAGTCTTTTGTAAATGAAAACACATTTTTGAAAAGTATAGGCAAGTATAAACCCAATGTTGCGATTATCGACATGGAATCATCTAGTGTTGCGCGTACTGATTTTCTATCTGATATTGAAAAGATTAGTACTGAAACAGATCTTTTTTTCGTCACAGTAGAAATGATTTATTTTTATTATGCTTATTTAAAAAATAGCAGGACAAATTTATCATTAATGCTTTCTAAGGAAAGAGAGACCATTGGTTTTCATATTGAAGATAGCAGAGAACAAAGTGCTTATATTCGTTGTTTTGAAAAATTAGAAGTCTATAAAAATAAAAATAATACACAAGAAAATGTTATAAGGTGGCGTACTAAAAAAACAAAAGAATTATTTGCATATTTACTATGCCAATATGGAAAAAATGTTTCAAAGGAAGAATTAATCAGGGCATTATTTCCTGAAAAAGAAGACGGACTGAATAATTTATATGTGACAATGTCTTTTCTGAAAAAACAAATTAGTGATTTGAACTTAAAAAAAAAGCGATATTATAATTAAAAATAATTATATTTTGGAAGTAGCAGATGGAATTTGTGATTTTATAGATGCAGAAAGATATATCAATAAGCATATTGTAATAGACGACCAGAATATTTCTCAATTCCTTTTGATACTTGATTCTTTTCGGGGCACATTTTTGGAGGAAGAGGATTATCTGTGGGCATATGATACAAGAGAATATTTGGAAAAAAATATGAGGAAGTATTACTAAAGATAGGCAAGTATTATGGTAGAAAAAAGAACTTTGAAGAAGCCAGAAACGCGATTGAAAGAATTATTCATCGTAATCCATTGTCTTGTGAAGCGCATGCAGAGTTTCTAAACTTATATTTATATTTCAAAAGGTACGACTTATTTTTAACACAATATCGGAGGTACGCAAGACTTTTGAAAGAAGAGTACGGAGAAGTGCCTGAGACTGAATATGCAGAAGCATATCAAAAACTATGGAATGATTGGAACAAAGCTTAAAACTTTTTTTCTTTTAAAACCAATTATAAGGAGGGAGCCTATGAAAAAGGTAATGATTGTTGATGACGCAGCGTTCATGCGCCTGTCATTGAAGATGATTTTGGAGAAGAATGACTATATGATTGTCGGTGAGGCGGAAAACGGAGAAGTGGCGATATCGCTCTATCAGGAAATATGCCCTGATATTGTAACAATGGACATTACGATGCCTGTCATGGGCGGTCTGGAAGCATTAAAAGAGATTGTTAAAAAAGATGCTTCGGCAAAGGTAGTAATGATTTCGGCAATGGGGCAAGAAAGCTATGTCAGAGAAGCAATCGTAGCAGGTGCAAAACACTTTATCGTAAAACCATTTAATGAAGAGCACATAATCAGGACATTAAATAGCCTTTCGTGAAAAGAAATGAGGTGATATTTATTGACAAATATAGAATGGGAACCTTTGTTAGAAATGTTTATATTTGAAACATCGCAGATGCTGGAGCAATTAGAACAAAGTATTCTAAAGGGAGAAGAAGCAAAGATTTTTGATGCTTCTGATATTAATGAGATATTTCGTATCATGCATACCATCAAGAGTTCAGCGGCTATGATGCAGTGCACACCTATTTCTAAGGTGGCGCATTCTGTAGAAGATTTATTTTCCTGTTTACGGGAGGATAAACCGCAGAATAGTGAGTATTCTTTATTAACAGATTTAATATTAGATGTCTTGGATTTTATGAAGGCGGGTATTGAAAAAGTATCAGCACGAGTTGAGCTAAATGATGATCCTACAAGGTTGATTCAGAAAATCAATGACAGGCTGCAGACAATCCAAAAAGACAATGAAGATAAGAATAATGAACTGGTTTCCTGCAATCATTACCAAGTGACTATATTCTTCGAGGATGATTGTGGGATGGAACATCTCAGAGCCTTTACATTAGTTCATAATCTTAAGGAACACACAGAGAGTATGGACGAAATAGTACCCAATAATCTTGAAGAAGATAAGAGTCAAGAAATTATAAAGCTAGAAGGATTGAAAATGAAATTCAGTTCATTAAAAACAAATGAGCAGATGCATGAAATTTTGTCGAATAATCCTTTCATAAAGGATTTATTGTTTGAACAGATTATGGAGGAACAGGAAAATTCAAATTGTGTTCAGGGAGAAGCTACTGTTCTTAAAGAAGAAGTGGCTGAGGAGGAAAACACGAACAAAGCAGTGCATCAAAACTTAATTAGTGTGAATGTGACAAAGCTCGATATGCTTATGGACATTGTTGGGGAATTAGTTATTTCAGAGGCTATGGTACTCCAAAATCCGGATTTATCTGGATTGAAAATAGATAATTTCCAGAAATCATCAATTCAGCTTCAGAAAATAACAAATGAGTTAAGAGATATTGTTATGTCGATTCGTATGCTTCCCTTATCTACGACCTTTCGAAAGATGCAGAGACTTGTTAGAGATATGAGTAAAAAGTTGGACAAAGAAGTACGTCTGATTACAAGCGGTGAAGAAACGGAAGTTGATAAAAACATTATAGAGAATATATCAGATCCACTTATGCACCTCGTCAGAAATTCCCTGGATCACGGGATAGAATCACCAGAAACACGCGAGGCGGTTGGCAAACCAAAGATGGGAACCATTATCTTAGAAGCAAAGCATGTGGGAAGTGATGTGCTAATTATGATTAAAGATGATGGCGGTGGATTAGATAAAAAGAAGATTCTTGCAAAAGCAAAAGCAAATGGACTGTTGCATAAAGCAGAAAGTGATATGACAGATAAAGAAATTTACAATCTAATTTTTTTACCAGGCTTTTCGACGAAAGAGAGTGTTACGGAATTTAGTGGACGTGGTGTAGGAATGGATGTTGTCATGCGAAGTATCGGAAACATTGGAGGAACGGTTTCGGTAGACAGTAAAGAGGGAGCAGGCTCTACCATTACGATGAAGATTCCGCTTACGCTTGCAATTATTGATGGAATGATTATTCAGGTAGGAAAAGGCTGGTATACGTTGCCTATTACTGCCATCCGTGAGTCATTTCGTCCCAATGAACATGACATTATAAAAGACGCAGAGAATCATGAGATGATTATTGTCAGGGGGCAATGCTATCCGATTATCCGTCTGCATGAGTTTTATAAAATTCATACAAAAGTTACTGATTATAAAAATGGAATTTTAGTTATGGTAGAACAAGGGGAAAAAAGTATCTGCTTATTTGCAGATGCATTATTAGGGCAGCAGCAGGTGGTCGTAAAATCATTACCAAACTACATTAGGAATGTAAAGAAAATAGTGGGCGTAACAGGCTGTACTTTATTAGGAGACGGCAATATTAGTTTGATTTTAGACATTGGGAGCCTGATTGATTTTCGAAATATCAATTTAATAAAGAACTACAAATCCAATTCATAAAAAATTGAAAGATAGGAGATGAAGCTATGACGGAAGCAATATTGGATATGGAACTGGAACAGGAAGAAGATACGCAGAAGGACAAGTATTTAATCTTCACCTTAGGAAAAGAATATTATGGGATTGAGATCCAGAGAGTCACTGAAATTATCGGCGTACAGCCAATTACAGAGGTGCCAGAATTACCAGAATATATCAAAGGTATCATTAACCTGAGGGGGAAAATTATACCCGTTATGGATGTCCGTATTAGATTTAAGAAGCCATTTAAAGAATATAATGACAGAACCTGTGTCGTCATTATTGATCTGGAGGAAGTCTCGATAGGGTTAATCGTAGATGGCGTAGCAGAGGTGGCAATTATACCAGAGACAGAAATTGTATCTCCACCGGAAATGGATCAAAACAGTAACAGATTTATAAAAGGAATCGGCAAAATAAGCACAGAGGTCAAACTAATATTAGACTGTTATCAGTTATTAAATGAAACGGAAAATGAAAAATTAATTAGTATAGATAATGGGAGGGAAAGTATATGAAGAACATAAAGATTGGCGTGAAACTTTTAGGCGGTTTTATTATTGTTGCGGCGATAGCAGCAATCATTGGTATCGTAGGGTTACTAAATATTCAAAATGTTGCAAAACAGGATACAAAACTATATACAAACATGACAGCTCCTTTTGAGTCGCTGATTGCACTAAATAATAGTTATCAGGATATGAGAATAGTCATAAGAGATTCTATTATTTCAGAGGATAAAGAGGAAATCGAAGAGTATATGCAAAAATTTGAAGAGAAAAGCCAGTCCTTTGATGAGGCAGTTGCTTCATTCTCAGAAACAATCACCTCGGAAGAAGGCAAAGAGTATGTGCAGAACTTGATCGAGGCAAAAAAAGCATATACTGTGGTTGGAAATGAAGTGCTAACACTTACGCTGGATGAAAGTAACCAAAAAGAAGTTCTTGCATTAATGAATGGTGAAGGAGCAGAAGCTGCCACTAATCTTGTAACTGCAGTAAGTAATTTGACTGTAAATAAAATCACACTTGCAAAAACAACAGCCGATGAAAACAGTAGTATTGCTGATACAGCAGTTACGACGACGATTATTTTGCTTGTAGTAGGCATTATAATAGCAGTTGTGCTTGGCCTTGTTATTTCTCGTTCTATCAGCACACCAATTAAAGAGATCCTTGTTGTTGCAAATGAAATCGTAAAAGGAAATCTTGATGTAGACGTGCAGATGAATTCGAAAGATGAAGTAGGGATGCTGGCAAATGCATTTAAGGCTATGATTGATAATCTGAATGAGCTTATGGGAAATATAACGGAAGCAGCAGAACAGGTCGCAACAGGAGCAAGACAGGTTTCAGACTCTAGTATTGCATTGTCACAGGGCGCAACAGAGCAGGCTAGCTCTATCGAAGAATTGACAGCATCAATTGAACAAATATCTTCACAAACAACGCAAAATGCCGAGCGTGCAAATGAAGCATACCAGGTTGCACAGAATATTCAGGAGGATGCTGGCAAAGGAAATAAGCAGATGGGTGAAATGCAGAAAGCAATGGAAGATATCAATGAGTCATCAAGCAATATTTCAAAAGTAATTAAAGTAATTGATGATATTGCTTTTCAGACAAATATATTGGCGTTAAACGCGGCAGTTGAAGCAGCGAGAGCAGGTCAGCATGGAAAAGGATTTGCGGTAGTGGCAGAAGAGGTCAGAAATCTGGCAGCAAAATCAGCTGATGCGGCAAAAGAAACTACTAGCATGATAGAGAGCTCCATCAAGAAAGCAGAAGGCGGAACCCGTATAGCAAATGAAACGGCCGAAGCGCTTGGCAAGATAGTGAGCGGCGTAGAAGAAACAGCAAAATTGGTCGGAGAGATAACAGTGGCTTCAAATGAGCAGTCACTTGGTATAGAGCAGATTAATCAGGGAATTCTGCAGGTATCTACAGTCATTCAGACTAATTCAGCAACTTCTGAAGAAGCGGCAGCAGCAAGTGAAGAACTTTCAAGTCAGGCTGAAATCATGAATAAAGAAGTAAAGAAGTTTAATCTAAGAAAAGACAAAAATCATATCATGAGTTATGATAATAGAAAAGAAATAAGCCCTGAAGTTATGGAAATGCTTAACGCTCTTGGAAATAAGAAAGAAAAGGAAGTAAATATAAGCAAGATTGCTTTGAGTGATAGTGAATTTGGAAAATATTAACTAAATTTGAGAGGACTGAGGGCAAAGTGATCACAATAACCGACAAGGAATTTGTACAACTTTCTAACTATATTAAAGAGAATTACGGGATTTTTTTGAAAAAAGAAAAAAAGATGCTTGTTGAAGGAAGACTGCAGCAAGTGCTTGAGAAAATGGGCTTTCAAAGATTTACAGATTTTTATCAATACGTAATCTCTGATAAGAGTGGAAACGCTGCACGACTGCTTACGGATAAAATTACAACAAATCACACCTTTTTTATGAGAGAGGCAGATCATTTTCACTATCTTCAAAAAGAGATACTGCCTCATTTATCATTAAGCATTAAGCATAAAGATCTTCGAGTATGGTGTGCGGCATGTTCTTCTGGAGAGGAAGCATATACACTTTCCATGATTATTGATGACTATTTTGGAAAAGAAAAATTGTTTTGGGATACAAAAATATTAGCAACAGATATTTCAAGTGCAATTTTGGAGACGGCGAAAACTGGAATATATAATCGACAAAGTATAGCACCTCTTCCTGCATCATGGACGAAAAAGTATTTTGAGACAATTGACCATGATACGGTTATTGTTTCGGAAAGACTCAAGGAAGATGTCATATACCGAAAATTTAATTTGATGGACAAAGTATATCCATTTAAGAAAAAATTTCACGTAATCTTTTGTAGAAATGTCATGATATACTTTGATAATGTGACAAAAGATAATTTGGTGGAACAGTTCTACAATTTGCTGGAAAATGGAGGATATTTGTTTTTGGGTCATTCTGAATCGATTGACAGAAGTAAAAGCCGATTTAAATATGTATTGCCGTCTATCTATCAAAAGATGACATGAAAAAATGGGAGGTTGCATTATGACGCTGAACAATGAAAAAAAATCAGGGTATTAATCGTTGATGACAGCATGCTTGCCAGAGAAATCATGTCAAAGATAGTTTCATCTGATCTGCAGTTAGAAGTTGTAGCAACAGCTGTAGATCCGTTTGATGCAAGGGACAAGTTATTGAAATATAAGCCGGATGTCATGATTTGCGATGTGGAAATGCCTAAAATGAATGGTGTTGAATTTATCAGAAGACTCATGCCGCAGTTTCCGCTTCCAGCAATTGTCGTAAGTTCAGTCAGCGAAGCAGTATTTGACGCCATGAATGCTGGTGCGGTGGACTTTATTACAAAGCCAGATATACAATCGGTTATTGATATGGAAGCATTTGTTAAAGAACTGAATGGTAAAATAAAAACAGCAGCAAAAGCGAATATTTCAAAGCAGGAAATCTTTGAAAAACCGGCTGTTATTCCTGACAGGCATTATGATGCAAAAAAAATTATTGCAATTGGAGCCTCGACAGGAGGAACGGAAGCGTTGTATAATGTACTTAAGGATTTGCCGCCCAATATGCCTGGTATTGTAGTCGTGCAACATATTCCACGCAAATTTTCCAAAATGTTTGCTGACAGGCTCAATGTGCAGACAAAGCTTCGGGTAAAAGAAGCCGAGAATGGTGATGTTTTATCAAGTGGAATGGTAGTAATTGCGCCAGGAGACAGACATATACGTATAAAGAAGCACTATGATAAGTATAGGATTGAATGTATTCAGGGAGAGAAAGTGAATGGGCACTGTCCTTCTGTAGATGTATTGTTTGAATTTGTCGCCAGAGAAGCGGGGAAGAATGCGATAGGAGTCATTCTGACAGGAATGGGAAGCGATGGTGCGAGAGGATTATGGCAGATTAGAAAAGAAGGTGCCAGAACCATAGGACAAGATGAAAAAACCAGTGTGGTATATGGAATGCCTAAAATTGCCTATGAAATAGGTGCTGTCGAAATGCAGTTACCGTTGAATAAAATTTCATATCAACTACATATGTTCCTGCAATCAGAACTTCCTAAAAGAGAATAATGGAATGAAAAGAAGGTCAATGAAGTATGATCTGCAAGCATAAGAAATGATAACAATTTCCTTCTTATATTTTGATGTATTTAATTTCATCGAGTATGAGAGGGAAATGTTTTTTGTTCATCACATTTTTTTTAATATTTTGTCACAAATAAAACACATCTTATTTGTAGACTAAAGATATCAAAGTGAAAAGCGAAAGGAGTCTTTATTATGTATGATGAAAATAACAACAATTCTAATTATGGTAGTATGGGGAGCAGTCCGTATCAAAATTCATATGCGTCCTATGAGATACCCAAAAATAATATAGCGGCACCTGTTAAGAGCAAAAAGACATCTGGATTTATTAAAAAGGCTATGACATTTATGGTATTGGGATTAATTTTTGGCGGGTTTGGCGCACTTGGATTTTTTGCCGTTGATCTTGTGACAGCGGAGATAGCAGGCAGAGAAGCACTGTCTGCACAGAATTCTGCGACAGTGGATACGATTTTACCTGTGACACTGCCTGAAACCGATGAAAAAGCGCTAGAGACTGAGAAATCAGAGAAATTGATTACGCCCGTGAAAGCTTTGGATGTTACAAATGTTGTAACGGAAGCAATGCCTTCTGTTGTGTCAATTATCAATCAATCGACACAGACGGCAACTAATTTTTTTGGTCAGACTGGTACCTATGAAAGTGAAACAAGTGGCTCTGGCATTATAGTGGGACAAAACGATTCTGAGTTATTAATAGTAACGAATAACCATGTGGCAGATGATGCAAATACCTTATCAATACAATTTATTGATGGGGCAACAGCAGAAGCGAAATTGAAGGGCGCCGATTCAGAGGTTGATTTAGCGATTGTCGCAATACCGATTGAAGATATTAGCGAAGACACATTAGCGGAGATAAAGGTTGCTACATTAGGCGATTCTTCTTCCTTGAAGGTTGGTGAACCAGCTATAGCAATCGGAAATGCACTTGGATATGGACAATCTGTTACGACTGGTGTGATTAGCGCACTTGACAGGGAGATTACAATAGATAATAATACTAATATATTAATTCAGACAGATGCGGCGATTAATCCTGGTAATTCTGGAGGCGCACTTCTGAATATGAATGGTGAGGTAATTGGAATCAATGCAGCCAAGTTCTCTTCCAGTATGGTGGAAGGTATGGGGTATGCGATACCTATTTCAGAAGCAAAGCCAATTATGGATGAGTTGATTAACAGACAGACGCGAGAAAAAGTTGGGATTGGTGAGGAGTCTTATCTTGGTATTTCAGGTGTAGATGTCACAGAAGAGGTTGCGCAGACATATTCGATGCCAATTGGTATCTATGTAGCGCAGGCACTAGAGGGAACGGCAGCAAAAGAAGCGGGAATTCAAAAAGGGGATATTATAACAGAATTTGATGGACAGAAAATAGGAACAATGGCAGAATTGCAGGAAACATTGGCATACTATTCGGCCGGTACGACGGTGGATATCGTTATAAAGCGTGCAAATGGTGAAGAATATGAAGAAAAAACACTATCCGTAACGCTTGGAAATAAAGCGATACAACAATAACCTGTAAAAGGAGTTTGAAATGTCAGATATAGACAAAGAAATAAATAATAATAATGAAGACAGAGATAGTGAATATGAAGATATTTGCTACCTCTGCCATCGTTCTGAAAGAACAGCGGGCAAGATGTTCAAATTACCCAATCATATTTCTGTTTGTTCAGATTGCATGCATAAAACGATGGATACAATGACACAGATGGATTATCAAAATCTGTTAAAGGATTTTACAATGAATCCTGGCATGGTCCCAAATCTGGATTTAAATCTAGAACAGAAGAATGACCAAGACCAAAAGCATGATGGAGACAAGAATAATGATCAGGATCCCAATCATAACCAGAACAAAGAGCAAGATCAAGGGAAAATACCGAGTATCAGTTTTTTGAACTTATCAGATTTGCAGAATTTGATGGGAAGTTCTATGAGCAATAAGCAGAAAATCAAAAAGAAAAGAGCAGATGGAGAGCAGATTAAACCAATTGTTGATATAAAACATATCTCACGACCACACAAAATTAAAGCAAACCTGGATGAGTATATTATTGGCCAGGAAAGAGCGAAGAAGGTAATGACAGTAGCTATCTATAATCACTACAAGAGAGTAGCTTCTGAGGCAATGGATGATATGGCATTTGATAAGAGGTTCAATGGCGTAGAAATTGAAAAGTCAAATATGCTTATGATAGGTCCTACAGGTTGTGGAAAAACGTATTTAGTCAAAACATTAGCCAAATTACTAGATGTGCCTCTTGCGATAGCCGATGCAACATCACTTACTGAAGCGGGCTATATAGGAGATGACATTGAGAGTGTTCTTTCAAAACTATTAGTAGCGGCAGACAACGACGTAGAGAGAGCAGAACAGGGTATTATTTTCATAGATGAGATTGATAAGTTAGCAAAGAAAAAAGATACACATTCCAGAGATGTCAGTGGGGAAAGTGTGCAGCAGGGTCTGTTAAAACTACTGGAAGGTAGTGAAGTTGAGGTTCCAGTAGGCGCCAGCAGCAAGAATGCGATGGTGCCGCTTACTACGATGAACACAAAAAATATTCTTTTTATATGTGGTGGTGCATTTCCAGATTTGGATGAAATCATTAAACAGAGATTAAGAAAGAAAACGTCGATTGGATTTACTGCCGAATTAAAAGATTCTCTAGATAAAAGAAAGGACATACTTAACGAAGTGACTGTTGAGGATATTAAAAAGTTTGGTATGATTCCAGAATTTGTCGGGCGTCTCCCTATTATTTTCACACTAGAAGGGCTGACAAAGGATACTATGATTGAAATTCTGAAGAAACCAAAGGATGCGATACTGAAGCAGTATCAAAAGTTATTTGCACTGGATGAGGTCCAACTAGAATTTGAAGATGAAGCATTGGAAGTGATTGCGGAGAAAGCGCTTGAGAGAGAGACGGGTGCGAGAGCATTACGTTCTATTATTGAAGAATTTATGCTTGATATCATGTACGAGATACCGAAGGATGACAGTATTGGTCGTGTAACCATAACAAAGGACTACATATTAGGGAAAGGCGGTCCGAGGATTGATTTGCGCGGTGGCGATAAAAGACTTGAAGATCGTGAGATAATAAAGGCGATTCCTATGAATGTAGGAGCCGCTGGACAATAATCATTTATAAGAGGCATTCATGAAATTAATACGATTAGGGAATAAGAAAAATTTCATTTAACGTTTATAGCCATCACGAGTTGTATCATGATGGCTATTTTGCCGTTATCATTATTATTTTCAGGTCATTAAAAATAGGAATAGGAAAAAGCGAATAGGAGATTAGTTATGATATATAGTGGAATAGCTGCAACAATTTTTGCTTTAGAGTTCTTTATTAAGAAATATGTAGAAAAGAATAAAGTGATTGGAAAAGAGGAACTGGTATTACACAACAGGCTGATTATTGAAAAGCATCATAATAAAGGGGCTTTTTTGAACATATTTGACCGATATCAGAAAGTGGTTGCTGCCTTATCGGTTGGCCTCACTGTTTTTACATTACTACTTGGAATCAGCGAGTGGAAGGAACCTGGTAAAAGCAAAGCGGGAAAAGGGCGGAAACTGGGATTTTCTTTTTTACTCGGAGGAGCGTTAAGCAATACGTATGACCGTGTGTTCCGTGGATATGTCGTAGATTACTGCCGATTAAATGTTAAGCAGAAAAAGATACGCAATATCATATTTAATATTGGAGATTTCTTTATTATGCTTGGTTCGATGTTTTTGAGTGTTTTTTCACGATGAACTTTCTTCTACCTCATATCATATTGACATAGTATGAAATATTTCATATACTGTTGATAGTGTATAAGTCATGTTTGGAGGTATACCATGAAAATATCGACTAAGGGAAGATACGCAGTACGTGTGATGCTGGATTTAGCAGTACATAATACTGGCGAATACATTAAAGTGAAAAATATTGCAGAACGTCAGCAAATATCCGAAAAGTATTTGGAACAGATTATTTCAGTACTCCATAAAGCAGGTTACGTACGTAGTGTACGCGGCGCACAGGGTGGATACAGACTTTCGAAAGAACCCTCTGATTATACGGTAGGAATGATTTTACGATTGACAGAAGGCAGTTTATCGCCAGTAGCGTGTTTGGAAGGTGATAAGAATGAGTGTGAGCGTTGTGATACATGCGATACTCTTGCAATATGGAAGGAACTAGGAGAAGCCATCGATCATGTTGTGGATAATGTTACGATAGCTGATTTGGTAGAGAAACAGCAAGAGAGGTTAGGAAGTCAATATGTTATTTAATTCTTTGGCATTTGCAGTTTTCATGCCGATTGTATTTCTTATATATTGGGCACTTCCAAACAAATTCCGATGGATGGCGCTGCTTTTGGCTAACTGCTATTTTTATCTGAGCTGGGAGCCTGTTTATATTATCGTGATACTGTTTACGACAGCAGTATCATATTTTTGTGCTTTAAAAATAGAACATACCAGTGAAAAAAAGAATAAAAAGAGAATTCTTATAGTGGGTACTATAGTAACGTTATCCCTGCTGCTGGTTTTTAAGTATACTAACTTTATGTTAGCTTCTGTGTTTGGAATATTGAAGACATTTGCAATACCAGTCCAGGATACGACATTGCAATTGATTATGCCTTTAGGTATTTCTTTTTATACCTTTCAGATGGTAGGTTATATAGTAGATGTATACACTGGAAAAATTAAAGCAGAGAAACATTTCGGAAAATATGCACTCTTTGTGTCTTTTTTCCCTAATATTATTTCGGGACCGATTGAACGTGCGTCTAATATGCTTGCGCAGTTTGCTGAAGAGAAAAAATTTGATTACAAGGAAGCGGTTTATGGACTGCGTCTTATATTACTTGGTTTTTTGAAAAAAATGGTTTTCGCAGATTCTATGTCGAAATATGTAGATGTAATATTCAATCATGCCACGGACTATTCGGGATTTAGTTTTGTGATTGCGATGATACTGTTTACATTTCAAATATATTGTGATTTTTCTGGATATTCTGATATAGCGATCGGAATTGCAAGATTGTTAGGAATTCGTTTGATGACGAACTTTAAGCAGCCTTATATGTCTGCGACAGTCAAAGAATTTTGGAGTAGATGGCACATTTCTTTATCTACGTGGTTTAGGGACTATGTTTATATCCCACTTGGTGGAAATCGTGTTTCTAAAATGAGAAAAAACTTAAATCTTCTTTTAACATTCTTAATTAGTGGCCTTTGGCATGGCGCAAATTGGACCTTTGTTTTGTGGGGCGGTTTACATGGCCTCTATCAGATTGCTGAGAATACAGTTAAGAATATTTATATTAGGCGAAAGAATTCTGGCGGGATAGAAATTATGGATAAAATCGAATCAGGCGTAGTGACAAAAGGGCGCAGAGTTAAGAAGGTAGCACATATCCTTTTAACATTTTGTCTTGTTGCCTATGCATGGATGTTTTTTAGAGCAAATTCAATAGCGGATGCTATTTATATAACAACACATATGTTCTCTGGTTTTGATTGGCAACAGGCAATGCGTGATACGACTATGAGCTATTTTTCTGTTATAAAGACTGGTCTCGCAATCACTTTTATATTGACGTATGATTATTTCGGCCTTCGCCATGATTTATTAAAGGAAATTGATAAACTGAAACTTCCCTTGCGCTGGATGCTTTATATAGGTATCGCGGCATTGATTATTATATTAAGTCTACATAACGGAGTGAAGCAAGAATTCATATATTTCAAATTTTAGTATTTGAAGTGATTTTGTTATCTAATTTGATACATAGAAAGGCATCTTATGAAACGGTTTTTACAAAAAGGGCTTATTTTCGCTATAATAATGGGACTTATTTTTATTCCAGTATCGGTATTGATTGATCCCTATAATGTCTTTCATTACAGTATGCCACGCGAAAATGGGGTTGAGCCAAATAAAAATTTTATAAAGACTAAGCATGTACTTCATAATCAGGAAAAATTTGATTCTCTTGTATTTGGTTCTTCAAGAGCAGGTTTTTTTGATGTGTCAAAGCTGAAGGACGGAACCTATTACAATATGGCGAGTTCAGAAGCGGTTCCGGCAGAGCATGTCAGAATTTTAAAAATTATGATTAAGAATGGTTTTGTGCCTAAAAATGTTATTATGCTGGTAGACGATATTTCTTGTTTTGTTGATCCAGACAGACATGCAACATCGCTATATCGCATACCATATCCTGATGAAGATATAACTTCACAGTTATCTTTTTATTCCAAATATTTTGATTTAATTACGATATGGGAGTCGCTTGCAGTAATTAGAGGATTCGATACACCGTCACCTGACTACATTGAGAGATTCCAAAATACAGGAACAGAAAGTTTAGATATTCCACCTGCATTTAATTCTGCTAATGCGGTCGGTTATTGGGCTGATTATTACGAACTCAGATTAGAGGATTCTATTGCGGAGATTCAGGAAATGATAGATCTATGTGAGGAATATGATATCCATCTGACTATTATGACAAATCCACTCTATCACCTGACTTATGAGAAGGCGATTGAAAACGGATATCTTGCGTTCCTTGCTTCTTTAGCAAATATTACGGATTACTATAATTTTAGTAGCATCAGTTATGTGACAATTGAGGATAGGTGTTATTATGAGACAAGTCACTATACACCACAGGTTGGAGAGTGGATGATATCGGCGACTTTTGAAGATAAAATAGATATGGCAGTGAAGGAACAGGGTTTTGGAATGCATGTAACTGATGATAATAAAAAAGAATTTATTAATCTTTTGAGAAGTCAGGCGGCAGAGAAAGGAATAAAAATATATGAAGAATAAGTCCTATCTATTTTGGATACCAGTTCCTTTTTTATTGGGGTTATTTATAAATGTAATAATGGGTATGATAATGACATTGGTTGCAGGGTTTTATAAGTTATCACGAGGAGAAATCAATACGGATGAATTGGCAGAATATCTGGCAGGAATAGCTGCAAATCAAGAGTTTTTATCGATTGTTGTTTTTGCCATTGGAATACTATGTATATTGGTGTTTGGCATTTGGTTCTTTTTTTTGTATGGTCGAAAGTCAAAGATTCGCATCTATGAAGCATTAAGTATTAAAAATCTAATTTTATTGCTTGTGCTTGGGATTGTAATTCAGATTATGCTCAGTTTTTCACTGACGCTTATTTTACCCTTTTTTAAAGATGCAACCATGAAATATGAAGAGACGATGAGTATGCTTTTTAGTGATAATTGGATGATGGTTATCTACACAGTAGTTTTGGCACCTTTGGGCGAAGAAATGATTTTTAGAGGATTGACTTTTGGCTATGCAAAGAAAGTGATGCCAATTATGGCTGCAAATATAGTGCAGGCAGCATTGTTTGGCATTTATCATTTAAACCTGATACAAGGTATTTATGCATTTGTTATGGGGTTGATTTTTGGATATATTATGATGAAATTACAATCAATCTGGGCAGTAGTCATCTTGCATATTGTAGTTAATTTGAGTGGATTGATTATGAATAAGATACTAACGAATAGTAGTTCTATTATGACATGGGAATCAATCGTAATTGACGTAATTGCAATTACAATTTGTATCCTTTTAATACTTGGGTTGCCAATAATTAAGGAACACGAACGAGTAAGAGATAATCAGCGAGATATCAGCCCTGTTCCTCAACGAAAAAACGATTAATATATGCCATATACTTTTCTACGATATCAATATTTGTTCCTGCATAAAGCATGCGGGCGCCTACGGCATCTTCGATTTCATTAAATACCGGGCGTCCTTTGTGGTATACGAAATCAATGCCAACTAGGTCAAATGGAAACAGTCGACATATCCGCATTACAATGTTTTTTTCTTCAGCAGTCAGTTTATGAAGAGTGGCAGTACCGCCAAGTGAGTAGTTGCTGCGGATTTCGTTTGCAGCAATAGATGTTTTTGTACGCATCATTGCAGCAATAATAATCTGACCGAGTACATAGACACGCAAATCGTGGCCTTTATCTGAGGCACATTTTTGCATTACAATTTTGGGGAAATATTTATAATCTGCTTTTATCTTCGATAGAGCATTTGCAAATTCATCATTATTTTTTACAAGCGTGACATGTGTACCGCCATGACCATCAGCGGGTTTTATGACAAGAGGGTATCCAAGGCGTTGGATACTTTCAACATAGTTTTTTTTGAAAGTATCTTCATTTGGATAACATATGGTATCCATAATGGTGATTCCATTTTCGGCCAAATATTTGTAGGTGGCACCTTTGTCATTGCAAATTTCAGTGACAATGGCAGGATTGAAGACGCGAATATGCTGGGCTTCAAAATGCTTAGCAAGATTGGCGTCACGAGAGCGGTTTATAATGAAAGCTGGAGGAATGACTCTTATACCACGAAAAAAAGTATGGTATTCGTCTTTTTTATGCGTTAGCTGTAGATCTTTTGTCAAAACAAGTTTTAAGACAATATTATATTTTTTTGCCTCGGTGATAAACATGTCCACATAGATGTGATTTTTTTTTACATCTTCAGAGTGATAGATGATCCAACCTTCCATGTACGGCTCCTTTCTCCGTTTGCTTAAATCAGCTGCTTAAGGATATATTCCATGATTTTATCTGCAACATTTACACCAGTACAGTCAAATATGTTTTTAAAATGGGCATTGGAATTGACCTCACATAAAATAGGTTCTTCGTTTTTACCAAATAAGATATCAATGCCTGCGAAATCAAGGCACAAAGTATTGCAAACAGATTTTGCAAGTGCAAGCTGCGCTGAAGTCGGGGTATATCGTTCCATGTGACCACCACCAGTAATATTAGCACGAAAATCAGAATCATGACGCCGTAGCATTGTAGCTACAGCATTACCACCAACCATATTAATACGAATATCACGTCCATAGCTTTCGGATATAAATTCTTGAAAAAGAATTGGCCGTCCATTGACCTTTTTAAACACATCCAGTAACTGTTCGCGATTATTTACAAGATATACCTGCATTCCAAAGGAGCCAAAACACTCCTTAACGACCATGGGGTAAACTAACATGTCTTCAATAGTGGCAAGAAATGATAAGTCTGTATATCCAATATTGGAAAACGTCATGGGAGCTGTAATTGTTTTTGGCATGGAAATACCTGTTCCTGCAAGGCGTGAAAAGGTTAACGATTTATCATCGCAGGCCTCGATGGCATCAGCACAATTAAATAGACGAAATCCATGATGCTCAAGTGCACGTGCAAGTCTGATATCTTTATCCCAAAATAAAATAAAAGAAGGGGCATCGGCATTGCTGATACAGGGTAATGAGGATACTGTTCCATTATTTACAGTACATAACAGTTCAGCATTTGTCTTGAGATCAAGTTTACAATCATATTTTGCTGCCGAATCTTGTAGCCATTTATATATTTCATTAAATTTATCTGTCAGTAAAAACTGATTTACTATAAGCCAACCATATTTCATAGAAGCCTCCTATCTATCATTTAGTATACGCCAGAGATAATGGAGTGGCAATCAGAAAACCTTTAAATCAAAGTAGAATTTTCAAATAAGATATTGTATAATGAGTTTTATTATAGAGCCTGCGGATAAATAAAGTAGCGCGTTGGAGAGTGAGAAGCTGTAATGACTTTAATAGTGCCTGCAAAAATAGTGAAAAGTAATAGAAAGAGCGTGGCACTAGCCATAAACGAAAAGGGAGAATTGATTGTTAGAGCGCCGCATAGAATAACAAACAAGGAAATCAGCCATATTCTGGAGCAACGTAGAGATTGGATATTGAAGAATCAGCAGAAAATGTCGCAGCGACTAGAAAGAAAAAGAAGTATTGAGCCGGAGAATGGTACATTAATACCATTTTACGGAAAAGAGTATATCATACGACTTGGAGCTTATGGTGGAATTGAGATTCGAAATGATGAACTGTTGTTACCTAATAGCCCGGAACGTAAAAAACTCCTAATTGCATGGTTGAAAAAACAAGCCAGACTGGCACTTGAGAAAAGTGCAGATAATTATAGTCAGGTTATGGGACTGAAATATGCAGCGATTAAACTATCTAATGCAAAGACACGCTGGGGGACTTGTAATGTGCACAATGTAATCCGTTTTTCATGGAGGCTGGTTATGTGTCCTCAGGCTGTACTTGATTATGTCGTAGTGCATGAGCTTTGTCATATCAGACATCGGAATCATGGAAAAGGATTTTGGGAGGATGTTGAAAGGATAGATCCCTATTATAAAGAAAAGCGAAAGTGGTTACGAGAGCACGCAGAAATAATACACTATTTTGAATCATAATGTAAAGTGAGGTATAAATAAGCATGAAAGAAATAAAAACAGTAGCATTAATTGGACTTGGAGGAATCGGAGGATATCTGGCATCGGGACTGCAGGGGGTAGTTGGTTTCGAAAATCTGCGTATTATTGCAGGCGGTGCCCGTAAGTCAAGGTTAGAAAACAAGGGTATCATAATCAATGATAGTCCCTATCGTTTTCATGTGGTAGATCCAGAAGAGGAGAGCGGATATGCAGATTTAGCTATAATAATCACTAAGTTCACTTCACTGAGGAAGGCAATTGAGGATATTAGAAATCAAATTGGACCTGCTACTATTATTATGGCGCCTCTTAATGGTATTGAAAGCGAAGATATTGTGGCAGAAAAATATGGTTATGAGAATTTGCTATATTCACTTGCACGCGTAAGCGTTACAGCAACAGAAAATAGTATAAAATTTAATCCCTCTGTTGCACATATTGAGTATGGAGATAAGACAAATATAGCTGGTAGGTATTCAGAATCTGTGAAAGCTGTGAAAGCATTATTTGACAAAGCTGGCATTAAATCGGTGATTCAAACGGATATGATCTTTGCATTATGGCATAAATTTATGTGTAATGTAGCAGAGAACCAGACAGCGGCAGTACTTGACATTCCTTTTGGTGCATGGCATGGCAATGAGCATGCAAATCGCTTACGTGAAATGGCAATGAGGGAAGTAGTTGCGATTGCCAATAAGAGAGGTATCGCACTTGGTGAAGAAGATATCAGACTGCAAGGGGAGCGACTTAAGAAGATAAATGCTGATGGCATGCCATCAACATTACAAGATATAAAGGCTGGTAGAAAGACAGAAGTGGATATGTTTGCAGGCACAGTAATGCGATTAGGAAAAGAAGCAGGGATAGAAACGCCTGTGAATGAATTTTTATACCATGCGATTAGAGTTTTAGAAGACAAGAATGCAGGTCTTATTCATGGAATGAATATCTGATACAATAAGAACGCTTTTAAAAAGGAGTCATAAATGATTAGTATAATTATAAGTATTTATCTGTTCATTGGTGTCATGCTTCTTTCTTTTATGTTCGTATATTCCTATATGAATGGGAAATCAATATCTTCGAAGGTGTTCGGGATACTTAGTCTTGTACTTCAGATTTATTTGCTAGGATACCTGATGGAAATCAATTGCAGTTTTCTGAAACAAATGCTTTTCTGGAATCAGATTCAGTATTTTGGAATTCCTTTTTTTCCTGCACTGTGGCTGGTTGTATGTATGCTTTCTACGGGTAAGGAAAAATTTTTGTGTTTGGGTGGAAGAATTATAATCTTTTTCATTCCTTGCCTAACATTTTTTATGCGCCTGACTAATAATTGGCATCATCTTTATTATAGCCGTATTGAACTTCAATCTTTTAGGAATACAGAACTGATGTTGTTGACGAAAGGACCCTGGTATGTCGTACAAATGATTTATGTACTAATTGCTTTAGTGCTATCATCTCTATTCTATTTTCAGCGTTATAGAACGAGTAGAGGTGATAAGAAAATGCAATTCAGATTATTGCTATTTGCAGCGGTGTTACCTTACATCTCATTGCTTTTGGTTACATTAAATATCGGGGGAATAGGGATAGACTATACAGCACTTGTTTTACCGCCCTGCATTTTATTGATTAATCTGGCGTTAACGCGTTACAATTTCCTGGAAATTAAAATGCTGGCCAGAGAAAGAGTATTTGAAGATAGTACATCAGGTTTAATATTACTCAATCAATTTAATCGAGTAGTAGATTTCAATCAGGCAAGTATTTCTTTTTTTCAATGGTTTCATGTTCAGGTCAGAGAGGAACAGTTAGATGTTTTATTAAAGGATCAGCCAGATATCTTTGAGAGTATCATGCGATTGGAAAATAAAGTTTTTTGTTTTGTGATGCAGGGGAAAAAGTGTTATGTAGATATCAATATAAAAGAGTTTTGCGATAAAGAGGAAACGATAGGACTTCTTGTCAAACTTGATGATGTAACAGAAAGAGAGCAATTAAAGCATCGCCTTATGGAATTAGCCAATATGGATGAACTTAGTCATCTAAATAATAGGAGAAGATTTAATGAATGTGTGCAAGAAGTGTATGAGCGTGCACGACGTTATCAGGAGTCCTTATGTGTTCTTATGTTAGATATAGATTGTTTTAAAAAGATTAACGATGCATATGGACATCAGGCAGGAGATATTGTAATTAGTGAGTTTTCTAAAATGCTGATGACGGTATTTCGTGGTACAGATATTCTGGGTCGCATGGGAGGAGAAGAGTTTAATGTCGCAATGCTCAATACAGATGCCAGGGTGGCATATAAAAAAGCAGAGGAATTTAGAAAAGCGGTAGAACAAAAGCAGTTCGAGTTTGACACGCAAAAGGTGATGGTAACAGTCAGTATCGGAGTAGCTGAATTAAATGAGCAGACAGAAGGTATAGAGGAGCTAATCAATCAGGCAGATCAAGCAATGTATGCGGCAAAGCATGCTGGTAGAAACCGTACCATGGTTTTTGAATCCCAAACAGAGCTATGCTCTGATTGAGTTGCTATTTGAAGTAGAGGAGCGAATTTAGACTAGTGGCTTGACTTGCTACAATGATTATGATAAAATTACATTCGTTGTAAAACACAGTAAGGGTATAAGTGCGCGTAGCTCAGCTGGATAGAGCGTCTGGCTACGGACCAGAAGGTCGCGAGTTCGAATCTTGTCGCGCACGTATGATGTAAGTGGCCTCGGAGAATAAAATCTCCGAGGCTTTCTGTTTATAAAGGACGGGTGGTGCAAATGGAACAAAGGCAATGGGGTGATAAGCCCTACTATTCTTTAGACAGTTATTTGAAGAATCAATATGGTGAAAAAGTATATAAAGTATCGTTAAATGGTGGCATGACTTGTCCAAACAGAGACGGGACACTTGATACGCGAGGCTGCATTTTTTGTAGTGAAGGCGGAAGCGGTGAATTTACACCTGCAATTTTACCCGTGCAATCCAATCGGGCAACCTGGTCTAATATTGGAGTACAGATAGAACAGGCTAGGCTTCTATTATCTGGGAAACAGACAGGACGGAAATATATAGCATATTTTCAGGCATATACAAATACATATGCATCGGCGGAGTATTTGCGTGAAATTTTTATGCAGGCAATAGAACATCCGGATATTGTGGGTCTTTCCATTGCAACAAGACCAGATTGCGTGTCAGATGAAGTAATAGAGCTACTTGCACAATTAAATCTGATTAAGCCAGTTTGGATAGAATTGGGATTACAGACGATACATGAAAATACAGCAAAGATGATAAGACGCGGGTATGACTTAGTATGTTTTGAAGAGGCGGTAGGTAGAATTCGTAAAGAAGGGCTGGATATCATTGTTCATTTGATTTTGGGGTTGCCAGGAGAAACAAAGGCGCAAATGCTTGCTTCGATTTTATATTTAAATCGCCAAGAGATACAAGGAGTCAAATTACAACTGTTACATATATTAAAAAATACAGATTTAGCAAAAATGTATGAGGAGAATCCATTTCAAATATTTACGCTTACAGAATATGCAGATATTCTGTGCGATATAATAGCACATCTTTCTCCTAAGATTGTGATTCACAGAATAACAGGAGATGGTCCCAAAAGATTGCTTATGGAACCAAAATGGAGTGGAAATAAGAAAAATGTGTTAAATACAATTCACAAGGAATTGAGAGCGAGAGGAATTTATCAGGGAAGTGCAGATAGCCTTGGTAAAGAATGAAAAGGGAAAAAAGTGTTATCAGGTAAGCTGATATTTTAGGCGTCGCTGTTTTGGTGTGATGCCTTTTAATTTCTTATATGTTTTGATAAAATGACTGCAGTCTGTAAAGCCGGTTTCTTGACTAATGTAATTCAGATTAAAATCGGTAAACAAAAGCATATCATCAGCCTTGCATATCCTGACAAACTCAATATATTCTTTACATGATTTGTTATACAGTGCTTTAAAGTTTTTGGCAAAATAGGAGTAGCTCATACTACAGCGTTTTGCCAGGTCCTCCACACGAAGGAGCTCATCAGAGTGTTGATCAATATATTCAGTAATATTATTAAGGGTACTTTCATCATTTCCTGATACAATGAATGACTTATCAGTATTAAAACCATTATCGCGCCATAGCCGAATTAGACAGACCATCATGTTACATAGTTGAGAATGGACTTTAATATCATATCCATAATTTCGTTCTGATAATTCATGAATACAATCTAAAAAGCGTTCCTTCATATGCATATTAAAAAGATTTATTTCTTTAAAATGGATATGCGCACAATCACTATTACGAGCGCTCTCCAATATGGCGCTTATTTTAGGCGTATAACTATTGCCAACAGATAATATATTGGCATCAAATTTTAATACCGCATATCGTAGGGGCTCTTTCGAGGTACTGCAAACAGAGTGAATAGATTTCGGATGAAAAAGAATTAACTCCTCGGGTTCAACAGAATAAGTCTTTCCATCGCATTCTACTAGCGCGGTACCCTCTAACATAAAAAGAACCTCTGTGAAGTAGTGCCAGTGTGGGCGTACTGGAAAAACGCCAACAGAGGAGTCTGCCAGGAATGCTTCGTATGGAGAATTTAAAATGTCACCGTTTTCAAATAAATATTGCATACTATATCTCTCCGTAAAATAGATTTATACTATTTTTATGTCTGATTATTATAGCATGTAATATTCTAAAACGATAGTGTATAATAAAGTTGAATAATAAGAAACATGATGGATTAGGAAAGAGGATGAGAAGTATGGAATTCGTAAAAGGGATTACGTTTGCAGCCTTTGCCTGCAGGGATAGCCTAAATAGAGAAGAGACCTATGAGAGTCTTCGAAACTTAAAAGAGAGGACTGGAGCGAGTCACATTATTCTTGTGCCAAATGGATTACAGGAGACGGCGCAATCTGAAGAGATAGATTATGCATCAAAAGCATCTGTCACGGATGAGGAATTGATAAAAATAATTCATTATGCGAAAGAGCTCAAACTGAAAGTCATATTAAAGCCAGCTGTTAATTGTAAAAACGGTACTTGGCGCGCATATATTAATTTTTTTGACAAAGATGTGCATTGTGAACCCCAATGGAGAAATTGGTTTGCTTCTTATACTGATTTTCAACTACATTTTGCGAAGATTGCAGAAGCAGAGAAATGTGATATGTTTATTGTCGGCTGTGAAATGGTGATGGCAGAACATAGGGAGGCAGAGTGGCGTAAATTAGTCAAAGATGTCAGAGAAGTCTATCATGGATTAATTTCCTATAATACTGATAAGTATCATGAAGATAATGTGGCGTGGTGGGATTGTGTAGATGTGATTTCTTCCAGTGGCTATTATCCATTGGAAGACTGGGATGAGGAACTGGATCGAATCGAAAAAGTAGTAAAAGCATTTCAAAAACCGTTCTTTTTTGCAGAAGCCGGTTGTATGTCTGTTGAGGGTTCCTCTAAGGTACCAAACAGCTGGATGCTACAGGGAAAAACAAGTTTAAGTGAGCAGGCAGATTGGTATCGTGCGATGTTTGAAGCATGTGATAAGCGTGACTGGGTCAGAGGTTATGGGGTATGGGATTGGTCTGCAAAGCTCTATGCATTGGCAGCATCGTCCTCAAATGCAAAGTATGATATTTATGGAAAACCCGCGGAAGCAATAATAAAGGAATATTACCTGAGAAAATGATAGAAGATATGAGGGATTATTGGTTTACAATAATTCTTCTTTTTTTCAGACTAATTTCAGTTTTGTAACACAGTTTGTTTTATATAAGTTCACTCTTTTTTCACATTTCGCCTGTAAGATTTAAAGTAATGTGTGTCATCGATTTATTCTCTTATAAAGATAGCATAAAGATAAGAAATGAAAATGGTGCAGATGCGGAGATGACAATGAAAGTGGAGGAGTAATGTGAACAGGTTAAAGAAAAATAAAACAAAATTACAGAGTGAGGAAGAAAAAGAAAATCAGAATGTGGTTGTGCCAGATATGCAGGAATTCATCATGGAAAAGTATGATGAGAAAGCAAAAAAAATAAAGGTTAAGGATCCTGAAAAGAACAAAAAAGTATTACGGATTATAAAAAAATGTATCATACCAATCATAATTGTTGCCATTTTAGCAATTGCATTATTGATTTTTCTTAATTATAAAGCGAAACAGGACAGAATGACTGCGATGATGCAGAAAGCGCAGGTAGAGACTGCTGATGTAGAGAAGCGTGATTTGACTGTCAGTATAACGACAACAGGAACCGTAAAAAGTGTAGAAAGCAGAACGATTACCTCTGCACTTACAAAGACAGAATTATCTTCGGTATCTGTGGAGGTTGGAGATACTGTTTCGGCGGGACAAGTGGTTGCAGTATTTGATGAAACCGATATCAAAACGAATATCGAACGAATGGAAGAAAAAATCAGCGTAAGCGAACAAACAGATGCCATCAATGCACAATCGACGGATCGCGAATATCTGTATACATACAGTTCGCAGACGGATACCTATTCAGAAGCACAGACAGCGGTTGATGATGCATTGGTTAAATTGTATGATGCCTGCGATGCATACGGAGATGCAAAGAAAGCGAGGCAGGAAGCAGAAGATAGTGGTGCTACTGATGCAGAAATCACACAGTTGAAGAATGCTGAATATAGTGCCTATACGGCGGAAAAAAATGCACAAGATGCCTATGATGATGCACTCTTGGCGCAGACAAAGACCACAAAGAGTGTTGCAAATACATTACAGGGAACGGATGAAGACTATTTGAAATCATCACTTACTGAGGGAGATTCAACAGAGGAATTGAAGGAGCAGTTGGAAGATTTACAGACGAATCTGGAAAATTGTGTAGTGACTGCACCAATCAGTGGTGTTGTAACTTCTCTATCTGTTAAAACGGGAGATACCTATATTGAAGGTGATATGATGACCATCCAGAACTGTGATACTTATACAGTATCTGCGCAAATAGATGAATATGATATCAGTGACTTAAAAGAAGGCATGGAGGTTGTAATTAAAACAGATGCAACCAGAGACGATGAACTGAAAGGTGTCATTTCTTTTATATCGCCTACGGCAACTGCGAGCACAGGAAGTAGCACGAGTGCGACCTATGAAGTGACAGTGGATATCCTTACAGAAGATGATAGATTAAAATTAGGCATGACAGCAAAATTAAGTATTATCGTGGATGAGGCAAA
Source organism: uncultured Lachnospiraceae bacterium (assembly GCA_964483155.1). Taxonomy (GTDB): domain Bacteria; phylum Bacillota; class Clostridia; order Lachnospirales; family Lachnospiraceae; genus JAAYYM01. The sequence goes on along the minus strand of CAZAAC010000001.1, from coordinate 28,432 downwards.
AGACGTATTTACGGTTCCATATGATGCGATATCAACAAATGCCGAGGGAGAAAGTGTTATTTACACGCCTGAAGCTACACAGCAGGGAATTGTTGTGGAAGTGGGTATGGAGAGCGATTATTATACACAAATTATTAGTGATGAAATATATGAGGGAATGAAGATTGTAATTCCAACTGCGGCAGGTACTATTGAAACAACCGATGAAGAGACAGGGTCATTATTCAGCATCGGCGGTGGAGGCGGAGGCGCACCAGGCGGAGGCGGTGCTGCACCAAACGGTGGTGGCATGCCATGATGAATGAAAATTTAATCATTAATATGAATCATATCGTAAAGAAGTTTTTTATTGGTAAACCTAACGAACTGGAAGTACTACATGGTTTGGATTTGCAAGTGCGTGAAGGCGAGTTTGTATCTATCGTTGGGGCTTCTGGTTCAGGCAAGTCAACGCTTATGAATATTATTGGTGCATTGGATCGGCCAACCGAGGGCGATTACGAATTGGATGGTGTTCGTGTGTTCGAATCAAAGGATAAAGATGTCTCGAAAATACGAAATCAAAAAATTGGATTTGTATTTCAGACATACAATCTCGTAGCACGAACAACTGCCCTTAAGAATGTTGAGTTACCAATGCTTTATGCAGGTGTTTCAGGCAAGGAACGCGCAAAAAAAGCAAAGGAGCTTATGAAGATAGTTGAGATGGAGGACCGTGCGTCTCACAGACCAGATGAATTATCGGGAGGACAGAAACAGAGGGTGGCGATTGCCAGAGCAATGGCGAATGATCCTGCAATCATATTGGCCGATGAGCCGACGGGCGCTCTCGACTCACAGACAGGACGATTAATAATGGATATTTTTCACAAATTGAATAGAGAAAAAGGCAAGACGGTGATTCTGATCACACACTCAAATGAATTGGCAGAAGAAACAGATAGAATCATTACAATTAAAGACGGTTTGATTACTGGTAGCAGAAAGGGGAGTCAGAGTAATGTTATTTTTTGAAAATGTATTACTGGCTCTTTCGGGATTGCTGGCTAATAAAACAAGGGCACTTCTGACTATGTTAGGAATTATCATTGGAATTGGATCCGTAATTGCAATTGTGACAGTGGGTAATTCTCTTACAAATTCTATTACAAGTTCGATGGAATCAATGGGTGCAAATAATATTACAGTTGGCTTGCAGCAAACATCTACCGAGGAAGAGACTACAGAAAGCGGATTGACCTTCAGAGGACCAGGTTTTCAAAAATCGCCTACGGAGGAAGACTATTTTACGGATGAGATGCTAGAAGAGCTAACAAAAGCTTTTCCAGATGAAGTAAAGGACTTTTCCATTAGTTCGTCGATGGGTACTGGAGAGGTGACACAGGGAAGTCTCTATGCTAATGTTGAGGTTTTGGGTGTGAATGAAGGATACTTTACAGCAAATGAAATCAATATTCTGCAGGGCAATAATCTTTCGGAAAAGGCATTAGAAGATGGCAAAGGCGTTGCCGTTGTATCGAATAAGTTTGTAAGTAATCTATATGAAGGAGATAATGCATCAGCAATAGGACAGACAATCGAAGTCGATATTGGGACAAAGTACTATCAGTTTACAATCGTGGGTGTATATGAATACGAGGAGGAAACGACTGGGTTTTCTTCAGAATCTGAAGAAGATATTTCTACTACGGTATACATTCCAATTAAGAATCTGCAGAAAAAATTGCATACGACTGCTGGATATGAGCAGTTTACAGTAGTTGTCCATACGGGAACAGATTCAGAAACGTTTATTGAGAATATAGAAACATTTTTTGACCGGTACTATCACAATAATGAAGATTTTCAGATAAGTGCATTTAGTATGGAGTCGATGATTTCCTCTATGACAGATATGCTCTCTACAGTATCCATTGCGATTGCCTTTATTGCGGGGATTTCGTTATTGGTAGGTGGTATTGGTGTAATGAATATCATGCTGGTTTCCATATCTGAGAGAACGAAAGAGATAGGTACCAGAAAGGCGCTTGGGGCAGCAAATTCTTCTATACGGCTACAGTTTATCGTGGAGGCAATGACAATTTGTCTGATAGGTGGTATAATTGGCGTTATAGTCGGAGTCGTAGGTGGCGCCGTAGCTGCTGATGCACTCGGTTATGCAGCAAGTCCATCTATAGCCAGTATCGTGATTTCTTTATTATTTTCACTTACGATTGGAGTATTTTTTGGATATTACCCGGCTAACAAAGCAGCGAAAATGAACCCTATCGATGCGTTGCGTTATGAGTAGCAGATTTGGGATATAAACCTGATAAAACGGGAGATATTAAATGATAGTAACGGCCATGGACGAGATACTAAGTACTTGGTATCTATATAATTATAAAGCTTTTTTTGTAGGTGTATTAATGATAACTGCCTGTATAATAGGATATTCTTTATACAGGCTTTTTGCGTGCTTGTTTCGTCGCAAAATAAAGTATGTAAATCCGATTCAGCTTGTCTGGCGTGGTGTTCTGATCTCATTATTTGGCGTGTACGGGTATTTTTTGATTGCAATTACAATACTATCTCGGCAACCAGGTTCCAAGACTGGATTTAGTCTGGAATTATTTCATGCCATTACAGGAAGTTCCTATATGAGAATACAGGCACTGGAAAATTTCCTATTATTCATTCCATTTGGGATTTTTGTTGCTCTCATTTTCTGGTCATATTGGGGAAAATGCGGACGGTTCTGGTTTAGTTTTTTGTGGGGGTTTTCCATCAGCGTTCTAATAGAAATGGTACAATTGGCATTTGGGTATGGATACTTTGAGTTAGATGATATTGTATTGAATACATTTGGCTCTTTTTTTGGGTATCTTCTCATCTTTTTTATGTGGTGTATTTGGTGGTTTTACTGGCATTTTTGTCAGAAAATCAGATTTCTGATGCAACTGCTAATGATAATGGGCATGTTATATGTGATTTTTGGATTTTCATCGGATATGGGAGAAGATTCTGCAATTATTAGCAGATTGATTACGCAACAAATTGTGAAGGTGTTGGATGTTTTTGTACCAGGAACATGGTCAGGAACTGTTCAGGCAGCATGGGTCGATCTGCTTCACCCTATTATTAGGAAATTGGCACATATGACAGAATATGCTTTGCTAGCAGGTACAACACTTTATTTTCTATATCAAAGACATTTGCGGGGTAAGCGATTATTTTTGCCTACATGGATATTTTGCATGATTGTCAGTGTGGCAGACGAAATCTATCAGTCATTCATTCCAGGCCGAGCAGGGGTAGTGTATGATGTAGGATATGATTTTTTAGGAGCAACGCTAATGATTATATTTGTTTATGGATATGATTGGATTTCAAAAAAGAGAATAATAAAGAAGTAATTTTTTCGATTTATGATTTTATCTATTGAAATGGTTGTATTTTATATTGTATTCGGATAAAATGAAATAAATTATTTCATTAATAATATTGGTCAAATAAGAAGAGGAGACAATATGCAGGTATTGAAAGATAGAATCCGTAAAGATGGTGTAGTAAGGCCAGGTAATATTCTGAAGGTTGACAGTTTTCTTAATCACCAAATGGATATACCACTTTTTTGTGAGATGGGAAGAGAGTTTCAGCAACGCTTCATGAGCGATGAAATTACGAAGATTCTGACGATTGAAGCCTCGGGAATAGGACTTGCCTGCATTGTAGCACAGTATTTCAAGGTGCCGGTAGTATTTGCAAAAAAATCTAAGACTAAGAATATTGCGGGTGATGTATATACAACAAGAGTAGAATCCTATACACATGGCCGTGTGTTTGATATTATTGTATCAAAACAGTTTCTCAGACCAGAGGATAAAGTACTTTTGATTGATGATTTCCTCGCAAATGGTAAGGCACTTGAAGGGTTGGCACAGCTAGTGAAGGATGCGGGTGCAACTTTAGTTGGTGCTGGTATTGCAATCGAAAAAGGTTTTCAGGTAGGCGGTGATACATTGCGCGAAAAAGGAATTCGCGTGGAGTCATTAGCAATTGTAGAGAGTATGAACGATGAGACAGGAGAAATCACGTTTCGTGACTAGTATATTGCAAGAGAAATAATTGAGGGATTCAAATGAAAATTAATATTATTTATTTAGCAGCTGGTTTTGGTAGCCGCTTTGGTGATAATAAATTGCTCCATGATGTGAACGGTAAAGAGATGTATCGACACGTTTTGGAGCAATTGCTTATTTTGGAGAGCAAGTCGGATGAGATTAAGCAAGTGATTGTAGTGACACAATATGATGAGATTGAGAAGTATGTACAATTATATGAAAATAAGGATATACAAGTAGTGAGGAATGAACATAGTGAATTGGGGATATCATCTTCACTACAGTTGGGTTTGCTTGCAGATAAATTTGCAGATGCCTATTTGTGTTGCGTGGCGGATCAGCCGTATTTGACATGGAATACAATAAATCAACTAATAGAAGGCTTCAAAGAAAGTGGGAAGGGTATTGGATGTACGGCAAAAGAGGGAACGCTGGGTAATCCAGCGATATTCTCACACAAATACCTTCCAGAACTGCTGGCACTTGACGGAGATGTTGGGGGGAAACAAGTTCTGCAACGACATTTAGAAGATGTATTTTCCTATGAGGTAGCGAATGAGCAGGAACTGGAAGATATTGATTTTAATCAATGATAATAGGGAAATTACCTGTTTCCCCAACTTCACCAATAATGCGAGTCCATGGAGAATAAGATTCCATGCGTAACAAATATTCCTGTGCATCTTTTTCAGGCATCGAAAGAAGTAGTCCACCTGAGGTTTGCGGATCAAAAAGGATATCCAGAAGATTTTGAGGAAAATTGTTCTTAAGTACATATTTTTTATCCAAATATTGCAGATTATGATACATGCCTTCAGGAATAATCCCCATAGAGGCAAACTCCAACGCACCATCCAAAAGCAATAGATCTTTGCTGTGAAGAGTGAATGTTTTTTGACTTGCATGAGCCATTTCATAACTGTGACCGATTAAAGAAAAGCCAGTCACATCGGTACATGCGTGTACATTAAGACCGAGAAAAGCTTCTTTGGCGTATTTGTTTAGGGTAGACATAATCTCATTTATCTGTGTTTGTTGCATTAAACTAATAAGCTGCGCTTTTGCTGCAGTATTTAGAATACCAAGACCAAGCGGTTTGGTTAGTACGAGGACATCACCATTTCTTGCACCTGCATTTGTCAGGACATCTTTGGGATGAAGAAAACCGGTTACGCAGAGACCGTATTTTGGGGTAGGATCAGATATTGTATGTCCACCTGCAATCACAGCGCCAGCTTCCTGTACTTTGGAATATCCACCAGCAAGAATCTCTTCCATGACATCTATTGTGAGACAGGCAGGAAAACATAGCAAATTCATCGCAGTAGCCGGATTACCACCCATCGCATAGATATCACTTAAGGCATTTGCAGCGGCAATCTGCCCAAATAGGAAAGGATCATCTACCATTGGCGGAAAGAAATCTACAGTTTGGATTACGACGAGATCCTCTGTAATTTGATAAACACATGCATCGTCACTTGTATCAAAGCCAACTAATAGACGTGGGTCATTAAATTTTGGCAGTTTCTTAAGTACTTCGTGTAAAGTTTCTGGACCAATCTTTGCGGCACAGCCAGAAGTCTTGACGAGACTTGTTAGGGGCACATTCTGTTTCTTCATTGTTATTTTCCTTAAATAAAAGCATTAGTAGTTATACAAATTATAGCATAGTCATTATCTCGATGGATACAATATTGCTATAGATATTATCAATAAATATGATATACTTATTACGTATTACGAAGTAATGCGCAATATGACTTATTACGTATTACTCCTTAATATGAAATATACAAATTACGTTTTGAAAGTTACAATATGAGGTAGCATAATGGAATTGAAACAGTTAGAGGCTTTTGTCAATGTGGTTGAATTACAGAGCTTTTCAAAGGCTGCAAAAGTGATATATCTGACGCAACCTACTGTGAGTGCTCATATTGTATCCTTGGAAAAAGAATTGAATACAAAGTTGTTAGAACGAACTACAAAAAGTGTGAGCTTAACGCAAAATGGAGAGAAATTATATGCGTATGCAAAGACTATGGTTTCCTTAAAAGAAGAGATGATGATGGAATTCTGTTCGCAAAAGGCATCGGAAATTATGATTAATATTGCTGCATCTACGATTCCTTCTCTATATGTACTTCCTGAATTGATTCCAGCATTTCAAAAAAAAGTAGCAGCGGTACACTTTTCATTAATACAGGGAGATAGCGAGGATACCATTAAGGCGGTACTTACACATAAAGCAGATATCGGATTTGTTGGAATGTACGCGGCAGATAAGCGATTGCAATGTATTCCTTTTTTGGAAGACAGTCTAGTGGTAATTATGCCAAATGAAGAAAAGTATCAAGAGATACTTAGTGGCAGTCAGGAAAACATATGGGATTTGCTTTTGAAAGAACCGATGATTCTGCGTGAAAACGGTTCTGGAACACGCAAGGAAGCAGAAAAATTTTTAGAAGCGCAGGGCATTCGAGAAGAACAATTAAATGTCATTGCACACATTAACGAACAGGAAATGATTAAGAGATCGGTCAGCAAAGGTATGGGCATTTCCATTATTTCACGTAAAGCGGCAGAAGATTATGCAGAAATAGGTAAGTTGCTTATATATGAACCGCCGGGCGGGAAAATCATTAGAAATCTTTATCTTATTTATGAAAAGAGAAAACGCTTTGGGTCTGTAATAAAGCAATTTATAATTTTTTCGCAGCAATACTACGAGTAAGGAGGTGTATATGAAACTGATTTACTTTGTAGATAATATGTGTAGAGAAATGTATTCGCTTATGGAAGCCTTTGCCTTGAATAATATGACGAATCCAGTAATTGCAGTGGTTGGAGCTGGCGGTAAGACACGAATTGTGATAACACTTTCGGAAGAATACAAACAACAAAACAGAAAAGTAATTATAACGACAAGCACGCATATGCAAAAACCTACTGACAATGAAGTTATCACCTGTTTTGCTCCTCAAAGATTAGAGGAAGTGCTTGCATCTGATAAGATTGCATGGGTAGCATGTGACAGTGAGGATGGAAAAATCAGCAGTCCTACAGCAGAGATGTTATCACTAATATACAGCGCAGGTGTTCCTGTTATTATGGAAGCAGATGGCGCAAAGATGTTACCATGTAAAGCACCAGCAAAAAAAGAGCCTGCAATTCCAAAAGAAGCTGATTTAGTAGTGGGTTTACTTGGAATGGATGCGATTGGTGGCCGAATTGATCAAGTATGTCATAGACCGAACCAGGTAGCAAGTTTACTCGATGTGGAAACCAGCCATATTGTTACATGGCAAGACTTGGTGGAGATAGCAATATCGGAAAACGGTTTGAGAAAAAATGTAGCAGACAATATGGAATACTATATTGTTTTTAATAAAATGAATGAGACTATGCAAAAAAATGATGCCTTACAGATGAAAAATGCATTATATGAAAGAAATTTCAAGAAAGTCTATTTTGGAGTTTTTGAAGAGGATTAAGATGAAAATATTGATTAAAGGTGCAGGAGATCTTGCCACAGGGATAGCCTGTCGGTTAAAGAATAGTGGATACGATATTTTGATGACAGAAATTGCAGAGCCAACGACTGTGCGACGGACGGTTGCATTTTCACGTGTAGTCTATGAGAGAGAATGTGAAATAGAGGGTATACAAGGAGTTTTGGCAGAGGATGTTGAACAGATCAATAGGATTCAGCTAGCTGGAAAAGTTGCCGTGATGATAGACGAGAAGGCCAAAATTATAAAAGAGTATCAACCAGATATTTTAGTAGATGCGATTCTTGCAAAAAAGAATATAGGTACAAAGATAGAGGATGCGCCACTGGTAATTGGTGTTGGTCCTGGATTTACGGCTGGAAATGATGTAAATGTTGTAATTGAAACAAAACGCGGTCATTATCTAGGCAAAGTGATTCGAGAAGGAAGTGCAATTCCAAATACTGGTATGCCAGGAGATATCGGTGGGTTCACAACAGAGAGACTATTGCGTGCCAGTGCGGCAGGCTTATTTAGACCAATTGCAGCAATCGGAGACATCGTACAAAACAGACAGAAGGTAGCAGAAGTCATAGTAGCAGAAACAGCAGATAAAGAATCAGTGTATATTCCTATTTATGCACAGATGACAGGTATTGTGCGTGGAATGCTGCAGGATGGCATAATGGTAATAGAGAATATGAAGGTTGGAGATATTGACGCAAGATGTGAGAAAGAGCATTGCTATAGTATATCGGATAAAGCAAGAGCAATTGGTGGTGGTGTACTGGAAGCAGTGGTGGCATTTGAGCATAGGAGGGTTGTGCAATGTATACAGTAAATGTAAATGGGCAGATCCATCAAGTGGAAAAAGATAAAAAACTTATGCGCTATTTGCGTGACGATTTAAAATTGAAATCAGTGAAAGATGGATGCAGTGAAGGTGCATGTGGGACATGCTCTGTGCTGGTTGATGGTAAGGTTGTAAAATCCTGTGTGCAGCCAGTTTCAAAAATGGAGAATAAAAAAATTGTTACGGTGGAGGGTCTTAATCCGTGGGAGCAGGAAGTATATACCTATGCGTTTGCAGAGGCAGGTGCGGTGCAGTGTGGATTCTGCATCCCGGGTATGATCATGTGCGCAAAAGGACTGCTAGATAGCAATCAAACACCATCTCGTGTAGAGATTGCCGCAGCAATCCGCAATAATATTTGTCGGTGTACAGGCTATAAAAAAATAATTGACGCGATAGAGTTGGCAGCAATGATAATGCGGGACGGGACGATTCCAAGTCATGAGGAAAAGTCTTTTGGTGTAGGCGCATTCATGCATAGAATCGATGCGGCAGATAAAGTGCTGGGCAAAGGTGAGTATGTAGATGATATTGAAATTGAGGGAATGATTTATGCAAGTGCTGTTCGTTCCAGATGCCCACGTGCTATTGTAAAAGCAATTTATACTGAAAAAGCAAGCCATCTGCCAGGCGTTGTTTCTGTACTAACGGCAACTGATATTCCAGGGAAAAATAAAGTTGGTCATTTGAAACAGGACTGGGATACAATGATAGCAGTAGGTGATACAACACGTTATATGGGAGATGCTATCTGTATTGTGGCAGCAGAGACGCCTGAAATTCTAGAGCAGGCGAAGGCGCTCATAGAGATAGAATACGAAGAGCTGATTCCAGTTACTTCCCCGCAGGAAGCGTTAAGAGAAGGAGCTCCCTGGATTCATGAAACAGGAAATGTGCTTGCGCATGAGCGATTGATACGCGGAAATGCAGATGAGGTAATAGAAAAATCAAAATACAAAGTGTCCGTGCATTATGAAACGCCTTTTACGGAGCATGCTTTTTTGGAGCCAGAGGCTGCTATTGCGATGCCATTTGAGGACGGTGTTTTTGTGTATTCTTCCGATCAGGGAACTTATGATACTAGGCATGAGTGCTCTATTTTGCTGGGGTTGCCACCCGAAAAGGTGATTGTTGAAAATAAGCTCGTAGGTGGAGGCTTTGGCGGCAAGGAAGACGTGACAGTACAGCATCATGCGGCTTTAGTCGCGTTTTTGACAAAACGCATTGTAAAAGTGAAATTAACCAGAAAAGAGAGTATTGTTGTTCATCCTAAACGTCATGCAATGAGCATGGATTTTACGACAGCCTGTGATGAAAATGGATACCTGACGGCCATAAAGGCGGAAATAATTGCTGACACAGGAGCATATGCATCTCTTGGAGGACCAGTATTGCAGCGTGCCTGTACGCATGCGGCAGGACCTTACAATTATCAAGTGGTAGATATTGATGGGAAAGCAATTTATACAAACAATCCACCTGCAGGCGCATTTCGGGGTTTTGGGGTGACACAGACCTGCTTTGCTACAGAATGTAATATTAATCTACTGGCAGAAAAAGTTGGTATTTCTCCGTGGGAAATGCGATATCGTAATGCCATTCGTCCGGGGCAGGTGCTACCGAATGGTCAGATCGCAGACGATGCAACGGGACTGGAAGAAACATTAAATGCGGTTAAGAAAGTGTATGAAGAAAATAAATATGTTGGCATTGCATGCGCGATGAAAAACGCAGGGGTTGGAGTTGGCCTGCCTGATAAAGGCAGATGTAGGCTTGTGGTAGAAGGCGGGAAGGCTCACATTTATACAGGAGCTTCTTGTATTGGCCAGGGACTTGCTACAGTTGCAACGCAAATTATGTGTGAGGCAACTGGCATAGAACCAGAAAAAATTGTTTTTCATCCTTCCAATACTTCGCTGGCACCTGATTCTGGAACAACCTCAGGTTCAAGACAGACATTGATTACAGGAGAAGCAATACGAAGAGCTGGTGTAGAGCTGAAAGAAGCTTTGAGTGAAGAAAAGCAGTTATCTGCACTAGAGGGAAGAGAATTTGTGACAGAGTATTTTGCAAAGACCGATGCAATGGGGGCAGATGTAAAAAATCCTGTATCTCATGTGGCTTATGGTTATGCAACACATGTATGTATACTAAATGAAGACGGAACCGTCCAAAAAATAGTGGCGGCGCATGATGTTGGAAGAGCAGTTAATCCAAAGAGTGTGGAAGGCCAGATAGAAGGAGGCGTTGTAATGTCGCTGGGCTTTGCACTGACGGAGAGATATCCATTAGAAAATAGTGTTCCAATTGCAAAGTATGGTACGCTGGGGTTGTTTAGAGCAGATAAGGTACCAGAGGTGGAAAGTATTATTGTTGAAAAACCAGGGATAAAAGAGGCATATGGAGCAATCGGTATCGGTGAGATTACATCCATTCCGACTGCACCTGCAGTGCAGAATGCATATTACAGGAAAGATGGCAAATTCCGTACGGTACTGCCACTTGTAGATACACCTTATGAAAAGTAGCTTTTGATTGTAGAAAAGGAGATAGAACATGGATAATTTTGATTTTTGTAGTCCGACTTATTTTGTATTTGGAAAAGAACGAGAGAATGAAACAGGCAAGTATGTTAAGAAGTATGGTGGAAAAAAAGTGTTGCTACATTACGGGAGTAGTTCAGCAAAAAAAAGTGGGTTGCTTGACAGAGTAAAAAAATCTTTAGATGCAGAAGGGATTGCTTATATTGAACTTGGCGGTGTAAAACCTAACCCAAGAAGTGGTTTAGTATATGAGGGGATAGAATTATGTCGGAAAGAAAAGGTGGATTTTATACTGGCTATTGGTGGAGGGAGTCCTATTGACTCAGCAAAAGCAATTGCCGTAGGAGTCCCTTATGAGGGCGATTTCTGGGATTTCTATTCAGAAGTCAAATTACCACAGGAGGCAGTTCCGATAGGAACAATTCTTACAATAGCGGCCGCGGGAAGCGAAGGCTCAGGCGATTCTGTTATTACGCATGAAGAAGGTATGTTTAAGCGTGCCACTACAGGGGATTGCATACGTCCGAAATTTTCAATACTAAATCCGCAGCTGACTACGACATTGCCCGCATATCAGACAGCATGCGGTGCAACGGATATTATGGCACATGTGTTTGAACGCTATTTTACAAATACAAAAAATGTAGAAACTACTGATAGGCTGTGTGAAGCAGTACTATTATCTATGATTCACGAAGTGCCAAAAGTGATAAAAAATCCTGATGACTATGAGGCACGTGCTAATATTATGTGGGCAGGCATGGTGGCACATAACAATATCGTAGGCGTTGGACGCCAGCAGGATTGGAATAGTCATGGAATTGAACATGAATTATCGGCATTGTATGATTGTGCGCATGGGGCAGGGCTCGCAGTGATTATGCCTGCATGGATGACCTATGTCGTAGACCATGATATTGATCGATTTGTGCAGATTGCGACACGCTTATGGGGATGCAAATTAAACGAAGCAGATCCACGCGAAACAGCATTAGCTGGAATTCAGGCATTTAAAGAATTCCTTGTATCCATAGGTATGCCAATTAATTTCAAGGAATTAGGCGCAAAGGTGGAGGATATCCCATTTCTCGTAGAGCAGTTTGGTATAGGAGATGGTAAAACAGGTGGATTTGTGAAACTCGACCGAAAAGCGATAGAGAGTATTTATAGATTAGCAGCAGAATGAGAAAGCAGATTATGATTCAAAAATCAACTTATATTGCGCGTTTTCACAGGAATAGACTTTTTCGAGACCATCGTAATGATAGTCAGTAAAATCCGCGGGTGTCATAATTTGCGCACAGGTACCACAAGAGGAACTTAAGATACGTGGGACAGGCATTAAAGTAATCCTGACGGCAGAATTTGCTGTCAGGATTTTTTGAAAACGTATTGCACTAAAATGGGAATAGAATGTAACGATATATGTTTTCAAAGTACCTCCTTTGAAAGAGAGAGCGTATACTCGCCATCTGTCTCAGTGATTTCGCAGCGAAAACCAGAATGCTTTGCAAATCGACTTACGTTTTCTTTTGCTGCTGGATGATCTACGATTATTGTATAAGCAGTTTCATTTGAAGTAAAGGCTTTTTTTGCCATCAATACTGGTTGTGGACAAGAATATCCGCGCGCATCTATTGTATTCATAATAATCCTCCATTATTCTGTGATTTTCTTTATTCTGTAGTTTCCTTGCAATTCGCATATGCAATTATGATAAGTATAATCAAACCTGCGATAACTCCAATTTTTCCGTTGAGGGTAGGACCTTCTGCAGAAGATGCCAGTTTGAAATTATGGCAAATGGCAGCACCAACTAATAAACCAATGATTGTGATGGCAGAATCGGTATTACCCTCACCAGCCAGTACGACCTGACGAAGAGGACAACCACCCAGCAGGGTACAGCCAAAGCCAACAAGAAGCATGCCAAGAAGATTCCAGATGCCGTCCATGTGTGCAATAGGTTGTTCGGCAAAGCCAAGGTGAAAATAGCCCAATATAATATTGGAAATAAGTGCAAAAACAAAAATAGAAGCAAATCCAATGATTAGAGTTGTTTCACGAAAAAGGACAAAATCTCTAATACCGCCAATCATGCAAAAACGACTGTTCTGTGCAATGGCACCAACAATGAGACCTGCTATTAAAGAAAATATTACAGCAGCATGTTTGGAACCAGGGCCCTCACTGCTAAAAAGAAACAGACTGGGAACTGCAACAACAAGAACAAGTAGTACAATAGAAATAATAGGCAAAGCTGCACCTTCTGTCTTAGTGAGTTTGTAAGTGCGCTTCAAGGTAAATCCCCTGTTTAAAAAATAAATGCCACCAAGTATACCGAGAATAAATCCAACCAAACCGATTATGGCATTTAAGTCACCACCAGCAATGCGGAGGATCATGCGAAAGGGGCAACCTAAAAACATAAGCGCGCCTACCATAACAAAGACACCAATGATAAAACGTGTCATTGGAGAACTGCCACCTCGTGGAATAAATTCTTTACGCTTAATGGATAGGATACAGGCACCAAGGATAAGACCAATGATTTCAGGACGAACATATTGTACAGCCTCTGCACGATGCAGGCTAAGACCACCAGCAGTATCTCTGATAAAACAGGCAAGACAAAATCCCATATTTGCCGGATTTCCTAAAAAGACAAGTGCAATGGAAATGATACCGATGGCCGCACCAGAGATGATAATAGCTCGCTTTTCTTTCATGTGAGTTCTCCTTTGTAAAGTTAATAGAATATGATATAATAATGTTATTATAAAATTACCATATATTATTGCGAAAATCCAATTGTTAATTGATATGTGCGGTTTATATTTATAGAAATAGTCTATAAATAGAAAAAGGATTAAATATGAATAAAATATACCTTGATCAAGCAGCCACCTCCTTTCCGAAAGCAGCGGGAGTTGCAACTGCAATGAAAAATTATATTGATAATATTGGTGTAAACATTAACCGTGGTGGTTATGAAGAAGCCTATTTAGCAGCGGGAATGGTTTATGATGTGCGCCAAATGTTATGTGAGTTGTTTGATTATGATAAGCCTTCAAATGTGATATTTACCCAAAGTATTACTTATGCGATGAATATGATTTTAAAAGGATTTTTGAAAGAAGGAGATCATGTTTTAGTGAGCTCGCTTGAGCATAATGCAGTCATGCGACCACTTGTACAACTTGAAAAGGAGAAAAATATTTCTTTTACGCGAATGCCGTGTAATGCATACGGGGAAATGGATTTGGAAACAATTGCGGAGCTGGTAAAAGGAAATACCAGAGCTATTATTATGACACATGCCTCTAATATTTCTGGCGTTGTATTACCAGTTGCGAAAATGGGATTGTTTGCTAAAAGGCATGGACTTAAATTTATAGTAGATGCAGCACAGACTGCGGGTGTATTTCCTATTTCTATGAAAAAGATGAAAATTGATGCCTTAGCATTTACAGGTCATAAGTCATTGCTTGGTCCACAGGGTATAGGTGGGTTTATTGTGACAGATGAGATGGCAGGAATGATACAGCCGCTAATAGCAGGAGGAACTGGCAGTATGTCAGATAGTGAAGAAATTCCAAAGTTCCTGCCTGACAGATTTGAAGCGGGGACATTGAATCTGCCAGGAATCGCAGGGTTACAGGCAGGACTTGCGGAAATACGGAGCAGGGGAATAGATGAGATCAGAAAAATAGAAGTTATGTTAACAAATAAGTTTATTGCAGGAATTTTAGACATTGACGCAATCAGGATAATAGGAAGAAAGCATATTTATGATTATTCGGATGCATATGAAAAGGATGAAGATTATGCACCGATTGTATCGATACAGTGTAAAACGGTGGATGAAGCTACTCTGGCTTTTCAATTAGATTCTGTATATGGCATGCAGACCAGAGTTGGTCTGCACTGTGCACCGCATGCGCACAAGGTGGTTGGAACATTTCCAAAAGGGACACTAAGATTTTCATTTGGCTTGCATAATACAAATGAAGAAATAAGAGACGTTGTATTTGCGCTACGAAAGGAGTGTGGTAGTATATGAATAAGTCATTTATTTTAAAGGGAAACATATGCTACAGTAGTAGTGAAGATAAAATCAGAACAGTACAGGGTGGATACTTGATCTGTGAGGATGGATTGTCAGGAGGTGTTTTTTCAGAAGTTCCAGAACAGTATGAGGGTCTTCCAGTGAAAGATTATGGAGAGCATCTTATTTTCCCAGGGATGATAGATTTACATTTGCATGCACCACAATATTCATTTCGTGGCATGGGCATGGATATGGAATTACTCGAGTGGTTAAATACTTATACTTTTCCGGAAGAAGCAAAGTATGTGGATGTTGATTATGCCGCAAAGGCTTATAGTATGTTTGCTGAGGACTTAAGGAATGGTGCAACGACAAGAGCATGTATTTTTGCAACAATGCACAGGGAAGCAACAGAATTGTTGATGGATTTGTTAGAAAAGACAGGCTTGAAGACAATGGTGGGCAAAGTCAATATGGATCGTAATTCACCTGATAATCTGCGGGAAGAAAGTGCTACAATATCTGCAGAAGATACGGTACGCTGGATTACTGAGAC
This sequence comes from uncultured Lachnospiraceae bacterium, assembly GCA_964483155.1. GTDB lineage: Bacteria > Bacillota > Clostridia > Lachnospirales > Lachnospiraceae > JAAYYM01. Next base: position 12,832 of record CAZAAC010000001.1, on the reverse strand, counting down.
AGTAGAAAAATATAGAAATACAAAACCAATCATAACACCGAGATTTATTCCTTCCTGTTCTGATGAATTAATGAAATATTTGAGTAAGATTCGTATAGAATGGGATTTATGTGTACAATCACATTTGTCTGAGAATCAAAGTGAAATAGCCTGGGTCAGGAAGTTATGTCCAGAGTCTTTAGGGTATGCAGATGCATATGAACGTGTAGGAATGCTCGGCGGAACTTATAAAACAATTATGGCACATTGTGTACATTTGTCAGAGGAGGAAGAGAATCTTCTTCTCCGAAACGGTGTATATGTAGCACATTGTCCACAGTCCAATACAAATTTGGCTTCCGGAATCGCTCCTATCAGAAGGTATATAAAAAAGCACATGAAGATAGGATTAGGGACGGATGTGGCTGGTGGTTTTTCCAGCTCAGTTTTAAGAGCAATAGTAGATACCATACAGGTATCAAAGCTACGCTCACATATAGTAGGAGAGCAATTAACACCACTTTCATTTGAGGAGGCATTTTATCTTGCAACCAGAGGAGGCGGAGAATTTTTCGGCAAAGTCGGGAGTTTTGAGAAAGGCTATGAACTAGATGCAGTTGTAATTGATGATAGCAGATTACTATCACCTAATGAACTAACGATTCGACAGCGTCTTGAGAGAATGGTATATTTATCAGAAATGTGCAGTATAAAAGCAAAGTATGTAGCTGGTAGTTGTCTACTAGATACAAATAGTTGATTTTGAAATACAGGAGGTGTGCATATGGCAGTAGGAGATAGTATTAAGCGTGTAGATGCCTATGGAAAGGTGACAGGTCGGGCAAAGTATACGGCCGATTTGGAGCCAAAGAATCTTTTGATTGCAAAAGTGGTCAGGAGTACAATCGCAAATGGAGTTGTAAAAAGCTTTGATCTATCTGAGGCATTGAAAGTGCCTGGGGTTATTAAGATAGTGACTTGTTTCGATGTCCCAGATATACAGTTTCCGACACCGGGACATCCCTGGTCGATAGAAAAGGCACATCAGGATATTGCTGACAGGAAACTTTTAACCAGCAGGGTGCGCATTTATGGGGATGATATTGCCGCAGTAGTAGCAACAGATGAAGTTGCAGCAACAAAAGCGGTGAGGCTGGTCAAAGTGGAATATGAGGAGTACGAGCCACTTGTGACGACTGCAAAGGCGATGGCAGAAGGTGCAGGGGCGATTCACGAGGAAAAGCAGGATAATATACTAGTACACTCTTCTTTGAAAGTGGGAGATTTGTCTTTTGAAGAGGCATGTCAGGAGCCAGACCTTTTAGTAATGGAAAAGACTTATAAAACAGTAACGGTACAGCATTGCCATATAGAAGTTGTGGTTTCCTATGCATATATGGAAAATGAACGTATTGTAATTGTATCTTCCACGCAGATTCCACATATTGTCCGCCGGGTAGTAGGACAGGCGCTTGGAATTCCATGGGGACAGGTACGCGTAATTAAGCCATATATCGGTGGTGGGTTTGGTAATAAACAAGAAGTGCTGTATGAACCACTGAATGCATTTCTGTGTATGCAGGTAGGCGGCAGAGCTGTAAAAATAGAACTGACGCGTGAAGAAACGATGGCATGTACACGAGTGCGCCATGCCATAGAATTTGAGGTAGAAGCCGCAGCACGTAAAGACGGTACACTTGTAGCGAGAAGAGTAAAGGCATATTCTAATCAGGGAGGCTATGCTTCTCATGGTCATGCAATTGTTGCAAATGCAATCAACGAGATCAAGCAGATTTATCATGATGAAAAAGCATTAGAAGAAGAGGCCTTTTCAGTATATACAAATATATCTGTGGGAGGTGCCATGCGTGCATATGGAATTCCACAGGGTGCGTTTGCTGCCGAATGTATGGCAGAGGATCTGGCATGTGCGCTTAAGATAGATCCGTTGCAATTTCGGCTGAAGAATTGTATGCAGGCAGATTATGAAGATCCACATACACATGTCAGATTCAATTCCTATGGACTGAAAGAATGTATGATAAAAGGACGAGATTACATTAAGTGGGATGAGAAAAGAGAAAAATATAATCACCAGACAGGTATGATACGTCGTGGTGTTGGCATGGCAATCTTTTGCTATAAAACAGGTGTTTATCCGATTTCTCTTGAGACATCTTCCTGTCGCATGATATTGAATCAGGATGGTTCTATGCAGCTACAACTTGGGGGAACTGAGATTGGTCAGGGTGCAGATACGGTGTTTATACAGATGGCTTCCGAGGTAACTGGAATTGACCAAGAAAAAATCTATATTGTTTCTACACAAGACACAGATGTTACGCCATTTGACACTGGGGCTTATGCTTCCAGGCAAACATATGTCTGTGGAAAAGCAATCAAGAAAACGGGCCTGTTGCTGAAAGAAAAAATATTGGACTATGCGCAATATAAGCTGGACAGAACGACAGATACTATGGATGTAATGCATGATTATATCATAGATAAGGAAACGGGAAAACAGTTGCTGTCATTGGCAGAACTGGCGCTAGAAGCTTTCTACAGTTTAGATAAATCAGTTCACCTAACGGCTGAAGCAACAAACCATTGTAAGGAGAACACATTTTCTTCTGGCGTTTGTTTTGCAGAAATTGAAGTGGATATTCCATTGGGTAAGATAAAAGTACTTGATATTATCAATGTGCATGATAGTGGGATACTGATTAATCCAAAATTAGCAGAAGCGCAGGTACATGGTGGTATGAGCATGGGACTTGGGTATGGATTATCCGAGCATCTGATGTTTAATGAAAAAGGGCAGCCATTAAATGATAATCTTTTAGACTATAAATTGCCGACAGCAATGGATACACCTGATTTACATGTAGAATTTGTGCAGGTAGAAGATCCTACAGGACCTTTTGGAAACAAATCACTGGGAGAGCCACCTGCAGTTCCGGTAGCACCCGCACTTAGGAATGCTTTGTTACATGCAACTGGGGTTGCCATAAACTCATTGCCGCTTGACCCACAGAAATTAGTAGAATCTTTCATGGCAGCTGGATTAATCCATAGCAGTCAGAATGATGGGATATAGGAGGAGATAAGCCATGTATGATATTGAAAAGTATTACCAGGCGAAAAATATAGAGGATGCAATCAGGGCACTACAGGAAGATGAAAGCGCCATGATTATCTCAGGCGGTACAGATGTGCTCATCAAAATAAGAGAAGGCAGACATGCAGGTGCATCTCTGATCAGTATACACGGTATTCCAGAGCTATGTGGTGTGAAAATGGATGCAGAGGGCACTATTGTGATAGGCGCAGCAACGACTTTCTCACAGGTAACATATAACGATATCATTAAGAAATATATACCTATTCTTGGAAATGCTGTGGATCAGGTTGGAGGACCTCAGCTACGGAATATGGGTACCATTGGCGGGAATTTTTGTAATGGTGTTACAAGCGCAGACAGTGCATCATCTCTCATGGTATTAAATGCAATAATCGAGCTGAAAGGGCCTGAGGGAATCCGCATGGTACCAATTAATGAGTTTTATACCGGGCCAGGAAAAACAGTGAGAATGCATAATGAGATAGCTGTAAGTGTAAGGATTTTAAAAGAAAATTATGAAGGCTTTGGGGGACATTACATAAAATATGGTAAGAGAAATGCCATGGAAATCGCGACGCTTGGATGTGCCGTGAATGTCAGACTAACGGATGACAAAAAATCGATTGCCGATATGCGTATAGGATATGGTGTTGCGGCACCGGTTCCTATCAGATGCTTGCGTACGGAAGCAGTTATTAAGGGCATGGAGATTGGTGATAAATTATTCACTACCTTACGACAGGAAGTCCTTTCAGAAGTAAATCCGCGGACAAGCTGGAGGGCAAGCAGGGAATTTCGTCTGCAGCTGGTAGAGGAGTTAGCAGAGAGAGCTTTGCGCTACGCAATTAATTATGCGGGAGGAAATGTGGAATTGATTGGAGGGATAGAAAATGCGTAAGTATATAAAGCTGATTGTAAATGACAAAGAAGTGGAAGTAGATATAGATGAGCGAGAATCACTCCTGGATATGCTTCGCAATAAACTGGGATTGACAAGTGTGAAAAAGGGATGTGAAGTCGGGGAATGTGGGGCATGTACAGTGCTTTTAAATGGTGAAGCGATTGATTCCTGCATTTACATGGCGTCATGGGCAGAAGGAAAAAGAATTCTTACAGTAGAAGGACTGCAGGGACCAAATGGGGAGTTAAATCCAGTTCAACAGGCCTTTATTGAAGAAGCGGCCGTGCAGTGTGGTTTCTGCACACCAGGACTGATTATGACTGCAGTGGAAATTGTAGGAACAGGTAAGCAGTATAACAGAGAGGAACTACGCAAACTGATATCTGGCCATTTATGCAGATGTACAGGTTATGAAAACATATTGAATGCCATGGAAAGAGTAGTTGAAGAGACTTATCGAGCACTAAATAAATAAAATGCTATTTTGTAATCCATGTACCGGTCGTGCCGTTAATTCCCTCCTTGGCTTTTTCAAGAAGCGTGATAAGAGCGGCACGTCCTTTTTTTGAAGCAGCAAATTCTATTGCAGCTTCCATTTTCGGAAGCATAGATCCGGGCGCAAATTGCCCTTGGTCTATATAATTTTGTGCCTCGTCTACAGTGATATGAGAAAGCCACTTCTGTTCTGGTGTGTTAAAATGGACAGCGACCTTTTCAACTGCTGTTAAAATAATTAACAAGTCAGCATTTAGATCCTGCGCTAATTTGCTACTGGCAAAATCCTTGTCAATAACCGCACTAATCCCTTTTAAGTGATTTTCACGTAATACAACAGGTATGCCACCGCCTCCTACTGCGATGACTATATCTCCAGCATTTACAAGTGTACGAATGGATTCAATTTCCACGATTTCTTTTGGCTTAGGGGAAGGAACCATACGTCGATAACCGCGACCAGCATCTTCAGCAACAATATGACCATATTTCAGGGCTGCGCTTTCGGCTTGCTCTTTACTCATAAAATGACCAATAGGTTTATTTGGGCACGCAAAGGCAGGGTCGTTTTCGTCTACACGTACTTGTGTAATCATAGTTGTGACAGGTATGTGTAAACCACGATTTCTTAGTTCCTCACGAAGAGCATTCTGTAAATCATATCCGATATATGCCTGACTCATAGCAACACATACGGAAAGGGGAGTATTTGGTTGATTTGCATCTTCACGTGAAAGCGCAGCCATGGCATTATTAATCATACCAACCTGTGGACCATTTCCATGTGAGATAATCACCTCATGTCCTTCTTCAATTAAATCAACGATAGATTTGGAGGTGATTTTTACAGCCTTCATCTGCTCTGGTAAAGTATTACCGAGAGCATTACCGCCGAGCGCGATAACAATACGTTTTTTCATGGTTGTATTGAGCATTTCCATCTTCTACCCCTTTCGTAAAGTGGTCTAACTACATTTTTCTAGGTGATGCTTTTGTCGCAAGGTCTTTAATCAAAGCTGCGGGATCTTTAAATTTTGCAAGGAAAATCATGGAAGCAATGATATATGGTTTAAAACTTGCTTGTTTATAAAGAGGTGTTCGGTAGTGATTAAATACAGAAGCATCCACTTCTCCTTCCGTACAGCTGATACCAGAGATATCAGCAGGTAAGCAATGAAGATAAAGTGCACTACCGTCTTTTGTTGTTTTCATCAATTCTTCTGAGCAAGTCCAATCCTTGTGCTCTGCATTTTGCGCAAGTAACTCTTTTTCTAGAACATTGATTCCTTCAAAATCACCTTTTCCATATAAGTCAGTTCGTTTTTCCATAGCGCCGAATGGAGCCCAGCTTTTTGGATATACAATATCAGCATCTTTAAAAGCCTCTGCCATATTATTGGTCTTAGTAAAGGAGCCACCTGTAGCTGCAGCATTTTTTTGAGCAACAGCTTCGCATGCAGGCATAATTTCATATCCTTCAGGATGTGCCAGCACAACATCCATTCCAAAGCGAGTCATCAGACCGATTACGCCCTGTGGCACAGATAAAGGTTTCCCATAAGAGGGAGAATAAGCCCATGACATTGCGATTTTTTTACCTTTTAGGTTTTCAACACCACCAAACTCATGAATGATATGTAGCATATCTGCCATGCACTGCGTTGGATGGTCAATGTCACATTGCAGATTAACAAGTGTCGGAATCTGCTCTAAAATGCTATGTTCAAAGCCTTCGCGAACAGATTCAGAAACCTCATGCATATAAGCATTTCCCTTGCCAATGTACATGTCATCTCTGATGCCAATGACATCGGCCATAAATGAAATCATGTTTGCTGTCTCACGAACGGTTTCTCCATGCGCAATCTGAGATTTTCCTTCATCAAGATCCTGCACCTCCAACCCGAGCAAATTGCAGGCAGAAGCAAATGAAAACCTTGTTCTTGTAGAATTATCCCTAAATATAGATATTCCAAGTCCGCTTTCAAATACTTTTGTAGAAATATTATTTTTTCTCATGTATCGTAGTGCATCTGCGACTGTAAAAACAGCCTCAATTTCATCATCAGTCTTTTCCCATGTGAGAAAGAAATCATTTTCGTACATTTCCTTAAAATTAAGGCGATTCAATTTATCTATATATTTTTGCAATGTCTCCATAATAAAATACTCCTTTTGTTTTATTTGCAGTAGATTGAAGGTAGTGCAGCATAAACTGCAGCACATTTAACGAGGTCCGCTTTCCAGGTCCGCTCATTTGGAGCATGTGCCTGCGCTTCTTTACCAGGACCAAAACCAATGCAGGGGATTCCATAACGTCCCATGATAGAAACGCCATTTGTTGAAAATGTCCACTTGTCAATAAGAGGTTCACCATACATACCTTTATAAGCCTCTGCGATAGCTAGTGTAGCGGGGTGCTCTGCTGGTATTACCCAGGTCGGGAAATAGCATTCCGTAGGATAAACCAGACCAGTATAGCTTGGCTTGTCATAGGAGTACATAGAAACTGTTGCATTGTATTTTTTGACAGTTGGTAGATCACTGATTTCCTGCAATGCAGATTGGTACGTTTCTCCGTCGGTCAGACGACGGTCTATGGAGATGGCACACATATCGGCAACAGCACAGCGGCTGGGGGAAGTAAAAAATATTTCAGATGCCGCAAGCGTTCCTTTGCCAAGGAAATCGTTATCAAGTAACTTATCATTTAAAGCACGTATTTCCTGCAGGATGTCAGCCATTTTGTAAATGGCATTATCACCACGCTCTGGCGCAGATCCGTGGCAGGAAATGCCTTGCACTTCAACCCTGATTTCCATACGGCCACGCTGTCCACGATATATATTCCCATCAGTTGGCTCTGTAATAACGACAAAATCAGGTTTAACCTTATCCTCATTTATGATGTACTGCCAACAAAGACCATCACAGTCTTCTTCCTGAACGGTTCCAGTTACCAAAACAGTGTACTTGTCTGAAAGAAGGCCTAGATCTTTCATGATTCGCGCACCATATACAGCAGACACAATTCCCCCGAGTTGATCGGAGGTGCCTCGCCCACCAATCTCTGTTTCTGTTTCATATCCTTCATAAGGGTCAAATTCCCAATTAGAAAGATTGCCAATACCTACATTATCAATATGGGCATCATAGGCAATCAGGATAGGTCCCGTTCCCATATAGCCGAGGATATTGCCCATAGGGTCAATCTCCACCTTGTCAAATTCTACTTTCTTCATTTCTTCTGCGATTCTGTGAATATGACCTCTTTCGTTACAGCTCTCACCAGGAATTTTGACCAGTTCTCTTAGAAATGTGGTCATATCTTTTTCATATCCTTCTGCGGCTGACTTGATTTTTAAAAATTCCATGTTTCTCCTCCTCATGCAATGTTCTGAAATGATGCATCAATGTTACTTGTTAATATTGACATAACTATATAATGTATATTTAGATATACCAAAATACCGCGATACTTTATCACCTGATTTTGTAATCAAAAAGGCACCAGCATCATTTAAAAAATTGATTGCTCTTATCTTATCTTCCCTTGACATCAAGGGAGCAGGTACACCAATCAGAGAGACTGACTGCTGTATTAATTCATCCAAAAGTTCATTTACATCCCGTGTGATTCTTTCTGGCGATTTCTTATCATCCTTATCCTCTGCACATGAAATTAGAGAAGAAAGAGAATTGTCGATTGCAAGAAGATTCGTGATATCAAAATTGATGGAGAGTATATAGCGTGGTATTCCAGTTTCATCCTTGATGAATAAAGTACTTGATTTTAGGATACGACCATTATCTGTCTGTGTCAGATAAGCTAGTCGATCCTCTAAATTCTTAGTATGATGAATAATTGTATCAAGTACAATAGGTGATGGTCCACTACCAATCTGTCTGTTTGTTACATGTCCATTTTCAATATGTACAATAGAATGATCAATGGTTTCTTCAGAAAGATCATGTACAAGAACTTCACAGTTATTACCAAACTGTGCAGCCAATCCGATGGCTAATTGCTTTAATATTGTCAATGTAGAAATATCCATGACAAAATCCTCCTTTGTTAATCTTTCATAAATGATATCTTAAATTTATCATAACACAGAAAGAGCGAAATGCAAGAAAAATCACAAAAAAAATTAGGCTAAAAAAAATTTTTGATGCATTTGATTGCTTTTTACATAGCAGGGTGATAAAATGAACATAATAATTACCAGAGAAATGTATATTAATATAATGAAAGAGCCATGGAGGTGCAAAATGATTGATTTAACCAAAAACGAGCAGGCGCTTGAAAATAATATTCGAAAAGCAAAAGAGAATAATATTATTATTCCAACGATTGCGCAAATGAAAAACCCAGACAAAATTCCAGAAAATATAAAGGAGCAACTAAAAAATGTTGGTCTTTGGGATGTGAATCCTCTCAATCTGTTCAGAATTACATGGAAAAATGAGCAGAAGGAGAAAGGAGGACTTTTCGGGAACAGTAATTATATTGTTCTGCCATCAGAACTGACGGGTGTAAAAGCTAAAATTGTTTGTATGGTTGGAAAATGGTTTCCAACGGGTTGTCACAAGGTAGGCGCGGCATTTGGCTGTCTTGTGCCAAGACTGATTACGGGGCAATTTGATGCTACATATCATAAAGCAGTCTGGCCTTCTACGGGTAATTATTGCCGTGGAGGTGCATTCAATTCAAAATTGCTGGCAACGGATTCTATCGCCATTTTGCCTGCTGAAATGAGTCGTGAACGTTTTGAATGGCTAAACAGCATAGCTGGTGAAGTCATTGCAACACCAGGATGCGAAAGTAACGTAAAAGAAATATTTGATAAAACGTGGGAATTAAAAAATACGAGAGAAGACGTATTAATCTTTAATCAATTTGAGGAAATGGGAAACTATCTATGGCATTATAATGTAACGGGAAGTGCTATTGCGGATGCGTTTGAAGAAATGAGACAGCCAGGTGATCGATTTGCTGGAGCTGTATTTACCTCTGGCTCAGCAGGGACAATGGCTTCTGGTGATTATTTAAAGGAAAAGTATCCTAATTCAAAGTTAGGCGTGGGAGAAGCTCTACAGTGTCCTACTTTGCTCAATAATGGGTTTGGAGGACATCGTATTGAGGGAATCGGTGATAAGCATGTGCCTTGGATTCATAACATTAGAAATACGGACATGGTAATTGATATTGATGATGAAGACAGCCAGCGATTACTTCGCTTTTTCAATGAACCTTTGGGACGTGAATATCTGGTGAAAGAAATGAAAGTTGCACCAGAATTTGTGGAATTGCTTGGATATTTTGGAATTTCAGGTATAGCAAATATGTTGTGTGCAATTAAGATGGCAAAATATTACGAGTTGACAGAGCGTGATGTGATTGCGACAGTCATGACAGATTCATCCGAAATGTATGCCTCAAGAATCAAAGAATTGCAAGAGCAGGACGGTGAATATACGAGTACTATGGCAGCTGTAGATTATGCAAAACATATCGCTTCTATCAAAACTGATTACACAGAAGAGCTTACCTATGAAGCACGTAAGAGAATTCATAATCTGAAGTATTATACATGGGTTGAGCAGCAAGGCAGAAATGTCGAGGAGCTAAATGCACTTTGGCACGATGAAGAAGGTACATTTGGTTCTGTACGCAGGCAGGCAGATGCAATTGATGCATTGATTGATGAATTTAATGAAAGAACTGGGTTGATGGGATGAAGCGTATGGAAAACGTAATTTCAGCAGTTTGTGTATCGTGTGGTGCAGAACATGAAGCCATACCTCAAATTACGACATGTAAAAAATGTGGTGGGATATTAGATATAAAATATAATTATGATTATATTAAAAAACAAGTCAGTCCATCTGTCTTTTCAGATAGAAGAGATAATACGATGTGGAGATATCGAGAGTTTCTTCCGATTGCAGGCAACAGCAAAGTTCCTAAACTGCGTGTAGGCTGGTCACCATTTTACGAGGCTACCCACTTAGCGCAAGAACTTGGAATTGCAAAGCTGTATATTAAGGATGATGGTATAAATCCAACAGCAAGTTTAAAAGACAGAGCATCAGCAATGGCAGTTGTTAAGGCTGAGGAAGCAGGGGCGGATACGATTGCCTGCTCCTCCACAGGTAATGCGGCTTCTTCACTAGCTGGCAATGCGGCTACTGCTGGATTTACTACATACATTTTTGTACCGGAACGTGCGCCAAAAGGCAAAGTTTCACAGCTCATGATGTTTGGGGCGAATGTCATAAGCGTAAAGGGCTCCTATGAGGATACGTTTCGATTGTCGGCAGAAGCAATAGACAGGTGGGGATGGTATAATAGAAATGCGGCCATTAATCCTTATCTTCTGGAAGGAAAGAAGACAGTAGCACTTGAGATCGCAGAGCAGCTTAATTGGAAAATGACAGATTATGTAGCAGTTTCTGTAGGTGATGGCTGTACAATTGGTGGTGTATGGAAAGGATTTAAGGATTTGTATGCCGTAGGGCTTATCGATAGACTCCCACGTCTGATTAGCGTACAGGCTGAAGGGTGTTGCCCCTTAAACCGTGCAATAGCGGAGGGAAAAGATTGGTATCCAATGGAGGAAAACACTATTGCAGACAGCATTGCAGTGGGTGTGCCACGTAATCCAGATAAGGCGTTGCATGCAATTCGTGAGTCACATGGAGTGGTTGTAAATGTTTCTGATGAGGAAATATTATCTGCCATGAAACAACTCGGGGCAACGAGTGGTGTGTTCGCTGAGCCTGCTGGTGCGACCGGTACCGCAGGTATAAAGAAAGCTGTTGAACAGGGGCTCATCTCAAAAAATGCATCTGTTGTAAGTATCGTTACGGGCAATGGACTCAAGGATACAGCAAATGCTATTAAGGCAACGGGTGCTCCCATTTCTATTGCGCCCGACATGTCTCTTCTATTAGAGGCATTCAGAGGAATTTTGACATAGCGTTTTTATAAATAGAAAAGGATTGTATCTGCAAAATGCAGGTACAATCCTTTTTTTAATAAACCCAGAGGGTGAACGTGATATCTATTCGATTACTAAATCACTCCAAATGTCATCAGGAACAAGTGCGACATAAGTTTTACCAGTATTCAATGTAACTTCAGTTCCATCTTCATAGTAGTAATGTGTTACTTCTAACTCTTCACCCTTTGACCATGTAATAGGAACAGCTTTACCATTAGTGATGTAGTATCCCTCGCGATCAAAATCGATAGAGTGGAACATCATATAACCATGTTCATCAAACTCTACATAACGAGCATTCTGAATTAAAAGGTTTTTGAATGCCAACTGTTGATCATTGTTGCCTGGATCAACATGAGCTGCACCATATTCAGAGTAATAATACAAACCATCTTCTGCGTTATAATCAAGATAAGGTTTGTTGTGCTTATAAGGCATATCAATATGTGTACAAGCCTTCGCTGCTGAATCAGAAGATAAATCAACAGGCGTAGTTTCTGAAGCAAATTGATAATGAGGACCTGGATAATAATCATTATATTCGATATCATATCCCTTATTGCTAAAGTTTTTATCCAAATCTCCAGGAAGGATATATTCTGTAAACTCTCTCGACTTACCATTATCTACACGTGAGAAAGTACCACTGAAATTTTCAACATAATCTTTAGCCAAATAGTCATCAATATAGAAAGGACCACCGTCATGACAAACAACAGCATTCCATTCTGGAATTAACTGAAGGTTTGTAGGTCTAACGCTTCTGATACTACCAAGCTGCTGAATACTTCCCCAATCCTTTACTAGAACCATAAAGCGGGTAACACCATCGTTCTGTGTACTGTTTGTGATTTCATAAACAACATCTGCCGTAGATAATCCATAATGAGGCAATGCTGTTTTTTCATTATCAACCATAGCAGCGATAGGTCTCTGTTTCTGAAGGGCTTCATCAATCCATTCATTTGTAAGTTCACTTCGATACATGCCCTCACGTGATTCTTCTTCTACAACAACATTATCTGATACGGGATCAGCGGTAACAACTTCAATAACGGGTTCTGCAATAACATTTTCAGGTGTCTCAACCTTGTCTTTACCGCAACCTGCTAACATTATAACGCCGCTTAATGCAACAAGTAGCAATAGATTTCTCTTTTTCATAGCTGTAATTCCTCTCTTTCTGTCAAAAACAATGCCTATCATTGTCTCGGGAACGATTATAACACACAAAATTATAATCGTCATCATAAAAATTATTAAATATTTCGAAATTAATACACACATATTATGGATAAAAGTGTTAAATATAAGAAATATCCTTATCTG